>NZ_JAMYWY010000001.1:6358345-6716690 GCF_024159265.1 Paenibacillus sp. 1781tsa1 | reverse complement strand
CGATCGGGCAGACTTCAGCCCTCGTCGATGGCCAGAAGAAAGACTATGGTACGCAGATCATTCTGAAGCAAAACCGGACTTTCGTTCCCCTGCGTCTAGTGAGTGAAGGACTTGGCCAGAAGGTAGAGTGGGACAAGATTGGCCGTTGGGTTTGGATTGGGAACAAAGACTTCCGGAGTACAGATGATAAAGAGTTCAAGCAGAAACAGTTGAGTGATTTTAAAACTTATGCGAAATCTGATTATGTCTTCAAGACCATCAAGAGTCAAAACTATTCGGGCATTAAGGTAATAAATGAAAGTGATTTGCCGATTAAGTTACAAAATGGACAGGTAATCTATAGTATTAATTTAGTTAAAAAGGATGGGGACAATTTTATTGCTATTCGGAGTTCTCAGCGTGGAACACCTATCGATTTACTTGTAAAAGGCGATTTTGCTAGAGGTAGAAATCATGTAGATAGCATGTTTGTAAATAATGGCGACAAAACAGGAACTGGCTATTATCCGGTGCTGAGTAGATTGGATAAATTCCAAAACGGGGATTACGTTCAGAATTTCGACTGGACTAAATTTAATTTAAAGCAAGCTGACTACATTATGATTCAAGATGGTGATTTACAGGACTATGGTGTCGCCCTCTTAAATCCATTTAAGTAGGGAAAGATTAATGAAAAAAAAGATCTACTCTTTATTAAGCTTAGTACTTATTTTGTCGTCAGTTCTCACAATTTTTACATTTAGTCCGGGGAAAGCTGAAGCGATCGGAAGTTCAAGACTTTTTCAAGACCCCGAAAATCATAATATCTATTATTTTGTTGGAATGGTCTACTTTGAAGTATGGAGCGATTCTTCTGGAGTTTGGACGAGAGGGAAAAGTCCAAAAATGTGGACTGAAGTAGACGGTGGTCCTTATGAATTCAGCTTTGCTTCAAACCGAAAAGTCAAAAGTTTGAGTGCAAAAGCTTATGATTTTAATTGGAAGTATGCAGATGAAACATTTAATACATCCAGAACCGGGGAATTAGCGGCTAATAATAAACGGTACTACATGCTCGCAACATCAACGAAAGAATACACTTTAAAAAAGAGTACTGTGAATGGCGTAGGAACCAGCTCTGTAAATATGGACGTTATTGTCCAAAATGGATATCTTGATGCTGTGAAACCAGTTGATAGACGAGAAGAGGAGGAACGTAACGGGAAAACTTTTGCAGCCAAAGTAGAAGGTTATAAATACTTCTTCCCAACGTTGTTTACCATTGAACTCGAACCGACTGAAGGACAAGCTGTAATCAAACACTGGACGACAACAGGACAAAGTCTGGATGGTGTAGAAGGCTTCACCGACAAAAAAGTGAAGCTGGAGAAGGATAAGACATACAACTTCACCCATACCGCTCCTGGTGATAAATACACCTATGAGGGTCATAAGAAAAGTACGCAGGGAGATCCTTCGAGTTTATCTCGAAAGTCCGGAGATCCTGGACAGTTTATATACAACAGCCAGTACCCGGTCTATTACGTGTACTTCTACTACAAGCCCAAAGGCACACCACCACCACCTGGAGGGCCAACTTGTACCCAACCGGCTCCAGGGCGCACCATAGATGGCAAGGTCATGGACCCGGTCGTCAGTGGCATGATTAAAGCCGATCAGCGCGGCAATGAAATGTTCGATGTCCTGAAGGGTATCCCGACATCGGAAAGCCTGTACGGGAATGTCTTCAGCCGAGATTATTTGTTCCAGAACAAATTCGTACAGATGACCGGCACATGCGAATATACGGTCAAAGTAAATCAGAAATGGAAATTGACATGGAAAGATGGAAGAACGGTTTCCACACCGGATGGTGGTACGGATACGATCTATGATATACCGCGGGAAGTAGATGATGAACGTAATCCGGAGTACAAAGTGGTACGGCCATACGCCTACTGGACGATTGATGAACTGAGCGTGTACAACATCCAGGATGCGGTGCTCCAGAATTACGCATTCTCCGGAAGCGAGATCACCATCACGCCAACGGGATACACACCGCCAGAGTTCCAGGCTGAAACGACAGGCGACAAATACCCTGCTCCGCAGCCAGTCACACAGCAGGGGCCTTCTCGAACAAAGGATGGTGGAATAAGACAACCATCCATGGAGGAAGAGAATCTGCAGGCCGTGGCCGAAGCTGCTGTTCCGGACGTACAAGTCGAAAACGACTCCCTGGTGTTCAAGGGTCAAACGGTCATGAACAAGCAGCGCACAGCCAAGGAGGGTCCGCAGCCTGGACAGATCCCAGCGCCGGTTCAGATCGGGAAGGACGTATTGTATAGTCCATATAACTACATCCCGATCGAAAAGACTAACAAGAAGGATACAACCAGCAAAGGACATATTAATTACATATTAGCCGATGGAAGTATTGATGCCGAAGAAGAAGAACTGGAATACGAAATCTACGGGATTAACACAGTCACTGTTCATACGCCAGTCGTGAACTATTCTCTTGTTTCAGACGATCAGCCTCATAATCAGAAAACAATACCGAATATGGCTCGGTCTGCCCTTATTTTGGAGCGGCCGTTCACAGTCCGTATCCCCACGAGCGGACAGCATTTGGATGTCAACTCGTATCCGGGATATGGGGATCGGGATTATGCCAAATATTATCGAATCAAACAGGTGCGGTTTCCGTTTGACGTGTACAGTGCCGACCGGACACAGTTTTACCCGCGGAGTACATGGATCGATATTCCGGTGGACGTGCTCGATACCACCTTTTATCTGCCTGTATGGGTAGACGAAGGAGATTACCAGGTGGAGTTCCGCAATATTGCAGAGAATGCACCTGCCGATTTTGAATCGATGTCCAGGAGCAATGCCCAACCCGATGCCAACACAGATCTAACGTATCATCTGGCCAGCGACGAAGTATCCGTGGAGGTCATTGGAAGGTTATACGATTTTGAAATCACGGATATTGCAGATTACAACTGGGAGCTTGTTTTCCGGCGGTTTAAGGGTAGTACTGCCCCAACTTGGATCAGTTACTGGACTGGAACGCAGGGAATTGATGGAGACAAGCGGGGGAACAAACCGCAATTCACCGTACCGATTCGCCCAGGCAGTCATCCGCTGCAAGGGTATCAGAATGTGGCTGTGAAGACGGGATATCACTTTAAGTTTGATTTCAAAACCAAGGGCAATATGTTCGGGCCCAGAGACGGCATTCGCCTGACTCCGACCTTTGATTTTGTAAGCAAAGATGGGAAAACACGCGTACCGGTAGATCTGTATTACTCGACGAACCAGCGAAGTTTTATTCGTATAGGTTCAGCAGAGGATCAAGTTAAGCGGTTTGTCATTCTCAATGATCGGTTACGTCAAGTACCTTCGGAACAGCTACGAGATACGGCGACCTACAAATATAATCGCTATGGCGAAATTCATCCAGGGATGATGAGTGAACGGACGTATCAGGAGTATTACCGGGATAAATTTACGAAAATGAAAACCCCTGTAGGCGGATACAGTCTTTTGCTGATGCCTGAGCAATTACGTACGTTTATCGGACCTAAAACCAATATTCCGACGAACGCAAGTGCGGATGTACTTCGTGCAAATGCTGCCATTCAGCAGTGGTATGGAGAATATAGTCTGCCCGCCGAGCCTTCCGTGGTTCAAGCAGGAACCAATCTGGCCGAGTATGGGCGTACCCATGGTGGTTTGGATGCAAAGTCACCCATCTTCTTGAAGAACGGTTATATTGTTGTGAACTTTAACTTGGAGTCGATCCAGGAAGGGAACCTGGGGGCTCCGCATCTGCAATATATCCATGCACCGCTGATGAACCAATGGTTGCTGGAAGGATTTCAGCGTCAAGTCGAAGATAGCTACGGCAACTCGTTCACTTTAAGGGATGGAGATGTGGTGTTCTACCATGCTGATCGTTCCAGCCGAGATGATTTCAGTGCACAGGTGCCACATTAAGCGAGAACGTGCAGCTAAAACAAGCACGAAATATGCCAAACGTTTAGAGCACAATAGGTTGAGATAAGGAAGACATAGAGTCCGGCATTGGACAGATGGAGAACGCGATGAGTAGAATACAAGTAACCCCGGAGCGTTTGTTTGAAGCCTAACGAGAGGTTGAACGGACTCGCGTGCGAATGGGAGATACACACGAGGAACTCATTCGATTGATCCGCTGGATGGAATCGATGTGGTCCGGGATGGTGCGAGAACGGTTTTTAGAACGATTTGAAGAAACCCAGCCCCGCATGATCGAAACGCTGGAGCATTTGACCCACATCGCGAAGGAACTTCGAGACATTGGTGTCCGTTTTCAGCAGGCAGATGAGATGAGCGGGGCGGCAGTGGCAGGTACCGTAGCTACGATGTCTATCGGGCTGAAAGCAGCGAATAGTCCTAGTGATAAAGGATACCGGATGGCGTACAATTCGCAGTGGCATATGTGGCTACCGGTTAATGAGAAGGGCGTGACAGATCAGACAGCCCTTCAGGCGTATGAGAAGGACAAGGGTAAACTGGATAATAGCAGCTTGAGTCAGGGGATGGGAGCTGTCGAGCCTCCGAATCAGGATCTAATCCAGTTACAGATTGAAGCACTAGAACTGAGAGTGAATCCTTTTACGGGAGAGCCCGTCACTGACGATTACGCCAAGATGATGATATCATCCCTGAAATGGAGTCAAATTGTTGCCGGAATCGGGCTGGTCACTGGAAGTCTATCTGGAGGGAAAGGTCCTTATAAAGGACGCGGGACCAATCCGGCAATTGCCAAAGTGAAACAGACTATTAAGGACGCGAAAGCGAAGAGAGAGCAGTCGAGTAAGAGTTCTGGGGGTACCGTTAAAGGTACTTATTCTGGAGGAAGAAATCAAACAGAATTAGATGATTTAGCTCGTGATCCAGCAAGTAGTGGAAAAATAGAGCCAAAAAATATAAGGGAAAGAGAAGTTGGATTAGCAGTAGAAGAAAGAGGTGAATTAGGGAGGTTAATACGTGATCCTCAAAGAGAAAATGGAGCAGAATTTATTGATACATCATCAGGTTTAAAGTGGGACGTTAAAAGCTTTGAATCTTTTCCAAGTGGTAATAATGGGATTCCTATAACAAATCCCAAAAAGGGTGCTTTTACTGTCCAACAAGGTATGAAAAAGCTTCAAAAAGAATTTGATAATGGAAATAATGTGATTATCGATACAAGAAAAATGGAAGGTGAGCATATTAAACAAATGAAGAAAGCAATTGATGAAGCAGGAGTAGCAGATAAAATAATATGGTATCCTTAAGGGGTGTGGAAATGGAAGGAAATCTCAATAAGGAATTTGAACTTCATAAAAAATGGATTGATACAATTGGTGAAGAAGGTGAAATGTTAAATTTAGATGGGGTGGATTTAAGAGGAGTAGATTTATCCAATAAATTGGTTGAACAAGCATATTTAATAGAATGTAACTTTGATGAATTAAAATTGGAAAACATTGATTTTCATACATCGTTATTATGCTCATCGACATTTAAAAATGCCTATCTAAATAACTGCGATTTTTATAAATCTGATCTTAGATATGCAGATTTTTCTAACTGTATCATTAAAAAATCTAGATTTAGTAAGAGTGACTGTTGGGAGGTGGGATTTAAAAATGCAGTTTTAATAGATTGTAAGTTGAATAATGCACTTTTCTATCTTACTGATTTTAGTAATGCAAAATTAGAAGACGTAGATATAAGTTTATCGACATTTGAAGAAACATTATTAAAAGGGGTGACATTAAAAAATATTAAAGGTGTAGGAGAGGCTCATATAAAAAGTATCAATATCGGGACCCAAGAAAAACCAATTATTTTACTGGGTGAAGAAGCTAGAAAATGGCTAATAATGATGATGAAACAGGAATGAATAACTATCTAGTAGTAAGTAGTTTGGATCTCTTCCAAAATTGATAGTTCGTAGAGATTTATGATTACACGAAGTTCAAACTTTCTTCGGCAGATTATGTTCTCTTGAGTGATGGCGATTTGGAAGATTACGCTGTGGCCATCATCAATCCATTCAAGTAAGAAGGGGCTGATCAAGATGAAACGAACGATTAGTTCCTTTTTAAGTTTTGTACTTATATTGTCCTCAGGTGCTTGTTATATTCATGTATTATCCAGGTAAGGTAGAAGCAGCCGTACACTCTATTAGTTCAAACAGACTCTTACAAGACAAGGATAATCCTAATCTGTATTAATTTGTAGGGATGGTTTATTACGAAGTATGAAGCGATTCAGCAGGAAAGTGGACGGGTGAAGGTTATCCTCCTAGATCTAAGGTTTAGAACGAAGAGAAAAATAGACCAATAAAGGGTTAATATTAAATGAGTGCTAAATGGATGTTCAATTACATAATATTGTAAAAAAAGACGCTCCCATAGCAAAAGAATATTTCAAAAATGAGTATAACGTAACAGTGGAATTTACAGATTATCATCTTATTACTGATTATGTGAGCCCAGATTCATTAAAAATTATCTATCGAATTGGTAACAAATGACCAGTTACTAAACGAATATTACATAAAGTCGGAGATTAATTAATGGAACAAAAAATGAACGAATTATATAGAACAATTGCAGAAATCATAGATCAAATGATACCAGTTAAGTGGGAGGACTTTTATTTTAATGGTGAAGTGGAAAATGGAGAAGGCGGAGTCTTTTTTTTCTTTAAGCCTGAAAATGGGAGAGAGTATATTTATTCTCTTGATATTTTAAATAGATACAATGTTAATTCAGAAGAATATAATCATTTAGAGACTAAATTGTTTGAAGTTACAAATGAGTTGAAAAATTTATTTTTAAACGAAGGACAGGATCCATGGTTTTCAATAACCATGAAGCTTACATCTGAAGGGAACCTAAATATAGAATACGATTACACGAATTGGGGCGAATCCAACTTTGGCCCTTCAGACAGGTTAGAATATTGGGAAAGTAAATATCTGAATCATATTCCACAAGAAGAGAATGACAGAGTGAAAATTGAGAAAATGAAAGAGTTCGAAGAAGTGAATTAGATTATTTTTCTTTGGTAGTAGGGCTACCCAGTGCTGAGTAACTAAGTATCCAACAGCAGTTTTAACTGATGTAATACACTTATAAAGATTTTTGAATTCGATTGTGCGCACATCAAACCCTTTAAGTTTACAACATAAATAACGTTATCGCGGTTCATTAGCAGGTTAATTGTGGTAGTAATTACCGTAATTAACCTTTTTTTATTTTGTATTTGGAAACAAACACAACTTAAAAATATAATCGCTATAGCGAAACTCATCCAGGGATGATGAGTGTGTGGATAGAAGAGACATGATTCCTGAACATGTTGAACAGTTAAAAGAAACAATTAAAAAAGCCGGAATATCAGATGGGATTATTTGGTATCCATAGGAGGGTTAGGGATGACAAATGATATTAAAGAAATAATGACTCGATTAGAATCACACCGCCTTTGGCTTGAAACTGTTGGGGAACAAGGCGAAAAACTAGGTATAGATGAAGTTGATTTGCGAAATATGGATTTGTCACACTACCCATTAGACCAAGCATATATAACAGCTTGTACCTTTGATGGCATGAACTTAAATCACAAAAATTTCTCTTCATCTTTACTAAATTCATCAACTTTTATATCTACAAATTTGGAAGGGGCAGACTTTTGTAAATCTAATGTCTCTTATGCGGACTTCACAAATGCCAATGTTAAAGCTACTAGACTTTCTGATAGTGAATGTATTGAGACGGTGTTTGTTCAAGCAGATTTATCAGATGCTAATTTAGTAGCTGGTCTTTTTGATGAGACGGATTTTCGCAATGCAATATTTTTTAATGCTGATTTTCGGTTAGCTACGTTTGAAAGAGTATTGCTAAAAGGAGCTAAATTAACTGGGGTTCGGGGGCTAGATGAGGCTTTTATAAAAAGCATCAATATTGGGACGCCAGAACAACCAAAAATTCTAGTAGGTGAAGAAGCTAGAAAATGGTTACAAGATAATAAGCAGATCCTTTACAACAGTAGAGATTAGGCCGTAAAATACACAACCAACAATGCCACAATATGAGCTAGCCGCCCGTGTTGTGGTCTTTTTTTACCCTCTATAAGCACTATAATTGGTCAGATAGTGTATATGAATAATTAGGGAGGTAGAATTTTGGCAACTTATGTTCTGTTAGTTAGAGAAGAAGAGACAGAGAATTTTGTAGTGTATAAATTTGGTCCTGATGAAAACTCATTAGGGAAGATAAAGTTAAGTAAATCGGATGGGGAATGTGAGGAAATCGAAAAAGTTCCGGGATCCACTACAAATTTCTATTATTTACGTGCAGCTTCAAGATTAATTAGAATCTTAAGAGAGAATGACGGCGTTTTTCCAGATAGAACGTCTTATGCTTCTTAAGGGGAACGCTTGTCTATGAGTAGATTCGACCCAGTACCGAATGAAATTACTAATAACCTTATAGCATTGAACAGGTCAATTATGGTTATATACTCCCATGATTGACCTGTTTTAGTTAGCATCGTTTTATACAAAACAAACTCAGCAAACAGCGTTTTGATTAAACTTTACTTTTACACAATATAACTGACCATGGCGACGATAGATATCTACTCAGTTACCCCATCTTCCGCCCAAGCTGTTCGATCTTATCCAACCAATTCTTTCTCTGTTCCTCGGACTGTTTGCCGACCAGATCTACAGGTGTTATGCGCACAGGTTTGATGCCTGTCAGAGAAAAGGTGGAGATCTTCATCATTTTGTGTGCAGGTTCACCCTGGAACCATTTGTAGTACCAGCTCGGACCATCCATCGTGGTGATCATGCGAGCGGTGCGGCCTTTGAGCAGCTGATCCGGGAAAGGTTTTCCTTTTTGATACTTGAAGGCATAACCTGGCATGAAGATTCGGTCAACGAATCCTTTCAGCAGGGCAGGAGGTCCTCCCCACCAGATTGGGAATACCCATACGAGATGCTCGGCCCATTTAATCGCCTCTTGTGCTTCTAGCAAGTCCGTTTCAAGCGGCAGTTTATTACGATAACCTCCCTTTAAATTCATGTTGAATTCCAGTTCGTTCAAGGTGATCATGCGAACCTCGGCACCTGCCTGCACAGCGCCTTTACGATAAGCTTCGGCGATTGCGCCATTGTAACTCGGGGAAACGGGATTGCCTTGGATGATTAATATTTTCTTCATGATGACGACACGTCCTGACTATTTTAGTTAATGAACACTAACCTCATGTGCAAAAAGAAAAGGTCACGTATGACCCGATAATCCATCTGTATATCCTGATGGTATGTTGACGATTCTCTTTTTATAACGTGTAGCCCCAAACCTTACTTGGTGTTCTGCGAGGTCAGAATGGTTGCCCTCTCCAGTTCTACTCTTGAGGTACCTGCCCCAACATCAATGAGAGTCGGTGAACGGTTTCCCCGGTGTAGGGTACCAACAACTCTGGCAATTCACCTTGCATACTCGAGACCGCCATACGTGTAATCGCACCGATCACCAGAACGGCTGTGAGCCGTGAATCCTGCTGAGGCAGTTCGCCCCGCATCATTCCCTGATCGATCAGATCCATTAACGCATCCAATGGCTGACGGTAATCATCACTGCTTCCGGCTTCAATAAATATTTCATGATTCTGTGAAATCAACAGCAGTCCATAGGGATCTTCATCATGCAGATGGAGAACCTCAGTCACCAGTTGCTTGAAGCGTTCCAACACGGGACCTTCCTGGCGAACATACCCGTCAATCAGTGAAGTATAGTCCACGCAGTATTGGGTGAAGGCTTCCAGGGCAACGGCATCTTTGTTTTTAAAATGTTTGTAAATCGCCGCATCGGTTACTCCGGCGGCGTCACCGATTTCTTTGACGGATATGCCGTCAACGCCTTTGGTTGCAAACAAGCGCATCGCCGCTTGTAAAATATCTTTCTTTTTACTATCCACATGAGGTTTGTTCTTCATAATCGTATAGTAAGTGATTACTAACTAAAATGCAACAAGCAATTTTGAAACTCTAAATGGAGACACGGAATAAGCGCTTACGAACAAAGCTTGCAGGCTTGAGAGAGGCAACGTATGATGAATAGAAATCAACATCGGAGCAGCAGGAAGAACGAAACGGATGGTGGATTGCGTGAAAGATGAGATGGATGCATACAGCTGGGTGACGCCCGAAGGAATGCTGAATGATCACTATATAACAAGCCGTGAACAGTTGTATAAAGGAATGAACGGACGATATGTGGAGCGATTCACTGTTCCTAGCGGTGAACGTTATATTTTCAAACCACTGACGAATCCTGCACAGCATGGACGGGAACGATGGATGTACGAGCGTGTGATGTCTGGCCTGCCACCGATTTATCCGCAGCTCATTGCAGCGTCGGACCCTACCATCGCACCGGCACAGAGCTGGATGATCTACGAGGATCTGGGGCAACTGGTGCATGATTCGCAAGAAGCGACGATGCTTGATGCAGCGGCACATATGGCAGCATGGCATGCATTGCCTGTTACGGATTGGAGTGAGCTGCCACGCGTAGGTCAGAAACCGCCCATTCGCACGATGCTGGATGAGTTGCAGATGCACAGACAATCTACCGATGAACTGATATCCAGACTGGATATACAGCTGTCCGAATCCGATTGGGACAAGATTGCCACGTTGATTCTCACAGCAGAGGAGGAACTTCCTACCGTTCTGTGTCACGGAGACCTGCATCCCGGGAATCTGGCGGAAGTGGACGGTAGGCTGGTCGTCTTGGACTGGGAGCATGCCCATCTGAATACGCCGCTGTGGGACATGTACCATTTGGTAGATCTCTCGCATCCGCTGTTTCCCAGAACGGTTACGCCTGCTTTGCGAGAGCGGGTCATAGACATTTATTTGAACAAACTAGAGAGCCTAGGCGTGCAGATTGAACGGGTTTCTTTTGCAGAATGGTACGACGCCTATGCTATTGTATTCTCACTCTGGATGCTGCGTTTGATTGATGGTGACCTGAGAAGTGAGGATTGTGTATGGCCGAAGGAACAGCTGAATAACCAGTGGCTTGAGACGACAGCGACGCTGGAACAGTGCATGAATCGGATGTGCGAGGAATAGAAATGAGGGGTGAGAAGCTTGCGTAAAGTCGGACTTGTTATGCGTAAAATTCAATTCACAGAAGCTCAAGGGCCACGCGTATTTGCGGATCGGCTGAAGCAGATTGGTCTGGAGTTGGGCGTGGATATTGTGTTCATCTCGCCAGAGCGTCATGTCAGCGGATACGACTGGTTGCCGGGTTATGAGCATGAGAAAGGCGACCTGGTGAACTACGATATCGTGCTGGACCAGATTCATAGCCAAAATATAGAGCATGTCATCTACACTGTATCCGGGTTTACGTTTTTGAAGATGTTCCTACCCAAGAGTGTACTGTTCCCGCACAGCTTCCCCGATCCCGCGCTAACGGGATATGAGATGATGAAGCCATTTTATACGATGGTCGACAAAGCAATTGTGCAGACCGAGTTTTTGAAAACAGAACTGGGCCGCAATTTCGGCGTACATGACGTGAACGTCATCCCGATTGGCTTTAGCGAAGAGCTGGCGAACCGACACTATGACCCGAGCCAGGTCGTGCATAATCGGGTGCTCTGGATTGGTAGGGATGAAGCGAATCGTCGACCGGATATGGTGCTGGAATATGCGCGGCAGAACCCGGACAAGGAAGTGTACATGGTGTTCGGCGGTGTTCGCTATAAGGAAACCATGAAGAAGTACGACATTCCTGCCAACGTGAAGCTGAAGTTCGCGCTCACGCAGGATGAGATATTTACGTTGATGAACTCATCCAAGGTGTATTGGAACTGTTCGGCCTTTGATACGTTTGCAATGCCGCTGACGGAAGCGATGGCGATGGGCAAAATGGTCGTGAAACCGGAGCATGCCTGCTACGGTCACATTCGATCCACGCATGCCTTTGCAGGCAACGAGGACAACTGGTTTGAACTCGTGAACATGGCTGCGGCTGCGCCGCGCAGTGTGTCAGAAGACAACCGGGAGTATGCATTTGGTGCTTTTTCGCGCACGAAGATGAAAGAGGGATACCGCGAATTTTTTGCTAACTGGTTGAAGTGAAGTTATATGTATTCAGATATAGACGGCTTGAGGTTCCGGTAAATCAACTTGAGCCATAAGGGTAGGATCAGCAACGATAACACATTCAGTCGGTGGATCGATAACAGAGACGAAAAGGCTTCTAATCGGGTAGGTATTCCGATCAGGAGCCTTTTCGTTATACCAAAATCAACAGGTGCTCAGATAGCGATCACCAGGGGGGTATATTATTTTGACCCGAATGAAATGGACATATTTTAGTATTTAACAAAAAAAATACGAGTGTTATGCTGTGAGCGTAAGGAAGGAGTGATCCCCAATGAAAGCGCTATCTGCGAGGGAATATCAGATTTTGAATTTTCTATTGGAGCGTAGGGATTTCGTTCCGGTCAAAGAAATAGCCGGTCACATGAACTGGTCGGAAAAAACGATTTACAGGGAACTAAACGCCTTGGAACACAATTTGCATATTCGCGGAATTCGCCTCGAACGGAAGCCGGGAACAGGTATCGCGTTGGCTTTGACTCAGGAACAGACGATGGAGCTGAGGAGAACGCAATGGACTTCGGGAAAAAGGGTGGTGACAACCCTTTCTGTAGAGGCGAGGAGAATCAAAATATTGACAAATTTATTATATGATTCTCCTGAGGAAACCTCGATTAACAAGCTGTCAGAAGAATACTTTATCGGCAAGGCATCGATTGTGAATGATCTCAAGGCCATTGAAGAACGAATTGAACCCTTTCAGCTCCGACTGGAAAAAAGCCAGCTCGGTACCCGTCTGATCGGTTCAGAGATTAACATTCGCAAAGCCATGGCTTCTCTCATTCATGAACTTGTGAGTGAAGAACGGGCGGGAGAACAAGAGCATGAATCTCGGATTGATGGTAACACACTGGTTGAGTTGATAGAACATTTTGGCTGCGATTCAGTTCAAGGGATTCAACGTATTCTGGAAGAAACCGAGCAGCAATTAGGATATACCATAGGCGATCCATATTACATCAACCTGCTGACTCACCTGCTGATTTGTATCCGCAGACTGAAGAGTGGCAAGGTCATTCGATTGGCTGACGGCATTCCTGATCATCCCGTAACTGACCCTCATGTGCATTCCATCGCAAAAGCCATGGCCGAGCGAATCAGTGAGCTATGCGGATTGGAATTACCAAGTGAAGAGATCTATTTCATCTATCAATATCTGATTTCATCAGGCATGAGTGTTCCGTCCCTTAATCTTGAGTTGTCAGGTCTGATGGACAAGGTTTGTCCAGAGTCTAAAGCGATGGTCAAGGAATTAATTCAGACTGTATCCGGGATGATCCGGCGTGATCTCACAACAGACGAACAATTGTACAAGGGTCTGATCATTCATTTCAAACCGATGCTGAATCGTCTAAAATACAACATTTCCATTAATAATCCTCTGCTGGAGGATATACGTGAGGCGTATGCCGAGATATTCTCTCTGGTCCGTTTGGGGATGCTGCCCATGGCCCAAGCCTGCGGATTGAATTCGTTTAGTGATGACGAGATAAGTTACCTGGTCCTTTATTTTCAGGCATCCATTGAGAAAAGCAGTAAAAAGAAAAGAGTTATTCTGGTCTGCTCCACTGGAATAGGGACATCTCACTTGCTGAAAAACCGGATTAATCGTTCATTTCCCGAATGGGAAGTCGTTGATGTCATTTCGACAAGCTGGTTCAAGCGGATGGAGGATTGGACGGATATTGATCTGATTATTTCAACCGTGAAACTGGAGCATCATGACTTGCCAGTTGTGTATGTCTCGGCCCTTTTAAATGACACGGATGTCAGCCTGATCAAGGCGAAGTTTAACGAGGAGAGGTTGAATCAACATCAAAACAGGGTGTTTTCGTTTCCGCTGCTCAGGGCGTACTTCCACCCATCTTATGTTCAGATTGAAACGAACACGAAGGAACAATATGCAGAAGGTACAACATCCAGTCTGAAGCTGTGTGCATCCATACTCCAACACGTAGATGCTAATCCGGAAAACCGGACATTTGCCGAGGCCAAGTTGAATAAGCATTTGTCGGTTTTCCTGATTCGCGGTGAGGTGAACGTTAATCCGATCGTCGGTTTTAACGTCATTCAAGGTGAAACAGCCAAATGTAAACTGGAAATTGTAATCGCTTTCTTTAATGATGGGCCACTAACTGAGTTACTGATAGAAATACAGAGTTTGTTGATGTGCAGGCGCATGTATGAACAGATCATGAGAATAACTACACCCCAGGAGCTTTTCGAGATATTACAGTCCAAGCACGATCAGGAGGAGAAAGATTATGGATATAACCAAGATTATCAACGAACGGTTGATTAAGCTGGATCTAAAAGCACGAACCAAAGATGAAGCCATCGAGGAATTAGCGGATTTGCTGGCAAAGGAAGGAGCCCTTTCCTCCAAAGAAGAGTTTATCAAGGACGTCTATTTAAGAGAGGAAGAGGGTCAGACTGGCCTGGAGAACCACGTAGCGATCCCTCATGGCAAATCGGCGGCGGTCCTCAAGACCTCCCTCACCATCGGGCGAACAGAGCACCCGCTTGAATGGGAGACCCTGGACGGCAAACCTGTCCATGTCGTTATTCTGTTTGCTGTACGGCTTGTAGATCGGAATACAACCCACATGAAGCTGTTGGTCCAGGTTGCCAGTATGCTCGCTGATGAAGAGGTTTTGGAGCGTTTGATGCATGAGCCGGACCCGGTCCAGATTATGGAGCTGTTTGCTAGCAGGGAGAGCGTATCGTAGAACATAGCCATTTATGATTTTAATATGGAGCACAATATATCATTTGGAGGGATTCTGATGAAGATTGTAGCCGTAGCCGCATGCACTGCTGGTATTGCCCACACCTATATTGCCAAGGAAAAATTGATTAAAGGTGCAAAAGCGCGTGGTCATGAGATCAAAGTAGAGACCCAAGGCACCATAGGAACAGAAAACGAGCTTTCCAGGGAAGAGATCGGGGCAGCTGATGTTGTCATTGTGGCTGCAGATATCAAAATCGGTGGAGAAGAAAGGTTCAAAGGCAAACGGATCATTCGAGTCAAAACCGAGACGGTCATTAAAGCCCCGATTAAATTCATTGAAAAGGTGGAGCAGTCTTTAGGGGTATCCTCATAACAAGGGAGGCAGGGCGATGAGCGCAAAATCCAATCACGCAGGTTCAGTCATCAAAGGTCATCTGTTAACAGGCATTTCCTACATGATTCCTCTGATCGTTGCTTCAGGGTTGTGTATCGCGCTGGGTCAAATTCTGGGAGGAGCTGATGTGGGCAAGGCGGAGGGTACCATTCCGTATATGATTAATCAGATCGGCGGTTGGGGCATGGGGCTAGTGGTCCCTTTAATTTGCGCAGCGATTGCTTATTCGATCTCGGACCGTCCCGGAATTGCTCCAGGATTAATTGTTGGTTTTATATGCAGTCAGATTCAAGCGGGGTTCATTGGTGGCATGCTGGGCGGATTTCTGGTGGGTTATGTCGTCCTCGGTATCCGTAAATATGTGAAGCTGCCAAAGTCCATGCAAGGATTAATGCCTGTTCTTGTTATTCCGTTTCTAGCCACACTGATCTCTGGTTTGGGTATCTTTCTGGTCATTGGTCAACCGATTGTCTGGTTACAGGACAGTCTTACCCATGTGCTTGAATCGATGCAGGGAGGATCCAAATTTGTTTTAGGTGCCATTCTGGGCTTGATGGCCACCTTTGACTTCGGAGGGCCTGTGAATAAAACGATGTCACTATTTGCTGATGGGATGTTAGTCCAAGGTATCTATGGGCCTGAGGCTGTCAAGTTTGTCGGCTCCATTATTCCACCATTAGGGATTACCCTATCGTATTTCCTGACGAGAAACAAATATACGGCAGCAGAAAAGGAGTCGTTAAAGGCCGCATTTCCGATGGGAATCTGCATGGTCACGGAGGGTGTCATTCCGATTGCGGCAAGGGATCTGATCCGGGTGGTGACTTCCTGTGTCATCGGCTCAGCGGTAGCTGGTGGATTGATTATGATCTGGGGCGTTGAGGCTCCAGTGCCACACGGCGGACTATTCGTTGTCCCCCTCTTCACCCATCCATGGCTGTTTATGTTATCTCTTCTCATAGGAACCGGAATCTGCGGTGTAACCTTATCTTTATTAAAGAAGCCAGTTACGGCGATGGATGAAGAATTCGACGATACCGAAGACGAAAGCGTAACCTTCGATGACATTGTGTTCAAAGTGGAGTAGCACCCTTCATATAGATAACGCTTACAAATTAATTATCCAAAGGAGATGTATCTCATGTTGATTACGATGAAGGAATTGCTTAAAGTAGCCAAGGAACACCAATTCGCGGTGGGAGCATTTAACGTGGCAGATAGTACATTTTTGAGAGCGGTGATTGAGGAGGCCGAACATTCCAATTCTCCAGCGATCATCGCCATCCACCCCACGGAACTTGAATTTTTGACGGATGAGTTTTTCGCATATGCCCGCCAGCGTGCACATGCCAGTCATGTTCCACTGGTGATCCATCTGGATCATGGCGGGTCCATTGCAGATATCATCCGGGCGATCAAGTGTGGATTCACCTCTGTCATGATTGACGGTTCCCTGCTCCCTTATGAAGACAATGTGGCTATTACAAAACAGGCGGTAGAAATTGCACACGCTGTCGGCGTCTCTGTTGAAGGGGAATTGGGAACGATTGGGCAGACCGGTAACTCTATCGAAGGCGGCGTATCGGTGGTAACTTACACGGACCCGGCCCAGGCAGAAGATTTTGTGACACGTACGGGGATCGATACGTTAGCCGTAGCCATCGGTACAGCCCATGGCATCTATCCCAAACATATTAAACCAGAGTTGCAAATGGAAATCCTAAGGGAAATCAATCAATTGCTAGACATCCCTCTTGTTCTGCACGGGGGGTCTGCAAACCCTGATCAGGAGGTCTCCGACTCCGTTCGACTAGGTATTTGTAAAATCAATATTTCCAGCGATATGAAACATGCATACTTCAATAAAGCTCGTGAAATTCTAAGCACTACGGAATTATGGGACCCTAATGCCATTTATCCAGACTGCATTATTGAGGCTCAGAACGTCATTCGTTATAAAATGAATCTGTTCAATTCCGCGGGCAAAGCAGACTTGTATAAAGGGCTGCGTTATGAGCAGCGTCAGGCTGAAAGTGTGAGCCTTTACTAAGCCTGCTGGCGGGGAAAATCACCCGAAGAACGATTCTCATTGCATCTCTCGGAGCCTCCCTGAAGCCCACTATTCACGAAGTTCATTTATCGTGAGTAGTGGGCTTCATTATGTGATAAAATCTACACGTATCAGAATGCTCAGCGTCAATATGTATTCGGAGAATGTGTGAAGAAGGAGGGGAGCATGAGTGAAAGGTCTTATTATATTGACACTCCTTGTTTGGCTCGCATTGCTGCTGATTGAATGGTTGATTTACCGTTTACAAGGACGGCGAATAACATGGGTTCAGTATATATTGCCATGTGTAGCCTTGCTTGGCGGTGCCGTTGTAATTATGATCAGCATTCATATTGGCGGCTGGAATGGCATCGGATATGCGTTGCTCGGTGTGTCACTCGGTACTGCGGGAATGTTAACACTTATTACAGTGGCGATCAGAGATGTGATGCTTCGGCGACGGGGCGGGAACTAGATTCAGCAGTAAAGCTGCTGTGCAGTTAGGATGAATTGCGCGCTGGGATGGTTGCAGGAATGCATTCGTCTGTGATATATTGACATTAATTATGACAAGGGAGGTGAAGACAGGTGAATCACGAGATGCTTAACAACCGTATTAGCCAGCTGCCGATTGCTATGGCTGGCATTGTTCATACTTTTCTGACCAACGGGAGAAGTCTGTCCAATTTTGAATATACGGAAGTTAACATGTGCGAGAAGATGCCTGCCTTGACCTCATTCGGACGATAAGCGATATTGCTTGAATTCTGAAGGGCCGCGGAGCTAACCTCCTGCGGCTCTTTTTGTGTTGCGGTCAGGATCTTCCATACCATAGGAGGAACCTTATTATGATGATGATTAGCGCGCAACAACTGACTCAATACCACGGAGCACATCTGGTGCTGGACGGCATTACGTTTGAAATTATGGAAGGTGACAAGGTCGCCCTGATTGGCCGCAACGGAAGCGGAAAGACCACACTTATGCGCCTCATGGCAAGGCTGAATAAGCCGGATGAAGGGCAATTGATGATTAAAAAAGATACACGAATGGGATATGTAGCTCAGGTTCCGGAAGGACTGGATGACCATACCGTACTGGATGTGCTGAGCCTTGGATTCAAGGAGCTTATGATGTGTCGCACGCAAATGAAGGAAATGGAGCAGCAGATGTCCGATCCGGCATGTGCAGCAGACCCAGATCAATTGGAGCGTCTGCTCAAACGCTACGCGGCGCTGCAAGATCAGTTTGAGCGTGAGGGTGGATATGAAATGGATGCCCGCATTGATCAGGTGGCGGACGGTCTGGATATCGCCAAGGCGCATTATGAATGGCGCTTCGGTTCACTGTCCGGTGGGGAACAGACCCGGGTGGTGCTGGCCTCGCAGCTGATCGTAAAACCCGATCTGTTATTGCTGGATGAACCCACGAACCATCTCGATCTGGAGCGGGTGGAGTGGCTGGAAGGATTTTTACGAGAATACTCCGGTACCATTGTCCTGATCTCGCATGATCGCTACTTTCTGGATCGGGTAGTGAATCGAACGCTGGAGCTGGAGGATGGTGAGGCGCTAACGGCAGCGGGGGGCTATACGGAATATATGGCAGTGAAAGAACAGCGGCTGTTGCAGCAATTCGAGGAGTTCAAGGAGCAGCAGAAGGTGATCAAAAAAATGAAGGAAACGATCCGCCAGCTGGAGGAGTGGGGCCGAGTTGGTGGCAATGAAAAGTTCTTTCGGCGGGCCGCTTCCATGCTCAAAGCACTGGAACGGATGGAACAGGTGAAGCGTCCCATATTGGAGCGGCGCAATGCCGATTTCGATGTGCGTCCTACGGATCGAACAGGTAAACGGGTCGTGGTCCTGGAACAAGTGGAGAAGAGTTATGGCGAGCGTGCAATTCTACGCGGGATCTCGGGTCTGCTGGAATATGGCGACAAGATTGCTCTTATTGGTCGGAACGGTTCCGGTAAGACGACCCTGTTCAAGTTGTTGCTTGGAGACGAGCAACCCAATGCGGGCAGGCTGGAGTGGGGGGCGCGTGTGGATGTGGGGTATCTGGCTCAACAGGAGGAACCCACGAATCCGAAGCTGAACGTGCTCGAATACTTCCGTCTGGAAGCAGGCGTGGAAGAGGGAGAGGCTCGCGGAATACTGGCTCGATACCTGTTCTATGGAGCGGATGTATTCCGCTCTGTGGGACAGTTATCCGGCGGGGAATGGACGCGCCTGCGTTTGGCTCTATTGGTGCAACGCAAACCCAATGTACTGCTGCTCGATGAGCCGACCAACCATCTGGATATCGCATCCAGAGAAGCGCTGGAAGAGTCGCTGGTTGATTTTGAAGGAACCGTACTTGCCATCTCACATGATCGGTACTTCGTTAATCGCCTCGCTTCCCGTGTCTGGGAACTGGAGGACGGTCAGATGACTTCTTATCTGGGAGACTATGAGGAATATCGGGAGAAGAAGCTTGAACTGCAAGCTCGTGCGGCGGCAGCGAGTCAGCATACATCAGGGAAGAAACCAGAAACAACCTCGACAATGAACGGTTCCACTGTTGCGGCTACCGATGGAAGTCGAGATTATAAAGCTTCTACTGAATCAGGTAAGGCGTTGACTCCTTCGGCAGCAAATGCATCGAACTATAGAAGTGGCAATGGCAACCAACAGTCTGCGGAGAAGCTGGAACAGACGTTGGCTCGTCTTGAGGCACAGATTCAGGTACTGGACCAACAGTTGGAAACCGTACAGAACAATCCGGTTGAACTGGAACAAATCTGGAATGATCGGGAGCAATTGTCCACTGAATACAATGATATATTGGCCCAGTGGGCTGAGTTATAAGTCAGAATGGCATGAGCATAAGATGGAACAAGCGAGGTCGGAGAATCATTTCCGGCCTTTTTGACCGGGGTTAAATACCATACGCCTTGTGTTAGCCAAGAGAGCGTTAAAGCACGAATGTAGCATCGTCAACTTGATTGAAGCAGCTAAAGGTATTGTGAAATTGATTCACTAGTGGAACTTTTTACCTCTACATGCGTTAAATACGTTTGTATGAATTGAAACGGCTCACCTAAGAGCTCGCAAAAAGGGAGGTTATCGGTATCTATTATTCATTGACGTATCGGAGTTGGTCGGATGATCGACAGGCGGAGACGGGGGTGCTGGAACAGACTTCAGTCACACGAGATGAACTGTTCATGCGCAAACTGGTGGATGCCACCTTGGTGAAAAACAAACTCTGGGCGCATCTGTCCAATGAATGCCAGGATGGGCGGGAACATGCAGTATACGTGACGGCGTATGAGCAACAGATGCCGGACGAGTACGGTGCAGCCATTGCGGGTGCTGCGCTGGCGATGTGCAAAATGTCCTCCATGTACAGTGCAGAGTATATGTTGTGGAATGGAAGTTCATTTCAGGAGTTGGAACTCACAGCGTCATCCACCTATACGATGGAGCTTGCCGAGCAACTGCTCGACCATTACATGGTTCGGGATGGCAAGACGTATGAGTTCCTGTATTCCGTGCTGGATGCGGATCGCAAGAAAGTGTTGTTTTATATGAAAGAGGTGGATCTGTGATGAGTGAGCAAGAGCGGGGGCAAGCATCGAAACCCGGATCAAAAGCGAAGCTGGTTGCTTTCTCCCTGATGCTGGCGGTTCCTGCTGTGTTATCCGGTTGCGGCAGCAACAATGATGAATGTGACCCGGAGTATGATACCGGATGTGAATATGATTCCAGCAGTGGGCACTACTACTATGGCGGGTCATCGTATCGAAGCAATAAGGACAGTAACAGCTCCTATAGCAAATCCAAGTCTAAATCAAGCGGCTTTGGTAGCTTCTTCCGCAGTTCGGGAGGATAACCGGATGAGGCAATTGGTTCAACTACCGTTTAGTCACGAAGAAGTATTTCAGGGCGAAACGGAACAACAGATTCCATATCATCGAATGTATGGGAAGCAGTATTGTGTGCCTGCATTGACGGTCTATTCTCCCTCGGAGGTACAAGAGCTGCGTGCCGCAGCCGAGGCGCTAGACGGCATTTACTGTAAAGTGATGCGATTTATCCAGCAATATATGCCGGATTCTTTTTTGGAGCATCAATTGGGTATCCATCCCGGGCTTATTCCGGCGGCGCGTATGGAGATGGTGACTGGAGGGATTACCCGCCAGGACTGGATTATTGGAGAGACTGGACCGAAGTGTATTGAAAATAATACGGACACCCCTACGGGTATCCCAGAGGTAGCTGCACTGGAAGGTATCCTGGTCGGCCTTGCAGGAAATGCTGCGTTGACTGCACCATCTGCGGAGATGGATACGTGTATTCGGGAATGCTTCAGAATGTGGCTGGAATTCTATGCAGCGCAGGGGTTACAGGGCCCCGTGACGTTCACTTCTTTTGGGGAACATGTCGAAGATCGAACGAATACCGAGTACCTGATGAGACGTTGTCAGGAAGCTGGATACGAAGCCTGTTATGCCCCGCTGGAGGAACTGGAGATTGTTCCGGGAGAGGCGCTTTACCATAAAGGTCGGGAGATTAATCTGCTCTACCGCCTCTATCCACTGGAATATCTGGTTGATGATCGGGATGAGACAACAGGGGTGGACATTGGGGCTGCGCTTCTTGATCTTGTACGGGAGGGACGATTGGGCCTGATGAATCCCGTTCAGCATGTGCTCATGCAGAGCAAAGGTTTCATGGCGGCGATCTGGTCGCTCTACGAGCGTAATGAGCAAACCCCGGAATATTGCGGGTTTACCCTCTTTGATGATACAGAGATGGACGTGATTTCCCGATATCTGCTTCCAACCTATTTTTCGGCTGAACCCTTCGAGCTGAACGCCATGCCATATGTAGCCAAGAGTTATTGGGGGCGCGAAGGCAGAGGAACTCTTTTGCTGGATGGAGGAACGGACAATGCCTTTGGAAAGCAGAATATAGAGTATTCCTTTAACGAGAAACTGGAATCCGATCTTGCAACTGGAGCGACAGAAGAGGATGAAGAGATTACAGCTTATTACGAAAATCAGCCCAAGATCTATCAGCAGCTGGTTCCGATGGAGCAGGCCGTGATCGAAACGGAAGATGGCGCATACAGCGGTTATCTGCTTACAGGGGTGTTTGTTATCGGTGGGCGTTTGGCGGGGTTGTTACCACGGGTCGGGGAGAAAGTAACCGGAGATATGGCCTATTATTGCGCGGCTACAGTTCGTGAACGGATGAATGATGAGGAGGAGAAGGAATGGAGAACTTGGGATTGAACTTGCTGAATGTTGCGGTGGGTGTAGGCATTCTGCTGGTGGTATTGGTGTGTGGATATTTCGCTTTTAGCAAATTGACCCGGTATAACGATAGTGAGGAAATCGCCAAAGGGAACGAGGCGGCAGGCATGTATATGGGTAGCAAATTGCTGGGACTGTGTATTATCGTAGGCATGGTGTCTTTCTCGACGCATTCGTGGCTGGATATGCTGCTGTGGTCGGCGCTTGGAATTATTGTGTTGTGCCTGGTCTATATTATATTTGATTTCCTGATTCCGAAAATGCGGGTATGTGACGAAATTGCACGAGGAAATATGGCGGTAGCACAGCTGCTGCGCTCGATTATCATCGGCGTTTCCATCGTCATCGGTACATTTTTGATGTAAAATAAGACATAGTGTTTTATAGAATGTACTATATAAACGGAAGAAGGAGCGCGGCATCATGAGAAGAGTCATCATCGATACAGATACAGCAGGAGACGATACGATTGCGATCCTGACGGCATTGCATCACTTTCAGGTGGAAGGTATCACCATTACGGGCGGTAACGTACAATTCGACCAAGAGGTTGAAAATGCCCTGTACACGGTCCAGGTTGCTGGACATGGCGGCAAGGTGCCTGTGTATAAAGGATGCGAGCGACCGCTAATGGCCTACGGTAAAGCTCAGCACCGTACAGTGGAAGACGTGCATGGCGATGACGGCATGGGCGGCGCGCATTTCCCGAAGGCTGATCAGCGTCCCGAGAGCGGGCATGCGGTTGATTTTATCATTGAGAAGGTGCATGCACATCCAGGTGAAATTGAACTGCTGGCAATTGCCCCGCTGACCAATATTGCCATGGCGATCCAGAAAGACCCAACGATTATTCCAGAGATTGCTCACCTGTACATCATGGGCGGAACGAATAATGCACTGGGCAATATCACCCCGGCGGCGGAGTATAACTTCTACGTAGACCCGGAAGCAGCGAAAATTGTACTGCATGCGGGCATTCCGATCACAATGGTTGGTTGGGAGATGTGTACCCAATACTCAGTGATGGACGATGACGATCATGCAGAGATTGCGGCTCTGGGTACATCGGGTGCCAATTTCTTCACCGCTATCAACAAAGTGGTTATGCAGTTCAACAAGTCGGTACATAAGCTGAATGGCACCACTCATCCCGATACGTTGCTGATGGCTGCTGCAGCAGATGAATCCATCATGACCAAGTCGGGTCAGTATTATGTGGATGTCGAAGCGGCAGGAGAGCTGACACGGGGATACAGTGTGGTTGATATTAACGGACGTTTTGGCAAAGAGCCGAATGTACGCGTCTGTGAGGCCATTGATCGGCCGAAGTTCAAATCCATGTTGCTGGATGTTCTCTCAGCGATCCAATAAACGCAGGAATTTAAA
This sequence comes from Paenibacillus sp. 1781tsa1, assembly GCF_024159265.1. Lineage (NCBI taxonomy): Bacteria > Bacillati > Bacillota > Bacilli > Caryophanales > Paenibacillaceae > Paenibacillus > Paenibacillus sp. 1781tsa1. The sequence goes on along the minus strand of NZ_JAMYWY010000001.1, from coordinate 6,692,613 downwards.
TGCAGGAAAAAGAAGAAAATCCGTGCCTATCCCAGGTACGGATTTTTTATTGCCCATTTTCTGAATAACTACTTCACCTGTCGTAGTAAATTGTGCTATACTTCAACTACTACGACAGATGAAGTAACGAGGAGGAGTATCTTTTGTGATCAGCAGTGACGTTATACGTGGCTACAATGATACGCTGATCCTCTACATGCTGCTCGAAGGGGAGTCGTACGGCTACGAGATTTCCAAGAACATCAGACAGCTGACAGAGGAAAAGTACGTCATGAAGGAAACGACATTATACTCGGCCTTCACCCGATTGGAGAAGAACGGTTATATTGAATCGTTTTATCTGGATGAGAACAGCCTGGGGAAGCGTCGTACTTATTACCGGATTACGCCGCCCGGCCTCGACTATTACAGAGAAAAGTGTGAGGAATGGAAGGTTACGCAGGAGGTTGTTAATCTATTTATCAGGGAGTTGTGACGGAACATGGAGACAATTATGGTGTATCTGGAGAACATGTTTGCTGGTCTGCCGAAGACACCCGAGGTGGAGCATCTGAAGCAAGAGCTACTTTCGGGAATGGAAGATAAGTACCTGGAATTGAAGCGGGAAGGCAAGTCGGAGAATGAAGCCATCGGCATTGTGATCTCGGAATTTGGTAATATCGAGGAGTTAACTGCGGAACTCGGTATTGAGCCAGTCAGTTCGGAAGAGGCAGTACCTGTGCTGACGGAAGAAGAAGCCTACGCATATACCACTGCCAAAAGAAATGCCGGATTTTGGATCGGGCTGGGTGTTTTATTGTGCGCGTTGGGTGTGGCGTTTCTGATTTTCATGGATACTTTATTTGAGAACTATGCCACTTCAGCTGCCAACCGTTCGGTGGAAACGGGGGCTGTACTGGGCCTGATCGGCATGTTCGTGCTGATTGCCATTGCGGTAGGCATGTTCATTCACAGTGGCATGAAGCTGGAACGCTTCAATTATATGGAGAAGGGCTTCCAACTTCCTTATACACTTAAAATGAGTATTCAGCATAGTCGGGAGAGCTTCGCTCTGACTTACCGTATAGCCATCATTACGGGTGTGTGCCTGTGCATTCTGTCTCCTGTGTTTATTTTCGCAGCCTCCTCTATCAATGATAACTACGCCTCTTATGGTGTATCTGCCTTTATGGTCATGGCTGGAGTAGGAGTATTCTTGTTTGTATATTACGGAAATATTCAGGGGGCTTACACGAACTTGCTGGAGAAGCACCAGTTGACGGCAGAGAAGAAGCAAGAAGTCAAGGTTGTGAGAGCCGTGGAAGCGATTGTATGGCCGCTGGCGACAGCCATCTTCTTGTTCACAGGCTTTGTATATCAACGGTGGGATATCAATTGGGCCATATTTCCGATTACCGGTATTCTCTCCGGTAGCTTTAGCAATGTGTACCATATTATGAAAAGCAAAAATCCGTCCTGAGCATGCTGCTTTGGATAGTAAGGCCCACCCAGATCTACTATATAGATCAGGGTGGGCCTTTTTACACGTTTAATCTATTCTTGCTGCAACAAAAACGAGCGAATTCCTGTCGTGACCAGATCATGGTCTTCCTCATCAGGCAGACCCGATACTGTAATGGTGCCGACCGGTCCCTCATTTTCCAGAATCAGCGGGAAAGCGCCGCCAGCCAGTACATAGTCCGATGTTGGCAGATTGAAGTCTTGCTCAAGGGTCTGGCCCTCGTTTCTAAGGCGTAGGGCCGTATGCCAAGAGCTAGAGGAGAAATGATTCACCACGTTGTTTTTGCGTCGAATCCAGTCTTCATTGTCGGGATGAGTGCCTTCCATCGCATGCAAAAAGAGACGATGTCCCTTCAGGGTAATGTCGATCGTCACGGCCTGTGAACGACGCTTCGCTTCTTCAACCAGATGCAGGCCAAGGTTAAGCGCTGTTTGAGAATCAAATGTGCCAAATACCAAGTCCATTTCTTCCTGTTGCATTTCCTTTAATTTTTCTGTCATGGTCAGGTTCAAATTACAGGCAGCTCCTTTACATATATGATTGATGTCTACATTCGACATGAATGGGTATAGTACCTTCCGAGTGCTGACTGGACGATGTTAGTGGACGTTATGGGTGTGGCTGAAGATGGCTCATTTGGAGACCGTATATAGGCTGTGTTAAAGTGAAGGGAACCTAATATACTCAAAACTCTTAAAGTTAAAATAAGTTATCGCTAAGTAGGCAGGAGGAGAAGCACGATGCTGTTTTATTTTGTAGCACTGCTGGTGACTTTGGTGGATCAGGGGACCAAGATTGCAGTGAGGATGTATATGGAGGTTGGCGACGTCATGAGACTGGGTGACTCCGGCATGCAGTTACAGCATTATGAGAACAGTGGAATGGCGGGCAGCATGTTTCAGGGAAATGCACGTTTGTTTGGTGTGATTGCTGTTCTGTTCATAGCGGGAATGCTGTATTACCGGAGTAAAGGTGAGATTCGTGGTTTCTGGATGCAAGCTGGCGCGGGTTTTATGGTCGGCGGGGCTTTAGGAAATGCGATCGATCGATTTATCTATGCTCGGGTAACGGATTTCCTCGTATTTCCGTCCGGACGCGGTATCTTGAATCTCGCTGATGTTGCAATTAACATCGGTGTGGTCATGATCATCATCGGCATGTTGATTCGTGCATATCAGAGTTATCGAGCCAAGCGTTTACGTAATGCTTTGCCGAAAGCAGAACGTTCGTAACGTGGATAAAAGCGTTACAGTGCTGAATATAAGCTTATTAAATGAGGGACATTGGATATCATCCAGTGTCCTTTTTGTTATGCCCAATTCGAGTCATGGGAAGAAATGCCTTGATTCATTTTTACCGAAATCGTTTTAGAAATAATAAAGACTTATATCATCCATTCAGATTGAAGTTAGTTTGGAAGGATTAACCAAATGGTTATTTCACCATTTGAATGGGTAAATTCTTACGTATATAAAGTGAAACTAAGATATACACGAACACGGAGAGTGCAGAACCAATCTGAAGAAGCGAAGCTAAAAGCTTTCTGAAAGAAAGCTGCTTCGAAAGCATACGCTAAAACCGGATTTTCCCTTTGAGGAAGGGAATCAAAAAAATCTGGGGATAACAACGATCGGAAGATGGTACTGCAATCGGAGTGACACCGTGTAAATCACATTAGTTCAATTTTTAAAGCTGAGGGAGGTACAACATGAGAACAACGCTTACCAAGGCTCTCGGGACAATGTTGCTATGCGGAATGATGGCTGTACTTCTATCTTCCTGTACCAGTGGGGATAGCGCGAATGGCAAAGTGCAGATTGAATTTTTCCAGAACAAGCCTGAAGCCAAAACAACCTTTGACGAATTGATCAAAACGTTTAATGCGGAGCATGACGATATTCAGGTGACACAGGTGAATCCGCCAGATGCGGAGACCGTATTGAAGACCCGTGTCGTCAAAAACGATATTCCGGACATTATGGCCATGGGGGCAACGGATACGTATTCAATCCTGGCCCAGAGTGATATTTTCACCGATCTGACGGACAGCTCCTTACTCCAGACGATTGATCCGAACTACATACAAATGCTTAATGATCTCACAGGTATGGACGAAGTGACGGGTATTCCTTACGCGACGAATGCAAACGGCATCATGTACAACAAAACGTTGTTTAAGGAAATGGGATTGGACGTGCCCAAGACGTGGGATGAACTTATCGCGACCGCCCAAAAGATTAAAGATGCAGGTGAGATTCCATTTTACTTCACATACAAGGATGACTGGCAGACAAGTCTGCCGTTCAATGCACTGGCTTCCAATCTGGTCGGTATTGATTTCTACCAAGAGCGGCGTGATAACAAGGTAACGTTCAAAGAGAAATACGGAGAGGTTGCTGAGAAACAGCTGGAGCTCATGAAGTACGGTCACGGCGATAACTTTGGTAAAGCTTATTCGGACGGTAACCGCGCTTTTGCTAACGGTGAAGCCTTCATGTACATCCAGGGAACCTGGGCCATCTCAGAGATTCGTAAAGCGAACCCAAATGTAGACATCGGTTTCTTCCCATTCCCAACGGGCAACGATGCAAGCGAGATTAAGCTGGTGAACGGGATCGACTCTCTGTTTACCATTGCGGCAGACACGCCTAATCGCGAGCAGGCAGAGACGTTTATTGCATTTTTGTTAAAGCCTGAAAATATCGGAAGATACATTGACGAACAGACGCTGTTCTCTGCGGTCGAAGATGTGAAGCAAGATGATCCTGCCGTGCAGGAACTGATGCCTTATATTGAGCAGGGCAAGGTTGTAGACTTTGCCGATCACTATATTCCGGCTGCGGTGCAGCTGAATTCCATCGTACAGTCCTTTTTGCAGAACCAAAACATCGACAACTATCTAGATACACTCGACAAAGAATGGGACAAGGTTGCCAATCGACGCTAAGCCTTGTCTGAAGGAGGATGGAGTATGAACAAGCGTATCGCACCTTATTACTGGATGACGGTTCCGGCGGTAGTATTGTTCTTTGTATTTATGACACTGCCGGCCCTCCAGGGCATCTATTATTCATTTACGAATTATAACGGATTCGGGAAAGAGTATGATTTTGTTGGCTTCAAAAACTATTTCAACTTGTTCCAGGACGACAATGTAGGTAACGCCTACTGGTTTACGTTCAAATTTGCGATCGTGGTAACGATCCTGACCAATATCCTGAGCCTGCTCATTGCACTTGGGCTGAATGCCAAGATCAAGTTCCGTAACTTTTTCCGCGGCATCTATTTCCTGCCTAATATCCTGAGTGTGCTGATCGTAGGTTACATATTTAACTACCTGTTCTCCAACGTATTCCCGATCTGGGGACAAAATTTGGGCATTAACGCGCTATCTACGAACATACTTGGTAGCGAAAGTCTGGCCTGGATCGGTATCGTCATTGTCGCCGTATGGCAATCCGTGGCTCTGAATACGATTCTATATTTGGCGGGTCTGCAAACGATACCAACGACACTGTACGAGGCATCCAACCTCGACGGTGCAGGCAAATGGCGTGAATTCTGGAGCATAACATTCCCGCTTATTGCCCCGTTCTTCACCATTAATATGGTGCTGGCAATGAAAAACTCACTTATGGTCTTCGACCAAATCGTAGCCTTGACCAACGGTGGTCCCGGACGGGCGACGCAGTCCATCTCCCATCTGATCTACACCGGAGGATTTGAAGGCGGCGAATATGCATATCAATCTGCGAACTCGGTTATTTACTTCATCGTTATTGCGGTGATTTCAATTCTGCAAATCCGGTTCCTGCAAAGAAGGGAGATGGATCTGTAATGAGAAGCCGTACACGAATCAATTGGCTCGTTATGCTGCTCGTTGTACTGGGTACCCTGTTTATCCTGTTCCCCTTGTATATGACCGTTACGATTGCTTTGAAAAATCCGGAGCAGATGGCCCAATCGGTCTTTGCCCTTCCGACAACGCTTCACTGGGAGAATTTCGCAAGAGCCATCGACATGACGAACTTCTTCCAATCGTTCCGTAACAGTGCAATCGTTACCGCCTCAACCGTGCTTTTGACGTTACTTAGTAACTCTATGGTGGCCTATGCGATTGCGAGAAATATGGAGAAGCGCAAGTTTTTCAAAGGACTCTATTATTACTTCGTCAGTGCGATGTTCATTCCGTTCCCGATCATCATGCTGCCGATTGTTAAGCTGACCGCATCGCTGGAGATGACAAACCTGGTAGGTCTGATCCTGCTGCACACGGTCTACGGTCTGGCATTCAACGTCTTTGTGTACGTGGGATATATCCGGTCCATTCCGGTAGCGCTAGAGGAAGCGGCTTTTGTGGATGGGGCAACAACCTGGGGCACGTTCTGGAAAATCATATTCCCGCTCATGGCTCCCATCAGTGCCACGGTTGGTATTCTGACCTGTCTGTCGACGTACAACGACTTCCTGCTGCCACTCATTATTATCAGTGATCCGGGGCAGTACACGTTGCCGCTTGTACAGTATGTATTCCAAGGGCAGTTTAATACCGAGTTTAACCTTGCATTTGCATCCTACCTGCTCGCGTTGCTGCCGATGATTATCATCTACCTGTTCGCACAGAAGTGGATTATCAATGGGGTTACACAAGGGTCTGTAAAATAACTGAAGTTGTGCTAAAGAAAAGAATAGGTGTGAATGGGATATGAACCAAGAGAGGTGGACTCTAAGAGTCCCCTCTCTTTTTTTGATCTTTGTCATTTAACGTTTGGGAACTGTCAGAAGGATTGATTAACCTGTAAAACTATGCTATTTTTTAGTCGTTAGTTTAATCGATAAACAAAGACTAGAAGAGAAGAAGATTGAGATTTATTATGCAAGCGCTTTAACGAGAAAAACTGAATACGTAGATAAATCCGGCATCGTTAGTACCCAGTCTTCAAGAGCACGGGCGTAAAGTGGTGGGTTCTTTTACATGCAGAAAAGAGAGGAGAATGGGGAAGTTGCATAGGAAAAAAGGACATTTCAACTCACTCCGCAATCAGATCTTCATTGGTTTCGTTATGGTGATGCTTGTTGTTCTGCTGCTCGCAGGCATATCGGCTTATGATCGGGTAGCTGCTTTGTTGAAAAGCAATGCGGAGAAACATATTCATCAAACGGCCGTCCAAGCCAGCGGCAGATTGGATGCACTCATTGCACAAGTGAATTCACTGACCGCCCAGGTGGCGGATGATTCCTATGTGCAGCGTCTGCTCAGCGATGAGAAGCAAGGCAACCCGGCCACCTTTAATCAGCGCCAAGCCCTCTTGCAGATTGCAGGCAGCTATCAGTCTTTCATCAATGGAGCGCAAAGTATGGAGATATACACTACGGGTTATAACCGCATCTTTCCGATGGATGACCGATCTCTCGATCTCAGAGTGGAGCGCAACTGGATCAACCTGGCGGATGAAGGCAAAGGCAGACTGGTATGGGCAGGCGCTGACCCTGAAGATCCGGGTGTGCTTCTGGCTATCCGGCGGATTAACCTGCTGGATCATTCTTTCGAACATGGGGGATATGTGGTGGTGCGGATGCAGCGCAGTTTTTTTCAACTCAATGATTCGAATGGGGCAGATGGTTCGCAGGACTCGATCATGCTCTTGGATGGGGCAGGCGAAGTGGTGACTTCCGATCTGGAGATTAATCTCGATCCAAAATCCATATTGGACAGCGGATCAGTCGTGCAGGACGGAGAGGAATCCTATATCGTCGTCCGGCAAAAGTCTGAATTAACGGGATGGACACTTGCTGTGCTGACTCCGCTGCGGGAGACAACGGAAGGGGTATCCATCTTGAGGACGGCGCTTCTCGTTTCGGGAATCATTGGTGTTGTTCTGTTCCTGATCATGTCCTTCTTTCTCTCCACGATGATTACACGTCCGCTCATACGCCTGATGCGGGCCATGCGTAGTGCACAACCGGGAGCCATGAGGCCCAATCTAATGGTCAGCGCTACGATGGAGATTAATGAACTTAACAACGTGTATAACCAGATGGTCTACAGACAGAATGAATTGACCCGTGTAGTTCATGAGAAGGAAGTCATGCAGTCACGGGCGGAGTTAAAGGCGTTGCAGTCTCAGATTAACCCCCATTTTCTATTTAACACGCTGGAGGCATTCTATTGGTCCCTTGAGGAAAAGGGAGACGAGGAGATGGCACGGATGGTTGTGGCGATGTCCCGATTATTCCGCTACACGATCTCCAGCTCTCAGCAGGATGAGTGGGTCACGATTGCTGACGAGCTGGAACACGCAGAGCGGTATCTTCGCATTATGCAGATGCGGTTGGGGGATCGAATGCAATGGGAGATTCAATTGAGCGATGGGGTTCGTAAGGTCCCCATTCCAAAACTGCTTATACAGCCCTTGGTGGAAAATGCGATCCTCCATGGCATTGAAAGTAAACTGGGACCGGGAAAGATAACCATCCATGTGGATGTTTCGACCGACAAGAATCTGATTCGCATTGAGGTTCGGGATGACGGCCCGGGTATGGATGAATCACGACTTCAATCTGTTATTCATGCTTTACATGGCGGGCCGGCTGTGTCCAAGAAGGGGACAGGTGTAGGTCTAATCAACGTACATCAGCGACTGAAGCTTTACTTTGGCAGCCAACTTGGTGAACGTTGCAAGCTCTCCATAACAAGTCAGGTTGGGGAAGGGGCCGTCATTTGCTTTGAGATTCCCAAGGGAACGGAGGGTGAATATGATTCATGACAAAACAATCCTTATCGTTGATGATGAGCCGCGTACAAGAGAGGGTATTCGCAAGACACTGGAAGGATGGTCGGCAGGACGAAATCACATCCTGACTGCGGAGAGTGGCACCCAGGCCGTGGAGTGTCTCCGAAAACAGCCAACAGATCTGTTAATCACGGACGTTCGCATGCCGGAATTCTCCGGCTTGTCCCTCATTGAAGCCATTCAGCATTTTACAAATAAACCTGTCGTCCTGATTATGTCAGGACATGCCGATTTTCAGTACGCCCAACAGGCCATTAAGCTGGGTGTCGTGGAGTATATGTTGAAACCAATTGATAAGGAACAATTGCTGCAGACCGTCGAAAAGGCCTTGAAGTTTAGCGAACAACAGCGACGTATTCAAACGATGCAAGAAATGGTTGACCCCAAGCTGCTGGATGTTAAGGAGCGCGGGGAACAGAGACTCAATAGCCAGATCAGTGAAGCATTGGCCTATGTGGATACTCATCTGGGTGAACATGTGACCATGCGTGAAATCGCTGATTTACTGCATCTCAACTCCAGTTACTTCAGCGTATTGTTTAAGGAACAGATTGGCATCAATTTTAGTGAATACCTTACTCGCAAACGCATTCAGCGGGCAAAGGAGTTGCTTGTGCAGACGACCCTGCCGATCTCGGAAATTGCCGAACAGGTGGGGTATCAGACGGATAAGTATTTTATTACGGTATTTAAAAGTCTTGAGGGGATTAGTCCAAGCAAATATCGGCATTCCCTATCTGAACGAGATAACAAATAACCTCAAAAAAGTGGAGTTTTTCCAAATTATTCTGGTCTTATAGGGGCGATAGGCCCGTGCTACAATTTGGTTAAAGCGGTTACATTAACCGAAAAAACCAAGGGGGTTGGGATTATGAGCAAAAAGACGATGGCCATACTTCTGTCATGGACGCTGGTTCTCGCCGTAATTTTATCCGGATGTAACAGTTCAAGTTCGGATCAAGAGGGTGAAACGGGCAGCAACGGCACAGATGGGAAAGTAACCCTCAAATTTATGCACCTCTGGCCAGCAGGCAGTTCTGCACAGCAAAATAAATTGGTCAACGATATCATCAAGCAGTATCAGACGGATCATCCGAATGTGACCATTAAGCAGGAAGTGCTGGAGAATGAACAATACAAGAACAAATTGAAAATCCTGTCCGCATCAAATGAACTTCCTGATGTGGGTGTAACTTGGGCTGCCGGATTTCTAGAGCCTTATGTAAAGGGCAATCTGTTCGCACCTCTCGATGATCTGCTCGGCGACTCGCTGGGTGAGAAATTTATCGCTGGAACAACCGAAGCTTATGCGATAGATGGCAAAACATATGCCCTGCCTATCGAGTTAAATATCTCCCCCATTTATTATAACAAAGCCATTTTTGCGAAATATAACTTGCAGCCGCCAGCAACGTACGATGAATTCCTGAGTGTGCTGAAGACACTGACAGAGAACGGTGAGGTGCCGATCGCACTCGGTAATAAAGACCGCTGGACTGGCTCACTCTGGTATATGTATCTGGCGAATCGGTTAGGTGGAGATGCACTGGAAAAAGCGATCAATGGCTCCGGCAAGTTTGACGATCCTGCGCTGACTCAAGCTGCTGCCGAGGTACAAAAGCTGGTGGATATGAATGCCTTCAACAAAGGCTTCAATGGGTTGTCCAACGATGAGGGTAAATCGGAATTCATGAACGAAAAAGCTGCCATGTACCTGATGGGCACCTGGGAACTGCCAAACTTCACGACCAACCCGGATATCCCGCAGGAATTCAAGGACAAGATCGGATTTTTCAAATTCCCAACGATGGAAGATGGCAAGAGCGATATTAACAGCTGGGTAGGTGGTCCAGGCGTAGGGCTGTTCGTGGCCCAGAATTCCAAAGTGAAGGAAGAAGCGCAGAAGTTCGTGCAATACTTTGTGGAAAAATGGGGTGAGAGCTCGGTGACGGAAGCAGGCGTCATCCCGGCAACCAAAGTGGATACGGCGGCAGTACAGCTGCCACAGCTCTACATCGACCTGCTGAACGAATTGAATCAGGCCAGCAGTCTCACACTCTTTGCAGACGTGCAGATGAAACCGGCAGCCGCTCAGGCACATCTGGACATGATTCAGGCATTGTTTGGCAAAGCGGTAACACCGGAGGACTTTGTGAAGAATCATCAGGCAGCGATTGATAAAGGCAATTGACGTACACGTGCTTGAACGCTTGAAGGGAGGATAATGTGATGGACAAAGTCATGTCCAACCGTCTCGTTGCTGCGATGTACGTGCTTCCTGCACTGCTTCTGCTGCTGGTCTTGGTTTACATCCCGATCGTGCTCACCGGGTATTATGGTTTGATGCAATGGGATGGGATCGGTGCAATGACCTTTATAGGATTGGATAATTACGCCAGACTGCTTCAGGACGGAACATTCTGGCAGAGTGCGAATCATACTTTTTTGCTTGCTTTGTTCTCCGCGCTGAGTCTGATCGGTTATCTGATGATTGCTTTGGTGCTGTCAGGCAAGATCAAGGGTGCCAATCTGTTCCGCAAAATATATTTGATCCCGATGCTGCTGTCTTCGGTCGCGATCGCCCAGTTATGGCTGAAGATCTATCATCCCAGCAATGGTGTGCTGAACACCTTTCTGGAAGCGATCGGTTTCAGTAATCCGCCAGCCTGGCTGGCGGAGCCATCCCTGGTACTATATGCACTGTTCGTACCGATTCTGTGGCAGTATGCAGGCTTCTATATTTTGATCTATTATGCGGCCCTCAAAAATATCCCGGAATCCCTAGTGGAAGCAGCCCGGATTGATGGGGCAAGCCCTTGGCAGATCGCTTTTCGAATCAAGCTGCCGCTTATTACTGAGGTTATCAAAGTGACCATTGTACTGGCTGTGGTAGGCTCACTCAAGTATTTCGATCTTATCTACGTGATGACCGATGGCGGACCGAATGGCTCCAGCGAAGTGATGGCCTCCTATATGTATCGTCAGGCGTTCCGTAGCTTCGACTTTGGTTACGGCAGTGCTGTAGGGTTCTTCCTGCTCTTGATCTGTCTGCTCGTTACCTGGCTGCTTCGTAAAGCGACAGCATCCAAAGATACGATCCAGTATTCCTGACGCTAGTTCGTGTCTGAAAACTCGCTGAAGTGCATCTTTTACCGCCTTTTCGCCCCCTGCTGCGTCACTTTCCCTTGACGTGCCCCCGGCACGCCTGCGGAAAATTTCCTTGCTTGGAACGAAAATTCGGCAAAATCTGCCACCTTCGGAGTTTCCAGACACGCCCTAGTGAAATGAAAGGAGGTCCATCCCGGTGAAGACGGATACGGCCGTTAGATTGCCAACTTACCCGGGGACAGACCGAGGTTCGGCATGGTTGAGAAGATTCGGCTATGTTCTACTATATTTCCTCTTGTCCCTGGTCGCTTTGCTGCAAATTTTGCCCTTGGTATGGCTGCTGTTGTTCTCGCTTAAGAATAATCAGGAAGTATTCGACATGGCGCCTTTTTCCCTTCCTGCTACTCCGCGTTGGGAAAACTATGTCAAGGTATGGACAGAGGGAAACATCAGCTTATACTTCTTCAATAGTGTATGGATTACGGTGGTTTCGGTGGTGTTCACAGTGCTGTTTGCCAGTCTGGTGACCTTTGCCATCACACGTATGCGCTGGAAGGGTCGTTCATTGGTATTGGGGCTATTCATGGTGGGTCTCATGATCCCTGTGCACTCCACGTTGATCCCACTGTTCAGCTTGTTCCTGAAGCTTCATCTCACAGATCATCCTTTGTCAGTCATCTTGTCTTACATTGCCTTTAATATGCCAATTACCATTATGATTCTACTGGGATTCTACTACGCGCTTCCCCGTGAAGTGGAAGAGGCCGCCGTGATGGATGGTTGCTCCGTGCATCGGATTTTCTTTCGGATTATCTTGCCGATGACAGCTTCGGTTATCTCCACAACGGCAATCATCAACATGATCTATAACTGGAATGAGTTCATCTTTGTTAACACGTTCATCAGTACGGATTCATACAAGACCCTGACCGTGGGGGTACAGAACTTTATCGGTCAATATACAACGGATTGGGGAGCCATTGGTGCGACGCTGATGATCAGCATTATGCCGATCCTGATTGCTTTTCTCATCCTGAGTAATCGAATCGTGGAGGGAATTGCTGCGGGTTCTGTTAAAGGTTAAAAAGTCGAGGACCCAAGGTCCTTCCATTACTTGCTTAAAAGCGAGTGGGGAGGGGCCTTTTTTGTCTTCTAAAACCTCTGGCAGTTGTATGGAAGCGAGGCTTAATGAAAACGTTGAAAATTCCTATTTATGGTATTACAAAAAACTTTCAACTATTTTCGCAAAACTACTGCATTTTCAAACTACCTGTGCTAACATACCCTAAGAATTAAAGCCCACATGGGAAAGGTGAGAAAATGACAGCAATATCCTCAACCAAAGAGTCCCTTCGTTCTGATGCCAAGGATCTGAATCTGATTCGACTGACATGGCCTATTTTCCTGGAACTCTTCTTATTTATGTTGATGGGGAGCGTGGATACGCTCATGCTCAGCTCGGTATCCGATAATGCGGTCTCCGGCGTTGGAGCAGCCAATCAGATTATTTCTATCGCTATCCTTGTATTGGAAGTCATTGGACATGGTGCTGCGATTGTAGTAGCACAATATATTGGATCGAAAAAGTTAAGTGAAGCAGCACAAGTGACAGGTAATGCGATTACGCTGAATCTTATCGTGGGGCTGGTCCTGAGCGGAATCTTTCTTCTGTTCGGAGGACATTTGCTATCACTCTTGAATATTCAAGGCGAAATTTATGATTTTGCCCGTTCGTATATAAATATTGTCGGTGGCGGGATCTTCCTCCAGGCACTCATTAACGCGCTGGCTGCGACGATTCGTACACATGGTTACACCAAAGAAACGATGTATGTCGCTGTATTCATGAATGTCATTCACGTTGTTGGTAACTATGCATTGATCTTTGGTCACTTCGGCCTGCCGAAGCTTGGGGTGGAAGGGGCAGCCATCTCCACGGTAGGAAGTCGGTTTATCTGCCTGCTGATTTTCTTCTGGTTGTTGTATCGTGTGAGCGAGGTGCGGGTGGATTTCGAATACTACATTAAATTGTCCAAACATTTCATTGGCAAAATTCTGCGGATTGGTATTCCGTCTGCGATGGAGTCCATGGTATATCATTCCTGCCAGCTCGTGTTCACGCTGTATGTGACCTATCTGGGCGCAGAAGCCATGGCAACCAAGCAGTATGCGGGCAATATCTCCAGCTATATCTACTTGTTCAGCATGGCGATTGGTATGGGGACATCGATCATTGTAGGCCGGCTTGTCGGTGCGCGGCGCAAAGACGATGCGTACAAACGTGTTTTTGACAGTGTAAAATGGGCGCTTCTGGCCACAGTCATCATTGATGTAATCATCATTTTTTTCCGTGTGCCGCTGATGAGCATATTTACGGATAATCCGGAAATTATCAAGCTGGGTGCTCAGGTGATTCTGCTTAGTCTGTTGCTCGAAACCGGACGTACCTGCAATATTGTAATCATTGGTTCCCTGCGTGCGGCAGGGGATGCGAAGTTCCCGGTATACATGGGTCTGATCTCCATGGTCTGCATGAGTCTGCCACTGGGGTACCTGCTCATATTCCAGCTTCATCTGGGGCTTGCTGGTGTATGGCTTGCCATTGCGGCGGATGAGTGGACCCGCGCGGTTATTATGTACTTCCGCTGGAAGAGCAGAGCTTGGGAGAAACATGAACTGGTGGAGCATGATGACGAAGAGGTTGGTGCACAGCCGGTACCGGCTGTCTGATTGTTGAGTTTTCGTATAGAGTCGGTCAAGGGCAATGTTGTCCCTGGATCGGCTCTTTTTTTGTTTTTGTGAGGCGTATATATACCCTTGTAACCAACGCTTAGTTACACCAACTCCGATGACAGAAGAAGCTCCGATTACGGTTATCTCGATATGTAGCAGAAATGATCAAAACGCCTTATGCTGAAGCACGTATAGTAAGGATATGGAAGGGGGATTTACCACAGTTGAGCCGATATCGTGCAATGATTCAGCAAAGTTTGTTCTATATTGAAACCCATCTGCATGAGGAGATCGGGCTGGAAGAAGTGGCATCCGAGGCGTTGTTGTCGCCCTATCATTATCATCGGGTTTTCCGTAATGAGGTGGGTATGACTGTGGTGGATTATATCCGTAATCGCCGGATGAGTCTGGCATCCACAGCCCTGCGATCCACAGATGCAGGCATTCTGGACATTTCCCTGGCATGTGGATTTGAAAGTCAGGAAGCCTTCACCCGCGCATTCCGCAAATTATATGGCATGCCACCAGGACGTTTTCGCAAATTGTTCGATCTGAAATTATTCGAAGGAAGAACCAGAGGAGGAGAAGTACCGATGAATCAGACGTCAAGGATTACAGGCTGGATGTTAACCGGAAGTCATCCGCAAAATTATGAGATGGGCATTGACCCTGCCGAAGTGCATCAGGGGAAAGCTTCAGGGTATTTGAAGGCAGTTACGCCGATGGAGCCTAACGAATTCGCAACAATGATGCAACAGTTCAGAGCGGACAAGTATATAGGCAAGCGGATGAAATTATCGGGATTCGTGAAGACCGAGCGTGTGGACGCGTTCTGCGGATTATGGATGCGTGTGGATAATCATGTCCATGATGTACTTCAATTTGATAACATGCATGATCGGCCAATTACGGGTACACAGCCATGGAATCAGTACAGTATTGTGCTTGATGTGCCGGAGGGCAGCGCGGTCATTTCGTTCGGGGTTATTTTGAACGGTAAAGGAAAAGTGTGGGTTGACAGCTTCCGCTTCGAGGAGGTTGATCTGAACACGCCGCTGACACATATGGAGACAGAGTACGAAATGTCGGACGAGCCGCTCAATCTGTCATTTGAGGAGTAAATGCAATATATGTGTAGATCCATTATCAAGCTGAGGTTATATGGGAATTATGATATAATGCTGGTGAGAATGGAGCTGATGCTGAGTGACGGAATTACTCGATCCACGAGTAGATTTTGTGTTCAAGCGCATTTTTGGAAGTGAGCAAAACAAAGATGTTTTGTTAGCTTTTCTGAACAGCACGTTTATAGAGACCGGCGAATCTCCTCTTACGGAGATCACTGTGGTTAACACGTATACAGATAAGGATAGTCCAGAGGATAAACAATCCATTCTGGATATTAAAGCAAAGACGGTAGAAGGCAAACTGATTAACATTGAAATGCAGCTGTTTAACCCGTATAACATGGAGAAAAGGACGTTGTTTTATTGGAGTGAGATGTACTTTCATCAGATAAAAAAGGGTGAAAACTACAGTCTACTAAAAAAATGCGTGACTATTAATATTCTCAATTACTCCTGTCTGGATAATGAGCGGTATCACAATGTTTTTCATTTACGAGAAGATCATACAGGTATTGGTTTGACGGATGATATCGAAATACATGTGATGGAACTAACCAAATTGGATCAGTATTCTGTTCCGATGGAAAAAGGCGGACTCGTGAACTGGTTATTATTCCTGAAAGGAATAGATACATCAAACTGGGAGGTGCTGGCCATGAATGAACCGATGTTGAAAAAGGCGATGGATACGCTGGAATTTCTGAGTCAGGATGCGTCCACCAGAATGGCCTACGATGCTCGAATGAAAGCATTGAGTGACGAAAAATCAATGATTGAAGGCGCACGAGCTGAAGGAGCGGCTGAAGGAAAGCGAGAAATGGCGCGTGAGTTACTTACACTGGGTGTAGACATGTCTGCTATAGTGAAAGCATCAGGGCTCTCCGAAGATGAAATCAACAAGTTGTTGCCTAATCAGTAACATGAATTGGGAATCTATAGATCAAGGGCTGATCCAATCACGGGTTGGCTCTTTTTGTTGCCTTTGGGGTATAAAGAAAGTAAAGCGAAGTCCAAGCTGAGAGGATGCAAGTCTCTCATACAAATTTCAATTCATCCGTAGCTAATTAACATAGACCTTGCTAACATAGACCCATAAACCAACTCATGACATAAATAAGAGGATGAATCCCATGAATAAAAAAGTGCTTGTGGTAGATGACGAATCAAGCATCGTCAGTGCCATTGCTTACGCGCTGCGGCGCGAAGGATATGAAGTTGAGACCGCAAGTGACGGCGAAGAGGCCTTGGTTAAGGTTGCATCGTTTCACCCGCAAGTCATGATTCTGGACGTCATGATGCCAAGGCTTGATGGATACGGTGTGTGCCGCAGGCTGGAGGACCGGGAGGATATCGGCATTATTTTGCTGACCGTCAAAAATGATATCGTAGACAAGATCGTCGGCCTGGAAATGGGTGCCGATGATTACATGACCAAACCATTTGAGATCCGTGAACTGCTCGCAAGGGTGAAAGCGCTCATGCGCCGTGTCGAGAAGAGCACTCCACCACCGGATGATGCGAAGAATCAGCCCATCGTGAATGGCACACTCCGTATTCATGTTGCTCACCGCACGGTGACCATGAATGAGGAGAAGCTGGATCTGACACCGAAAGAGTTCGATCTGCTGACCATTCTCATGTCCAATCCTGAACGTGTGTACACACGAGACGATCTGCTGGATCGGGTCTGGGGCATGGAATATGCGGGTGGGACACGTACCGTGGACATTCACATCCAGCGTTTGCGCAAAAAAATCGGAGATGCGGATCAGCAGAAATTGCAGACCGTATACGGGATTGGCTACAAAGCATCTGCACCTGAACCAGGCGGGGCCATATGAGAGTCAGCATCAAGCTGAAGTTCAGTGTTTTTCTGGCAGCCTTGCTAATCCTGACCGTGGTTGTGCTTAGTTCACTGGTTCTGCGCGGTATTGAACGGAATCAGCAGTCACAGATCGAGGGGATTTTATCGCAACAGATGCGTCTGGTCAATTTGAATGTGCGACAGTCCTACTACACAGAGTCCGTTCATCTGGAG
This sequence comes from Paenibacillus sp. 1781tsa1, assembly GCF_024159265.1. Taxonomy (NCBI): domain Bacteria; kingdom Bacillati; phylum Bacillota; class Bacilli; order Caryophanales; family Paenibacillaceae; genus Paenibacillus; species Paenibacillus sp. 1781tsa1. The sequence goes on along the minus strand of NZ_JAMYWY010000001.1, from coordinate 6,675,312 downwards.
CAGGACGTTTTTTTACAGCGAAATGGGCGCAGGCTGGCACAGGAACTGGCCAACTCTACCGGATTGCCAATTGCACTCTATAACATGACAGGCCAGCAGGTGGGAGCATCCTTCGCCTCTGGCGAGAGTGAACTCGTACAGGAAACGTTGGACTATGCGCTGCAAAATAAAATAGCTTATCATGAGCAGGGCGAGACCCTGCTCTATGCCGCACCACTGGATGGCCCGGATGGACAGATGGGCGCTGTATGGATACAATATCCTGTCCAGAGCTACCATGAGTTCTATACTCGCATCCTTCAACTGTTCATATGGGCAGGAATTACCGTGGTTGCGCTGAGCTTCATATTAGGTTATCTGTTCTACAATCGGTTTGCCGTTGCGATTACCCGGCTGAAGAGGTCCGCAGATTCCATTCGGGAAGGGAACTACATTACGGAGTCTCCTGTAAGGCGTAAGGATGAATTGGGAGAGCTGGGGCAAGGCATCTATTATATGAGTACATCCATTCAGCAAAATATCACAGCCATGCATGCGGAGCAGCAGAAGCTGCAACTGGCGATAGAGAAGCTTCAGGCGCTGGAACAGCAGCAGAAACAATATATCGGTAACATCAGTCATGAGTTCAAGACTCCGCTGACCTCGATCAAAGCTTATGTGGAGCTGCTCGACATGTATAAGGATGATCCGCAACTGCTTGATGATGCGACGAGTAACATTGGCAAAGAAACGGAGCGGCTATACGAGATGGTGGAGAAAGTACTGCATTTATCTGCTCTGGAGAAGTATGACTTCGAGAACCAGGCCGAAGATGTAGAGGTCAGTGCTCTGCTGGAGGATGCCTGTGGCCGGATGCGTGGGAAAGCGGAGAAGTTCGCGCTGAACATGGAACTGGATCTTGAACCGGCGGTGATCCGCAGTGATCGGGAGAGTCTTATGCATATCTTCATCAATATGCTGGATAACGCCATCAAATATAACATTCCGGATGGTGTGATCCGGGTGAAGAGCGAATTACAGATGCAGGAGCGTCAAGCGGTCATTCGCATCTATAACTCGGGTACGCCGATTCCGGCAGAGGCGCGGGAGAAGATTTTTGAACCCTTTTACACCGTGAACAAAGACAGGGCCAGAAAAACCGGCGGAACCGGGCTGGGATTATCTCTCGTAAAGCAATTTGTTGAAAAGCAAGGCGGTACAATCACCTTACTTCCAAGCAGTAAGAGCGATTCTCAGAATGGGGAAGGTGTGACTTTCCAGCTCATTTTCCCTTTGGCTGATTCAAGTTTACAAGTTCGAAACAAGTCTGAATAACTTTGGAAGTATGCCGTGTGTATGCTTGGTCTTATAGCAAGAGAAACCAGGGGGGACCATGATGAATTGGAAACAAGCAGCTTTGGGGACGTTTGGGGCCATTGCCCTGTTAACAACAGCAGCATGCGGGGGAACAACAGAGCCGGGGGGCAACGAACAAGGCGGGAAAACAGGCACTGATATTATAGTGAAAGATAATACCAACACGTCCGTGTATCAGAGCTTCAAGTTGGAGAAAATTGATAAATTGCCGAATATGCGCGGAATCGCATGGCTAAGTGACGACTGGATTGTATCCGACAAGGAGAACAAGTCCTTGAAACCCGTCACCGTTGAAGGCCAGGAAAGATATCCGCATAACTTATATATGTATGATCTAACCAAAGGTACAGACACACCGCTCAAGGAAAGTGAAGTCAGCCTGGGTGCACCGCTGGTATCACCAGATAGTCAGTACTTGTTCTACCGGGAGCCGGAGGAAAATACGGGTAAAGGTTACATTCTGAACCTGCATAACGGGGAGGTAATCCCCGCTGGTAAGGAGGATGGCTTCATCCAAGAGGGCGCATGGCTGGATAATGAACATGTCGTTTTTCCCAATATGAAGGGTGATCTGATCTCGGCAAGTGTGGATGGTACAACGAAAGTGCTGGTTGAGACAGGCAATTTCAATGTGCGGAGTATCAAGGTCTCAGGCAATATGCTCTATTATATTACGGGCGAAGACGGCCAGTTGAATGCATACGACGTGAAGACGGGTGACGTGAAACAGGTGCTGAAAAGTGTGGAATGGGTCATCCCTTCTAATGATGGAACAAGGCTTGCGATTGTGAAAAGAACGGCGGATACCAAACGGGCGCTCGTGCTCACCGATCTGGAAGGTAATGAGAAGGCCACACTCGCCAGAGGCACGCAGATCTTCGGCACCAGCTGGTCGGGTGATGATTCCAAGATTGCATATACGATCAACTCCGAGAATGACAATGAGAAAGGGCTGTTCGTCTCCAACACAGAGTCGGCTGAGCAGTTCCAGATCTCGGCGGATATGGACAACGCCTCTGACCCGCTTGCCTGGAGTCCGGAAGGCAATAAGATCCTGTTATCGCAGGCGGTATTGGAGAACGAGTCGTATCACTTTGTGACCTCGGTCATTACGATCTCGGAATAGGATGATTGTTGATGAAAGATATGTTCCATATCTTTCATCCCTTTCTATACATTTATATTGACTAAGCTATTCCGCTTCCGATAAACTAGAATGCAGGAATAAAAGTCGAATGTCAGACAGCAGTTCGAGACGAAGTTTCGGGCGGCTGTTTCTTTTCTTTTTACAAGTAAGGGTGCAACGTAGTCGTCTTGCCGGATGATCCGGCTCATAACAACATGGAATAGGAACAGGTGATATACATGTGTAACAGCGCGTATCGCGTGCTTTTATATTATAAGTTCGTGAAGATTGAAGACCCCGAAACGTTTACACAAGAGCATCTGCAATACTGCAAAGACCTCGGTGTGAAAGGACGTATCCTGATCGCATCCGAAGGCATTAACGGCACGGTATCCGGAACGCCAGAACAGACGGAACAGTATATGAAAGACATGCATGCGAACCCGCTGTTCAGTGATATGGTGTTCAAGATTGATGATGTGGAAGAGCATGCGTTCAAAAAAATCTTTGTTCGTCACAAAGCAGAGCTGGTTACGTTCCGCGTGGACGAAGATCTGGATCCAAATGTGATTAGTGGCAAACGCCTTTCTCCGAAAGAGTTCCATGAGCATCTGCAACGTGATGATGTCATCGTTATCGATGGTCGCAATGATTACGAATACGAAATTGGCCATTTCCGCGGCGCCATCCGTCCAGATGTTGAGTCGTTCCGTGAGTTTCCGGAGTGGATTCGGGAGAACCTGGGTGACATGAAGGACAAAACGATTATTACGTACTGCACTGGCGGCATTCGCTGCGAGAAGCTGACCGGGTTCATGATCAATGAAGGATTCCAGGACGTGGCTCAACTGGACGGCGGTATTGTCACGTACGGTAAAGACCCTGAAGTACAAGGCCATCTATTCGATGGTAAATGTTATGTATTTGACGAGCGAATCTCTGTACCGATTAACCGGACAGAGGAGGATATTGTCATTGCCAGCTGTTATCACTGTGGAACGACACATGACCGATATATTAATTGTCCAACCTGCAACCTGCAGCACGTAAGCTGCGAGGATTGCGAAGAGACGCATAACCGCTTTTGCTCGGATGCCTGCCGGGAGGCAGCACCGGTACACGCATAAGCAGGAGAGCAGGTGCTGATCGTGAAGCGCGAAGAGGAACGAACGACGCGTGAACGGATTTTGTTCATGCTGAAGCAGCAAGGTACATTGACCGCGAGGGAAATGACAGCTGATCTGGGTCTGACCGGCATGGCCATTCGTCGTCATCTGACGGCACTGGAGCAGGACGGCTGGATCGAGGTTCGGGAGGCCCGGGCAACGGCCGGACGTCCATCCTCGGTGTACCAATTGACGGTACGCGGGGACAGCTTTTTCCCAAAATCATATTCGTCCCTTACGCTGGAACTGCTTGAAGAATTGTCTGACTCAGCCGGGAGCGGTGTGGTGGATGCATTGTTCGAGAGTCGCCGGGACAAGCTGCTTCGCAGCGGATTGCCCCAGATGGAAGGCCAGGATCTGGCCGGACGGGTGGAGGAACTCGCGCGAATCCAGAATGCCAACGGATATATGGCGGATGCGTCCAGAGAAGACGATGGAACTTACGTCATTACGGAAATGAACTGCCCGATTGTGCAAGTTGCGAGTGTCTACAAGCAGGCTTGCCGCTGTGAACTGGAATTGTTCCGCTCGCTGCTTCAAGCTGAGGTAGAGCGTACCGAATGTTACGCCGATGGCGGTAAAAGGTGCAAGTATGAGATTCGCGAAGCGTCGGGAAACTGACTGGGGGGACGTTTGGGGACCAAAGCTGAAGTAAGATAACATAAAGTGAAAGGCAATCGACAGTACCAGCTGTCTGATGAGTCTGCCAGAGGAGCAAGGGATGGTTTCGACGTTTAGTCGAAGCTGTCCCTTTTTTTGTCGATTTTACCTTAACAGTTTGAAATGGTTGAGGACGAATTGCTCTAACGAAACCAGCAGATGCTATTTGGAGCTATATGGTCATTGCTGAAATGTAACGAATCGTAGAGGTGCTAATTCATCTGATTTAGCTCATTTTTGGGGTTAGAAGCTAATTTTAGTAGAGATAACGGCTCTCAGATTCGTTAGAGTTTTTATGTTGCAATTAATTGCATAATAAGGTGTTTCGGGTTCGTTAGCGCTTAATAGAATGGGGAGGCCCTCTCTTAATACAAAATTGCGCATAGTTCACAGTAACTATAAGTTTGAAATCGACATTTCAGGGTTACGTTTGTCAGAACAGTAAGTTATACTTCGACTTTCAGCGGAAATATATCAGTTAAGGTGGAATGTATAGGTTCTGATTCCAAGGCACCTGAGGATACTGTTCGGTTAACGTACTTTGTCCAACTACCTCGTCCGATTTTCAGTTCTTTTTTGATCTTATGTAATGTTTTCTATCACAACCAACCGATGAGAGTAAATTGGAAGCGGTTCAACCATTGACGTATATCGGGACGCCCCTTAATATTAGGGGAACAATATAACACCAACACGGTTCATGGACTTCAGTCGCATGACAAAAGTCTATATTTGTCTGCTTTTGTCGATCAAAGCAACAATGCGTTGAAGCGTTCGTTTTGTCCCACCCTATCGTGTCAATAGAAATCGATAAGGGTAACCACATTTTATAAGATGGAGAGGGGTTCTCACACATGAAAAAGAAATTTTGGATGTCACTGATGATGGTTGCTTCAATGATCGTTGCGGCAGGTTGCGGAAATAACAGCGGTACAAGCTCTGAATCCGAAGGATCGGGCAGTACAACAGGTGGAGGCAGCGAGGAAAAATCATATCAGATTGCCATCTCCCAGATTGTTGAACATCCATCCCTGGATGCTACACGCGAAGGTTTCATCGCAGCCCTGAAGGATGCGGGTATTGAAGAGAACAAGAACCTCAAAATCGATTACAATAACGCGCAAGGTGATTCGACGAACAACCTGTCCATTGCACAGAAAATCTCGGGTGATTCCAAAAATGATCTCGTTCTAGGAATCGCAACACCATCTGCGTTAGCTCTGGCTCAGCAAGTGAAGGACAAGCCATTGCTGTTCGCGGCGGTAACAGACCCACTGGGTGCCAAACTGGTAACCGATATGGACAAGCCGGGCGGAAATGTTACAGGTGCATCTGACACGAACCCGGAGGCCATCGTACAACTGGCTGACTTTATCGCCAAAAATCTGCCGGATGTAAAAACGGTAGGATTGGTCATTAACGAAGGTGAACCAAATGCGGTGGTTATGGCAGATAACGCAGAAAAAGCGCTCGCAACACATAATATCAAGCTGGTGAAAGCACCGGTTACGAATACATCTGAAGTAAAACAGGCAACGGATTCTCTTGTTGGCAAAGTAGACGCCTTCTACATCACACTCGATAATTCTGTCGTGAGTGCGGTTGATACGATCATTCAAACGGCGAACAGTAATAAAATTCCGTTCTTCTCCAGTGATCGGGATACCGTTGAAAAAGGAGCTTTCGCAACGGTAGGCTTCAAATATTATGACCATGGATATCAGGTGGGTGAGATAGCTGCGGACATTCTGAAGAATGGTACAAAACCTGGTGATATGAAAGTCACGGTTCCAGACAAACTGGATCTGATCCTGAACCTGAAAGCAGCGGAAGCCCAAGGCATCACGGTTACGGATGAGATGAAGGCGGAAGTAAAAGACCAGGAAAACAACATTATTCAATAGAATCAATTCATAAGTTATGAAATTGATTCAATAAACTGACCGGAGTGTAATCCGGCAGTATGGATGCGAGGCGAACGTGCAACGGGTTCGCCTCATTCTTTTCGATAGACAGGGAGGAAGTAGCGTGAGTATAAGCTGGAATTCAATTGAAGGAGCAATCGAGCTGGGGCTTTTATATGCACTGATGGCACTTGGTGTATATATTACGTTCCGCATACTCGATTTTCCTGACCTTACCGTAGACGGAAGTTTTACAACAGGGGGCGCAATCGCGGCGGTGATGATCTCCAATGACTTCTCTCCTTGGCTCGCCTGTCTGGCGGCAATGGCTGGCGGTATGGTAGCCGGGGCTTGTACGGGCCTGCTTCATACCAAAGGCAAGATTAATGGATTGTTATCCGGGATCTTGATGATGATCGCGCTCTACTCCATTAATATGCGTATTCTTGGCGCACCGAATAAATCCATTATGGGTATGGATAATCCATTCTCAGGTGAGCATGTCATGGTACTGATTATTATCGTGGTACTCGTGTTCAAAATAATGCTCGATCTGTTCATGAAAACAGATGTTGGACTGGCGCTCCGCGCCACAGGGGATAACAAACGCATGATTCGCAGTTTTGGTGCAAATACGGATGTGACTACGATTGTAGGTGTCAGCCTGTCCAATGGACTGGTAGCCCTGTCTGGCGCATTTATTGCCCAGCAATCCGGCTTTGCGGACATCACGATGGGGATCGGCATGATCGTCATTGGACTGGCTTCCGTCATCATTGGTGAAGCCATCCTTGGTGCAAGAACAGTGTTCTGGGCTACACTTGCAGCGATCGTTGGTTCGATCATATACCGAATCGTGGTGGCCTTGGCCCTTCAGGTGGAGTGGTTTGACACATCCGATCTGAAGTTGATTACAGCAGTGATTGTCATCATTGCCCTTGTATTCCCAACGATGCAGCGCTCCATGAAGCAGCGAAGTCTGGCTCGCAAACGAACAGAAGAGTTGATGCGATCCGGAGGTCATCAGGCGAAGGGAGGTATGTGATCATGCTGGAAATTACACAAGTGACCAAGCTGTTTAACCCAGGCACAACGGATGAGAAAACTGCGCTCGTTGGTGTGAATCTGACGATGAATCCGGGAGATTTTGTGACGGTGATTGGTAGTAACGGGGCCGGTAAATCCACGTTGATGAACATCATCTCGGGTGTGATGAAGCCGGATATGGGTGATGTGCTGATCAATGATCGTTCCATCAAAAACCTGCCGGAGCATAAGCGCAGCAGCTGGATTGGCCGGGTGTTTCAGGACCCGATGGCAGGAACAGCACCACATATGTCCATTGAAGAAAATATGGCGATGGCATACAAACGGGGCAAAGGACGTGGACTGGGCTTCGGCGTTACCCGTACCAGACGTGAGATTTTTAACACGCAACTGGAGAAGTTGGGAATCGGACTGGAGAAGCGGCCTAACGCGAAGGTGGGTCTCTTATCAGGCGGGGAGCGGCAGGCACTCAGCCTGTTGATGGCTACGTTTACCCAGCCGCAGATTTTGCTACTGGATGAACATACGGCCGCCCTTGACCCTTCACGTGCCGAACTGATCACGGAACTGACGGAGACCCTTGTGCGTGAGATGAGACTGACCACCCTGATGGTGACGCACAATATGGAGCAGGCCATTCGTCTGGGCAATCGTTTAATCATGATGGATAAAGGCCGCATTATTCTGGATGTCAGCGAAGAGCGCAAGCGTACGTTGACCGTGCCGGAGTTGCTCGGTGAATTCGAGCGCATTAGCGGCAAAAAAATGGCAGATGACCGGGTTGTACTCGGTTAAAACAAAGGAATAACTTTGTTCCAAGAATAAGCGTTTCGTACTATAACAAGCTCTTTATTACAGAAACCTTTTGCGTTCTCGCAAAGGTTTTTTGTGGTATGTTGAAAACACGATGAGAAGAATACATGGGAGGAACCAGGCATGTCTTTACAATTGGATGAAGGGACATACACCGTAACCCGGCGTACGGATTCCATTCGCCTGCTGGCAAAGGAATTTGCACTTTTTCATTTTTTATATGAGAACAAGGATAAAGTCTTCACGCGCAGCCAACTGTTGGACCGGGTATGGCCGCTGGAGTATCCCGTTGAACGCACGGTGGACGATCATATCTATCGGCTGCGCAAGAAATTAAAACGTTGGGATGAGATTAGTCTGGATACGGTACGGGGATACGGATATCGGCTTACGGTGCAAGAGAACAAGTCCGCTCTACCCGCCAGCCCTTCTGTTCAGGACCCAGAAATGCAGGAAGTCATTCACGGATTACTTCGTAAATATCACTTGTTTGGGCAGGGAAATGCCATACAGACCTTGGTTCAACAGCAAGAAGCGCTTGGCATTCAGATTGTCCCGTATTATCAGTTGTATATCCGTTTTATACAGGGGAATCTGGAGTGGCTGATTACAACGAAAGAAATTGCTTTTGAAGAACGCTTATACTGGTTATTAATTTTTGTCCACTCGCTAATTGAACCATCAGAAAGCTTACCCTTGTATGAGCAGGCATTGAGTTCATCTGCTTTATCTGCCGATCAGCTTCGGGAACTTCGCATTCTGAACATCGTTGAAGTCTATGTAGAGGCGGGCCAGTATCAACGTGCCAAAACGCAGCTTGAAGAAACGTATCGTGTAATAGAGACTGACGAGCTGAAGAACTTCAGACTTCCTGTAGCACTTGCAGCGTTGTATGTGGAACTTTGGGGTGGCAGTGGTGAAGCGATTGAAGCTCAGATGTCAGTCCTGCGGTCAGGATTGAAGGATGCCCCCTATCTGCGGGAGATCGGACGTTTTCAGGTGATGGAGGGGTTGTGGTTGCTTCGGCAAGGGCGAGTGCGTGAAGCGGAACTTAGAATGGATGACGGTCTGGACGTATTGAAAATGTCGCTGAATGCACCGCTATATCTGAATGCTGCATATCAGATTCTCCTGTTCATGGATCAACATCGAATTGAAGGCAGACTGCGCAGTAAATATCGTCAAGTGTATGCAGAGATCGGTAAAAATTATGGTGTTCCCACATATAAACAACGAATTGTAGATGAAATACGTAAATTTTTATCCCCTATCTCCCCGTCCTCTGATCTTCCTCTGATATAACCCTCTTATGATTACAGCCAAGGAACATACAGACCGCACACGGCTGTAATCAAGGGAGGAAGTACACGTATGACCGTCATTTCAAATGAACCCACATCCAATGAATCCACCGAACCCTCCGCTTCATCTGCGGAATCCTCCGGAAGTTTATGGACCAATCTCCGGTTTGTCCGCATGTTTATCGCATATTCGCTGGCTACGTTTGGAGACTGGTTCGATGCACTCGCCATCCAGGTAATGGTGGCCTACCGATGGGGTGCCGATCCGCTGATCATTGCCCTTATTCCTGTATGTATGGCTGTTCCAGGTATACTGTTGGGCTCCTTTGCAGGTGCCCTGGCAGATCGACTGCACAAAGTGAAAATCATGATCCTGTGTGATGTAATCACCGTGGGATTAACCGTTGCTATTTTATTCGCACCAAGTCCGGTATGGCTGCTTCCACTTCTCGCCCTGCGAGCGATGATGGGAGTGTTCCATGTCCCCGCCCAGCAGGCGCTAACCCGCCAGGTAGTGGCAGAAGAGCATCTGTTTCAGGCATCGTCTCTAAACGGTTTTGTGAGCCAGTGTTCTAAAGTGGCGGGACCACTTCTAGGTGCAGTCATTTTGGCCTTCTTTTCACCACAAATCTGTATTGTCATTAATGCCTGTACCCGCCTGTTATCAGGTGCGGTATTGTGGCCCTTGCGGCATTTGGTGGAGAAGTCGGAGTCTGCTGAATCAGACGGAAGTGCTTATAGTGAAAAGGATGGATCGGAATCTTTGTTCTCCCAGTGGAAGCAAGGCTGGCGTTTTATACAGAGCAGTCGTACCGTGCTGAGTACGATTCTGTTCGGCTGTTTTGGACTCATGGCTATCCTGATGATCGATTATCAATTTACGACCCTGTTTCGGGAGATCAAGCCGGGGAATGAATCGCTGCTAGGTTGGCTGGGTTCATCGGCAGGTGCCGGAGCCGTAGTCATCATTTTGTTGTTAAATCGTCTGCCGAGAATAGGGTATGGGTGGGGGCTTGGTGGAGGATATCTGTTCGTCGGGGCCGGAATTGCTGCATTAGGGTGGATTGGCCCAGAAACACCTGAAATATGGATCATTATCTGGGGGCTATGCATTGGAGTTGGCAATGGGCTCTTTATGGTGACGCTGAATTATTTGTTGCAAAAGGAAACCCCTCCTGCCTATGTAGGACGCGTCTTTGGCATTCAAAATTCACTATCCAGTGTTGTACTTGTCGTAGCTCCACTTGCAGGTGGAGCGCTCATTCGAGTTGCAGGGCCGAGCCCCACCTTCCAATATATCGGTCTCGCTACGCTGGTGATTGGTCTTGCCGGCATACTGCTACAGCGCATCCTATGGGAAGGGAAGCAGCCTCTCCTATCGGAAGCAAAAGAGACCATTCCGCAGGAATCGGTCTGACAGCCTCGTTCGGTCAACATTGTATATCCACGTTCCATCTGCAATAAAACGAACAGCCGCTTCCGTATTCATCCGAAGGCGGTTGTTTGCACGTTGTAATTGTTGTGCATCGCATAACAAATTAGACCTCCCACCAAGCGAAATAAGCAGTAGAGGCCAACAGTCCACCAACCGAAAGTGATCCGCTGACAGAGAGGTTAATGGCTTGACCTGGAGGAACCACATAACGGCCAAATTCATTGGATAGAAAAGGCCCCGCTTGAAGGGGCATTGCCATCAATGAGGTCGCTCCTGAAGGCGCAGCAGAAGAGAATCGTACGATGGCTGCACTGGTATTGCTGCTGGAAAGGTTGCTGTTGACCGCCGTGAGTGTACTGGGAGAGCTTAGCGTTCCATTTGCGGTCAGACTCATGGAACCGCTGAAGGATGACAACAGATTCAGTGCAACGGTGATTCCACCAGAGAGCCGTGATACGTATAGTGTTCTCCCACTCCCTGCGGGATTGGCCAATTGTACGGTGGCGATAACCGTTCCTCCCAGCAATCCCAGTGTTGTGGAGTTGGTGGAACCTGCATTGTACAGATTGCCTGTGCTGCCAGCATTATTCTCCGGAGGAGCAACAATGCCGGGAGAAATATATGTGTTCGTGTTGGACGTATAGACGGGCAGATTTAATGGATTAAATACATTGTGGTTCGGCACAGTGTGCACCTCCTTTTATCAGGATCATGTTCAGAATTCCCACCAGAAGAGATTAATGGCTGCAGTCTGACTGCCAGTTCCTAAACTAATGGATAGTGATTGTCCCGGTGGAACAAGAATGGAACCGTTTAAATCCAAAGAGTACATTCCCGCAGTGAGAGGTATGCTGAGCAAACTAGTGAAAGTACCCCCAAGCGTGCCCGTATTTTGCCTTGTGGTAACGATGCTGGTATTGGCGTTGCCGAGCAACGTATTGACGGGTGTAGGTGTGCTTCCTGCCGTCACCGTGCCTCCGGAATAAACGACCAGTGTAGCTGCAGAAGTTGTACCTCCCGAAAGGCTGGCAATACGTAATGTTCTGCCACTTCCACTCGCATTCAGGATTTGAAGAAGAAGGTTTTGGCTGGAAGGGATCGCTGTAGTATTGGTCGTCAGGGCAAAAAAACTGCCTGCCGCAGCCGCACCGGTATCTACTGAAGCTTCAATACCCGGGGCTGCATAAGTGTTGGTCAGTTGAGTGAACAGGGGCCCATTAGACTGGTTGAATACATTAGAGTTTGTCATCTTGTCCCCCCTCTGAATAGATGGAAATGGTCTCGCGATACTATTTGTTTCGCATGTCCTCATTACTTGCATTGTATGTAAGAACAAGAGAAAGCGTTTGGGAACGGACTGCAAATTCCAAAATAACGGCAGATGCCGTGCCCGTATATCCGATCCGGGCATACGATGCGTAAGCACATTTTTTAAGGGGAAATCGAGATGAGTCGAACAGCGAAGCGAAGCAAGAAGAGAACGAAGCAACCAACCAAATATGTAAGCCGTCGTCGCTCACGTCATTCCTGCCGCGCTAAATTGCTGAAACCCCCTTGTTCCCGGATTACTCGTCCCCGGTTCAAGCAGGGTACTTCCTCACGTACGAAACTCCCTGGTGCTATTCATTGTTTTACAGAGCATACGTATGTCGGGGCCGAAACCAGCAGCAGCATGAATTCCCTCCCGGCACAAGACACCTCATCACTCAGCATGTACACCTATGGCGTTGTGAATCGCGGGAAACATCCGGCTCTTGTACAGATCCAGATCAGTCCCAATGCCTCAGACTATGCCGTGGACAGCCAGGAGGTGGTCGCGGGAGGACAGACCAAAGCGCTGGTACCTTTGCGATTTTTGCATTATACCCGGCTTGCAATTCGATCCGTTGAACCGGATCAACCGACCCGGCTTGATGTTTACTTTCAGGCGCAGCGTATGCCGTAGGGAGTAGGAATATACAGATTTGACCAGGGAGGAGGACGAGGCACATGCCTAACTTTACGACGTTTAATACGAATCCGGATAATCTGAGAACGTTGATTTTCGGCCAGGATAGTACAGGGACAGCCCAGCCTATCAGAACCGATACAAGCGGGAATGTGGTTGGCATTATTTTGGACGGGACCATTAGTAATATCTCAGGTCTGACTACCGTTACAATTAACGCAGGAACCATTACCAACATTCTGAACGGAACCATTACGAGTGTACTTGGAGCGACCATCACGGCAGGTACGATTAATAGTGTGCTGGGAGCCACCGTAACCGCAGGTACATTAACGAATTTGCTAAATGGTACAATCACAAGTGTATTGGGAGCGACGATTACTGCCGGAACGATTACGAGTGTGCTGGGAGCCACTGTAACTGCCGGAACATTGACAAACCTTCTGAATGGTACGATCACGAGTGTGCTGGGAGCCACCGTAACAGCAGGAACATTGACGAATCTGTTGAATGGTACGATCACAAGTGTATTGGGAGCGACAATTACCGCCGGAACGATCACGAGTGTGCTTGGAGCCACCGTAACCGCAGGAACATTGACGAATCTGCTAAATGGTACGATCACAAGTGTATTGGGAGCAACGATTACTGCTGGAACAATCACGAGTGTGCTTGGAGCGACGATTACAGCGGGGACCATTACAGGTATACTCGGAGCAACCATCACCGCAGGAACACTAACGAACTTATTGAACGGAACGATCACGAGTGTACTCGGAGCAACGGTAACAGCGGGTACGTTGACGAACTTGCTGAATGGTACGATTACAAGCGTATTGGGAGCAACGATTACTGCCGGAACGATTACAAGTGTGCTTGGAGCCACCGTAACCGCAGGAACATTAACGAATCTGCTAAATGGTACGATCACAAGTGTATTGGGAGCGACGATTACTGCCGGAACGATCACGAGTGTGCTCGGAGCCACCGTAACTGCAGGAACATTGACGAACCTGTTGAATGGTACAATCACGAGTGTACTCGGAGCAACGATCACGGCTGGGACCTTGACGAATTTGTTAAACGGAACGATCACGAGTGTGCTTGGTGCTACAATTACAGCGGGAACACTTAGCAGCGTGACGTCCATTTCACAGAAGAGTTTTCAGGAATCACAGCTCATAAGCACCCCGACCGCAAACACCTTCACTGCGCTTCCAGCGGTTACGACCAGTGTGTTTGGCACGTATTCTTTCTTTGTATATAACCGGGGCCCAGGTATAAACCGGGTAGATGCTCAGGTTGAGATCAGTGCCAACGGAACGAACTGGTACACGGATGTGGCCACTGTGACTGGTATTTTGTCCGGATCAGTGGATGTACTCGTGCCGCAGCGTTTCCTCAAATATACACGTCTTTCCTACCGCTCCAGCCTAATTGGTGCACCAAGCACGATTGATGTGTTCTTCAATGGACAAGGCACATAACCCATTTATTTTTCATATAGGTACATGGAGTTCCTTTGATGGACTTCATGTATTTTTTTTGTATTGGAGGTGTTTGCATTTGAAGAACCGTTTACTTGGAATCCATATGATTGTTCAAAATGAAGAACATCACCTGCCCCGCTGTCTCGACAGCTTGAAGCCTATCGGCATGGAATGTTTTATCACGGATACGGGTTCCTCTGACCACACACCCGAGATCGCCAAAACGTACGGAGCAACGGTGTTGCATGCCCGTTGGCAAGATGATTTTGCCCATGCACGAAATATCAGTCTGCCTCTGGCAGGTACAGAATGGGTCCTGTGTCTGGACGCCGATGAGTACGTCGCGCAGGGATTGGAAGAACTGCTGAAATATTTACCTAAAGTCCATAAAAGCATTTCAAGGTTACGAATTACCATAGAGAATCGATACGGTGAAGGGTCTGAAGAGCGGGTGATATCCCAGCCTGTCAGACTATTCCGTGCTCATCAGGGATATCGATATGCGGGACGCGTCCATGAGCAGTTGGTTCGTAGTAGCCCATGCAAGCTTGCCCAGGGTGAGGTTGCTGATATGAATAACAGCGACACCGATATAGATGAAGAAGATTTATTGATCGAGACTGAACCGCTTGCGCCATTATGTCTGATTCATGATGGATATCTGGCCTCCACGATTGCGAAGGAACATAAACCAAGACGTAACCTGAAGCTGATTGAGCGGGAACTCGCAGATGAGCCTGCACAGCCTTTTCACCTGTACAATCTGGGAGTAACGTATTGCCAGCTTGGTCAGATCGAACAGGCAATTGAAGCGTTCCGGGAATCATTACGTCTCATAGAGCTGCTTGCGCCATATCGTCCAACACTGGTTAGAGATTATGCAAAGACCCTTGTAGGATCGGAACGCTATGACGAGGCGCATGCAATTCTGGCTGTGGAACGACAACGGTATCCATCCTATGCTGATCTGCACTTGTTGTACGGGGAGGCGCTGGAACAGCAGGGTTTGGAGGAGCGTGCATACCAATCCTATGCCCGAGCGGCCGATTGCCGGGAGGTATCAGATCGTGATGTGCAGAGTGATGGCGGCAGCACGTTAGGCGTGTCATATGTAACCGAAACAGGTTCTAACAGTTACAGAGCTTATACCGCGATGGCAAGAATTGCACAGAAACGGGGATTTCTAAAGGAGTCCGTACATCTGTATGAATTGGCATTGGACAGCATGTTCACATATGCTCCGGCATGGGCAGGGTTGGCAGATGTGCTGCAACAATCCGGTGAAACCGATAAGAACATAGCAGAAACATTACTCGCCAGATGCCAAGGAATCAAGGAATCGGGCCGCGGTGATTCGATTCGTGGTGAAATGCCACATTCATATGCAGTGAAGAATGAGGATCATCTGGTGTATGTGATCTATGTTCTAGCAGGCTGTGGAGCATATGAACAGGCATTGAAAATGCTGGATACAGATGCGTGTACTGCTCGTATCCATGTAGCGGATCGAATACATTGGATGTTATGTGCGAATAGGGTTTCCGAAGCACTACAACTGGCAGAAGAACACTGGAGCGTGGGTTGTGTAAATGAAGTTAATCTGCCGGCTGAGCACAGAATAGATTGGGCACTGGCTTGTTGGACCAACGGATTACGATTATCCGAGGCGTTCCTCGCAACTACGCTTCCACAAGAAAAGAACGTATGGAAGGTCATGGATCGACTGCTGAATCAGTTAACCAAAGAGCCGCGAAGCATAAAACCTGCTTCACAAGAACAAAAGCTTATGCAATGGGGTCCGCAGGCAGAGATGGTAGCAGAAAAGGTTGTGCAGCAAGCCGTAAAGACAGGACAGCTTACACTTGCTGAGCAACTGCATGAGCTGCGGGCCATGATGATGTGTGACCATTGGGGAACAACTGTAACTTTACGAAGGGAGTTTGCGAGCCTGTTATATCGTCAGGGGTATACCATAATAGCCGCGAACCTCCTGATACAGTGTATGACCGAGAGTGAACTCGATGCCGAAGGGTTATTTTGGCTAGGTGAAACGCTGTATGCCAAAGGATACGACGAACAGGCGTTGTCTCTGTTCGAACAGGCACTGGAGCAGGAACCTGCTCACCGACAGGCCCGGGCTGGAGCAGCTGTATGTTACATGCGATTGGCCTTGAAGGCAATTCAGCAGGAATGGGTTCGTTCCCCATCTGCCGAGTGGCTCATTGCACAGCATACTGCGTTGGAACAAAGATTACGTACGGCCGAGGGCATTCCCTGGCGTACGATTTTCCATGCGAGGGAAAGGAGGAATCAGCTTGCGAGCGGAACGAATTTCCCTATGCATGATCGTGAAGGATGAGGAAGAGTTACTGCCCCGTTGTCTTGCCAGTGTCCAGGGAGCGGTGGACGAAATGATTGTCGTGGACACCGGTTCGTCGGATCGTAGCGCAGAGATTGCTCGTCAGCATGGCGCGATGGTGGTGCCATTTGAGTGGTGCGATGATTTTGCCGCAGCACGGAATGCTGGCCTGGAGCAGGCTTCCGGCGACTGGATTCTTTTTCTTGATGCGGACGAGGCGCTCGATAGGGCTGCGCGGGAGCAGATCAGAAGCTGGACGGCGGTCAGCGGATGTGACGGATTGTTTTTAAACATTCATAACTATACAGGTACGGGTCAGCAGGGGGCTACGGTGAATCCGGTGTTACGTCTCTTCCGCAATGCTCCGGGTCATCGGTTTGAAGGTCGAATTCATGAGCAGATTGCAGCGGCGATCTGTCGGAATAACCCAGAAGCTGCATTTCATGTAACGGACATGATCATCCATCATTATGGGTATCAGACGGCAATTGTGGAGCGCAAAGATAAGGTGAACCGCAATGTTCGCCTGCTGGAACAGGCAGTGGAGGAAGAACCGGATCAGCCGTTCCATCACTATAATCTGGGGGTCGAGTATCTGCGTGTAGGGGAAGCGGAGCGGGCATTGGAGACGTTTGGTGTGGCTCGGTTGGGGATTGATCCTGCGGTGACCAGTTACGCGCATCTGCTGTTCAAATATGAAGTTCGTTGTCTCCAGCATCTGAATCGCTGGCAGGAGGCATTGGAGCGCATTGATGCTGCGCTTGAACTCTTTCCAGAGTACACGGATCTGATGCACCATCGCGGGGTATGTGCAGACGCATTGGGTGATGCAGATCGGGCCGAACTGTCGCTACGTGAAGCTGTTCGCATGGGGCCACCTCCGCCCATATACCATACGGAAGAAGGTATCGGAACCTATCAGACGTGGTATACGTTAGGGCGATTACTGGAAGGAAGGGCTGATCTGGAGGGTGCAGTGGATGCTTACGTGGAAGCGGTTCGCGCCAAATCCAGTCTGCTGCCGCCACTTTATCGGATATTCCGTATTATGCGAGTTTCTGGTCAGGAACATCAGATTCCAGAGCTGGTGAGGGAGCGTTTTGCACTCAGTTCGGAAGAGGCTACACACAAAGTATTGGGCATTCTGGAGCAATCCCGTTGTTATGATGCGGCTCTGCGATTGTTACCGGGTGTATCGTCACAACCCAACGGAGAGATGAGGGAGCGTTTATCCGTGGCGGAGGCGATGCTCCATATCCAGCAAGGCAGATGGAACAAGGCTCGCCTGAAACTGGAACCTGTACAACGCAAAAAAGGGTTGCTCGCAACCTCATCTGCCCGATGGCTCGAACGTTTGGAGTGGATCGAGGGGAAGGAAGTTAGCGGAGATGACCCATTGACGTTATGGTTGAAGCGTAGTTCGCAGGTGGGTGAAGCAGTAACTAAGAATGAAGAAATTGCTGCACAGACAGGGCGAACGTTGGGTCTGAGAGCGACAACAAAGAAGGACATGGACTCCAGCATGGACGGAACGGTTGCAGGAGCAGAGTATGATGGCTGGCAGGCCCTGGGTCTGATGATGGAAGGGTGTGTACAGTCAGGGAGATGGAAAGAGCTGCATAGCCTGATTCAGATGTGTCGACAGCAATTGTCTGGAGAAGGGTTATCGCCAGAAGAGAGCGCTTGTGTAGGAGAGAAAGAGGAAGGGAAGAGGAGCGAGAAGGATAAGGATATGGATAGGGAAAAAGGAGAAGATATAGGGTCATTCCCTGGATCTTTGGATACGCTGGTGGGAACCAGCTGGTTGGTAAAAGGATTGGTCAGTGCTGCGGATCATCATCTGGAGTTTTTCGCTCAGCATACAGATGGACAGCGGCATCGTTGTTGGCCTGTCGTTCAGCATATTCGTCTGGAGTTACCGGGAGCGGACGGGTTTGAGAGCTGAGAGGGATCAGGTAGGTGAGGGAGTTAAAGTGAACACAGTTCTGGGTACTGAATGGGGGCGAACTCCGTTGGTGAGGGATGGTGGTGAATGTGGAGCCAGAGATTAGCTTGTGCATGATCGTGAAGGATGAATCAGGGTCACTCCAGCGGTGCTTGAATGCAGTCAGAGATGTTGTGGATGAGATCATCGTTGTGGACACAGGTTCGGTAGACGATACACCTGAAATTGCGCGTCTTCATGGTGCCGTTGTCATCCGCGCGGAATGGAACGGAGATTTCAGTAAAGCCCGTAATCTGTCGCTGGCCGTTGCTACGAAACCGTGGATTCTGGTGCTTGATGCGGATGAAGTATGGGTACAGACCCCACCGATGAAGGCAGAACTCGTGCAGTTGTTAGCGGCAAGCAGAGACGATGTATGGGGATACTGGATACAGGTCACGAGTCTGCTGGGTGTGTCTGGTGAAGAGCGTGTGACGGATGCGGTATGTCGATTGTTCCGCAATGATCCCCGAATTGCCTTTCAGGGCAGAATTCATGAAGAGATTGCTTCTTCCATCATGGCACTGATTCCGCAAGGCGTGCTTCATTCTGAACTTGAGGTCATTCATTACGGATATCTGGAGCAGGTGATTACCGCCAAAAATAAAGGTGCACGCAACATGCAGTTGATCCGTTCCGCGTTGAATCCGGAGGGGAATCAACCGGAGCTGTTATATGCTCTGGCTGCCGAATGGTTTCAGCAAGCGAAGTATGATGAAGCACTCCGGTTGTTGCAGCCATTATTGGCGCAGCTTATGCCGGATTGTGGATATCACTCGGATCTGGTGCTGAAAACGGCTTATGCCTGGCGAGAGATTGGCAGCCCGGAACGGGCGCTTGCTGTGGTGGAAGCGTGGGCGCCGGTGTATGAGGATTTTCCGGATTTGTTGGAGCTTGGTGCTGTACTTGAACTGGATCAAGGGAGAGAGGACATGGCCTTGGACTGGTTAAAACTGGCTAAAACGGCTGCTTCCACAGCCAGCAGGTATACATCAGTCTCTGGCGCTGGAACCTACCGCAGCCTGACGCTGGAAGGCATGGCACATGAGCGGGCTGGTCGCTGGGCAGAGGCAGAAGCGGCATACACGGCGGCGCTGGGGGTGCAACCCGGCAGCTTGCCTGCATGGCAGCGGCTGTTGTTGCTGGCCGCAGCCACAGGGCGGCCGCATGCCATTGCCGGCGCAGCCACCCGCGTATGCTTGCCGCCTGTGGCATGGCAAGTGCTGATCCCGGCCGCGCTGGCTACGCATCGGCCGGAGTGGCTGCTGCGCCACGCCGCGGCGCTCGCTGCCCCGCTGCGGGCACAGCCGCTAGCCGCCGGGCTTGCGCTGGCCCAGCTGGGCGAGGACGCCGCGGCCCGGGCGGCTTTGCAGCCCTGGGCGGTGCATGCGCAGCACGGGCCAGAGGCGGCCCTGGCGCTGTGGGCGCTGGGCCACAAGCAGCCCGGCGGGCGCAACGCCCGAGCGGCGGCTCGCCGGCAGGCAGCGCTGCCCGCAGCGGCCCACGCCGCCGAGGCGCTGCTGCAGCGCGGGGCCAGGGCTCGCAGCAGCGGCAGGGCGCCTGGCCCGCTCGGCGGCGCAACGCCCGGCGTCTCTGCCGCGCCTGCGGCTGGCGACGTGCTCGCAGCTGCGCAAGCGCTCGCCGGCGTGGGCGCCTGGGCCGCTTGGCTGCGCCTGCTGCAAGCCCTGCCGCCCCGCGGCGCGCTGGCGTTGCTCGCAGCGCTTCCGCCTGCGGCACGCTGCGGGCTGCTGCGCGCACCCGCGAGCGTCCGCGAAGGGCTGCTTGCGCTATGCGGCACGCCTGCCGGCTCGCAGCAGCCCCACGCGGACGCGGTGCCCACCCCGGAGCGCGTCACTCACGCGCTCCTGGCGGGCATGCTCGCGCTGCTCGCTGGGCGGCAGAACCTGGCACGTGAATGGGCTGAATCGGCCCAACTCACTGCGCGGCAATCTGCCGCCACAGGTCGCCCGGCGACGACAATTCCGCCGGGCCTGCACATCCTGCTGCGCCTGACAGCACCCGGCGCAGCCTCTGCCAAAGAGTACACCAACCAGTGCAACATGTTACTGGTACACCTATAATTTATCTTATCTCTAATCTTATTCCTAATTCCCCAATCCCTGTAATCCCCAACTGTTTCTCAATTGATCTCCGATTGAAATTGCAAAAGAGCAACGGAGCTACCGGTAATCGGAGCATTGCCCGAACCGTGTATTGTTCCGTTGCTAATGGGTCGAGCCCTTAAGCCCTCAATTTTCCACTCTGCACTTAACTCAACGTAACCCAATTTGTCTCAACCTTTGCATATCACCGCTCGAAAACAGCGAATCGGCGTGCCGTACATGTCAGACCAGATGGCATCGTCCGGTTCTTCCACATTCAGCTTATCCTTAATGGTTAGTCCGGTAACCGCCATGATCGTTTCCAGCAGATCAGGGCGCATCTCGGGTACATCGAAGGTAGCGATCAACTGTCCATTCGGCTTCAGCACCCGGGCGAATTCACGGAAAGCTCGCAGCATTGTGCCCGTATCCAGATGTTCCAGTACAGAGATACAGAACACCCGATCAAACTTACCCGACTCGTACGGAAGCTGGGCCAGATTAGCCTTTGCACGGTGCAATCGGACAAAAGTGGATTCCGGCAGATCCTGAGCGGCAAGCTCGCCAAAATCAGAAGCAATATCCAGTCTTATCGCCTCTTCAGACAAAATGCGTTCATCCCAATCGCAGGCGTGAACCTCGCGGCAGTGTTCGGCAAGCCAGAATTTGAACGGATGGGAGATGCCGCAGGCTGCATCAAGGACCACATCGTCTGAACGTGCAAACCGCCGGGCCCATTCATATTCGTAGGGACGGCTCCACCATGCCGGATGCAGGGGGAAGACCAATGTGTCCGTTTTAGGGTCACTTTGCCTAATGTATCTTGATTCCATGAATTCCGGTGCCTTGGGCGTATCCATCATCCCCGAATTCCCTCCTTTAATCCTGTCTCTGCCAAAAAAGATTCCAACACCGTGCTCCACCGGCTCCGCCACCTGGCAAGATCATAGGACAGTGCAGTCTCGCGCGCATAGATTCCCAGTCGTTCTCGCTCGGACCGATCCTGTACGAGACGAACCAGAGCAGCGGTTAGTTCCTGCTCGCCGGGAGGTACCAAAAGCCCGTTAAAACCATCCTGAATCAGATCATTCAATCCGCCAACATTGGAGGCAATCACCGGAAGTCCACAGCTCATCGCTTCCAGACAGGCATAGGAGGTACCCTCCGAAAATATGGTTGGAATTACGGCGATATCTGCCTGATGGTAGGCCTCCCGAATATCCCGGAAATCATACGTGCGCTGGTTAATTCGCTCCGCATGTGGATGAGTACGATGCCAATAACGAAAGGCTCTCCCGATCGTACTTCCTTCAACCAGTTCCCCGGCAAATTCAATCTCCAGATCCGGAAAAGCCCCCAGCAGTTTATCTGCTGCCAGCATCATTGGAATAATGCCCCGTTCCATGCTGATTCGACGCGGATATATTATGCGAATTGGGCGGGGAGAGGTCAAGCGGACATCCATAGTTTTCTGTTCAACCTGTCCCTGAGACGAACCATTAACCTGATATTCAGCATCTGCTGCTATTACAATATCCGTAGCCCAATCCGTTGAATTCAGGTGGTTACGAGCAACCGTGTACGATTCGCCATGTACCTCGGCTTTTTCCAGTTTTGATAACTCCAAATGGAGATCTACCGCTCCCTTCTCCTCTCGTTTTTGATCGCTATCTGTATCCCCACCACCATCTCCGTTAGCCTTCCCATTGTACGCTCCAT
Organism: Paenibacillus sp. 1781tsa1; assembly: GCF_024159265.1. Classification (NCBI taxonomy): domain Bacteria; kingdom Bacillati; phylum Bacillota; class Bacilli; order Caryophanales; family Paenibacillaceae; genus Paenibacillus; species Paenibacillus sp. 1781tsa1. The sequence goes on along the minus strand of NZ_JAMYWY010000001.1, from coordinate 6,652,902 downwards.
CACCACTCGGTCCACCCTTGCTTTCCACAGCTTTCATCCCTGATATAACTGCACCGGCATTCTCCTCATGACTCGCCAGATCGGTCTTCCATGCGGCAAGCCATTCGTCTTCCTGTTCCTGCTCGAAGGTTCGTGTTGGCGGGGCAGGTATGAAATAGGACGTATCCACTGCATTCGGAATCAGGACGACCTGTCTTGGATCGGTATAGGTGCACGCAGCCCGGCAAAAGGTCTGGAAATGGGAATCCACGGATACAATGCGCACGAGTCCATCCAGAGCCAATTGAATATGTTCCGCCACTTGTTGTTTGGTCTCCAGTGGCAGTCCGGGACGATCCCAGTTAATGCCGTGACAGATACCAAGACTGCCTGGTTTGTAGGTGATGGGTTGCCACAGACAGCTTGCATAGATCACTGGGCCGCGCGCCGCTGCTGCCATTCGATCAAAGGCTTCCGGTACATTATCCATGTCGTACGAATAACCGAATACGTCAATCTGCTCCGTCCGAGTCTGGAATGCTTCAAAATAGGACAGTTGATGAACCTCGGGAATATGTCCGAGTCCACGGATGACACTGCACAGATCCAGAATATATCGCTCCAGCCCACCACCAAATACTCGACCAAATTCCCGGTTATACCCGTCGGTGAAGCTATGCGTCAGAATACTCACCACGCCCATCTCACGGTCCCTCCTTCCAGGGAACCAGCCGAGGTTCCGGATCGAGAATCGACTCGTAATGTGCGAGATTGCCCCACTCACCGCTAGGATCAATGCGCTTGTAACGCAAATATTTACGAACCCGGTCCTCCAGACTGCCTGCCCAGCCGAGATGCTGAACCTTCAGTTCCGTGCTGACTCCAGGCAATACGGTGCAGGATAAGGGGAGACGGGGGACATGATGATTCTGTTGTGGATAGAAATAAGGATATCCAGGCATATAACGTACAAGTGAAGCGGTATGCCGCTTGTGCAGGCACCAGAGATCATCTTCCCGGTAATGGGTCCGGCCACCCCACATATCGTAGAAACGGAATGCAAACCAGTCTGCATACTCCTGATTAATCAGCGTACGTATGGCTTTCTTGGCCTCTGTGCTGTACAGCTCATCCGCATCAACCGAGAGCAACCAGTCGGGACTCGTTCCCGCCGCCGCTTGCCATAAGGTGTTGCGAAGTCGCCATTCTTCGGCGAACAACGGTTTCTCCAATACCTCCAGACGCACCACCTTCGGATAGGCTTTGCATAGATCCGGGGTTCCGTCTGTGCTGGCATCGTCCACAATCACGATCTCATCCACGAACTCACTCAGATCATGCAATACTTCTTCAAGGTATCGGCCGCGTTCATTGCGAACCTGGAGCATGGCGGTCAGCTTGTTGCCTTTGCTTTTGCGAACCCGACGAATGGAGAAGGGCTCTTTGAATACACTTGTTTCTTCTTGGGTTACAGTATCCTTTTCTCCGAGACCTTTAGAATCGCCCCAGTGATGCACTTGGCTTCGGATATCCTGCGTTTGTGGTGCATGATCCGGCGCGTGATCGCCATTTCCCAATGCGTCTGTATGTGTCCGATCGACTGTTTCCGTTGGCATGTAAGTGGTTTCGGTTCGAATATCCCTGTGCACCATTGGCCCATTCAACTGTTGTCTGCGCTTCTTCGGGTCCAGCATCATGGCACCTCCCCAAGCAATTGCTGTACAGCATGATCCAACAGCTCCAGCTCGACAATCCGGGCGAGGGCATCTTCATCCTCCAGTGCCGTTTCGAGAAAATGTCTGACTGCCCCGTGTCTGTCCCCTCGCAGAGCCAGGGCAATTCCGGATAATTGCTGATAATCTTGGCGACTGGCATCATCCTGAATATCGACTGCATGCACCAGAGCCAGTGCCTCTTCCACGCGTCCTGTCTCCTGATAAATGCGGAATTTCCAATGTCTCGCGGTTTCTCCGCCAAGTTCGTCCAGGATGCGCAGCGCGGTTCCGTAATCATCGTTCATACGCAATAATTCCGCTCGTACAAGTTGATCTTCTCCTGCCTCCAACCAGCGACATAACTGTTCATAATGATGTCGTTCCTGTTCGTCGGCTGCACTAATTCCGTACACCAGCAAGGCGTCCTCCAACTGCCCGGCCCGGGCATGGATGGCAGACAGGAAGCGATAGTGGGAGAGCACACAATCACTACGACCATTCATGACTGCATGGGTGAATGCTTCTTGTAACGAATGGATGGCCCGAGGATCTTCAAGCAAGTACTCATAAGCTGCCAGCAAAAAGGATATGGTCTCATGTGCACCTGCTTTGGCTCGAAGCTGGCGATAGAAGTCGGCACGTACACTGCATTGAAGCAGGGTGACGCTATCCGGAGTGCCTGACAGGATCTGCCGCAGCGCATGCAGGAAGAACAGTTCGTAGTCCCGGAGAGGGACTTCGAGATCATCCTTTTGCATCGTACCCGCGGGTGAATGATCTTCGCCTCCTAGCCAGATGGCGCGTACGCCTTGGAATAACAGCTTCATATATCGTGTTTCGGAGGATGTACCGACCAGATCGGCGATGCCCACCAGTTTGGAAATACTGCTCTCCCACAGGGGGGAAGATGCTTCGTCTCCGGCAGGCTCAGGGAGCAGGGCAATACATAGCTCTGGTTCCAGCGAAGCTGCAGCCATGAGCCAGTAGGGATGAGTAACCACTGCCACGGTGCGGGGTTCCAGCAATAGCTGCTCGGCTTCAGATAGGGAGATCACGGTGATAACCGCAGGTACATCCACTGTTTGCGTCAGGCTGCTGACATAGTAGACCTCGCCCTCGATCGACAGCAGTGCAGCAATATCGGGATAGGGAAAGGATGACCATCCTCCTTTGCGAGGGAAGAGAACATATCGTACAGGGGGCTGTGCTGCGCTGGCCTTATCCGGGCTGGCTTCGGATTCTTCACCTGGTAACGGCACAGGTTTTTCCATGAATCGCTCACCTCACCTTGACTGTAATATGGAGCGTCTTTCGCTATGCATGTGCTTCATGCTTCCACTTCATATGTAAAGCCATTACGGCACTTCGCATGATATGCCTGAGACTAACATATGGGCATTCCGTCCCAAACATGAGTATCTTCCATGAATAGATGAAGTAGGCAAGCTTTTATAGAGTTTTCCTGCGCTCCGCTACCCCATTTCCAACTGCATTCCACCTTCTCGGATCTCGGTACTAAAAACCTCATTTTTTGAATCTGCACTAAAGCAGCTAAAAGTATTATGAGATTGCTTCAAATAGGCTGAATTTTATCCTTTGTGTGACCGAGGTCACTTTTTTTTGCTCTGGAGACGAAGATTGTGATAATTCTCACATGTATAAAATAGGGAATCTGGCACAATACGTTCATCAACGTATTTGGCGGACAGACAGCGAAGGTGCAGCTTCAATGCCAAATACGCATACTGCGAAGTGAACAGAAAGAAGGGGTAACGGTATGGATCCGATTATGTTATCGCGTATCCAATATGCACTTACAACGATCTTCCATTTCTTCTTTGTCCCGCTATCCATCGGTCTTGTACTGTTGGTTGCGATCATGGAGACGTTGTACGTTGTTAAGGGGAAGGAAATCTACAAAACGATGGCCAAGTTCTGGGGCAAGCTGTTCCTGATTAACTTTGCCGTTGGGGTTGTCACAGGTATTCTGCAAGAATTCCAGTTCGGCATGAACTGGTCCGAGTACTCTCGGTTTGTGGGGGACGTGTTTGGTGCGCCACTGGCGGTTGAAGCGTTACTCGCGTTTTTTATGGAGTCTACATTTATTGGTTTGTGGATATTCGGATGGGATCGTTTGTCCAAAAAAGTGCATCTGGCCTGCATTTGGCTGGTGTTTGTCGGGACATTCCTGTCCGCACTGTGGATTCTGGCAGCCAATTCATTTATGCAGCATCCCGTCGGGTTTGAGATCAACAACGGCCGAGCCGAGATGAATGATTTCCTGGCACTGATCACGAATGGTCAGCTTCTCGTCGAATTCCCACATACAATCTTCGGGGCATTGATGACAGGGGCTTTCGTCGTAACCGGGATAAGTGCTTACAAATTGATGAAGAAACAGGATGTGGAGATTTTCCGTAAATCGTTTAATATTGCGATCATCATTGGACTTGTTTCTTCATTGGGTGTAGCTTTCTCCGGGCATTTCCAGGCGCAATATCTGGTGGAGACACAGCCGATGAAGATGGCAGCCAGTGAAGGCACATGGACGACGACAGAAGATCCGGCACCATGGACGGTGGTTGCTTTTATCGATCCGGATAAACAGGAGAATACCGGTGAGATCAAAATCCCTGGATTGCTCAGTTACCTGTCCTACAGCAAGTTCTCCGGCAGTGTCACAGGCATGAAGGAGCTTCAAGCCGAGTATGAGCAGACGTATGGACCGGGGAATTACATCCCACCGGTACGAACAACGTTCTGGAGTTTCCGCATTATGATCGCAGCAGGTGGCTTAATGATTTTGTTATCCCTGTATGGTACGTTACTGGCCATGCGCAAGAAGCTGGAGGTTGCAGGAAAGTGGTTCATGCGTCTGATGGTATTTGCTATTTCTCTGCCATTTATCGCTAATACATCTGGTTGGATCATGACCGAGGTTGGCAGGCAGCCGTGGACGGTGTTTGGCTATATGACGACCGAAGCCGGTGTCTCACCGAACGTATCCGCAGGAATGATTCTGTTCTCTACCATTGCTTTTACCGCCGCGTATACGGTGCTTGGAATCGTGATGGTATACCTGTTCGTACGTGAGATCAAGGCTGGGCCATTTGCGGTCGATAAGCCGGAAGATCACGATGAATCGGCCGATCCGTTCGGCGTGGATGGAGGTTATTCCGTTGTCACTAAGTGAGTTGTGGTTTTTGCTGATTGCCGTATTGTTTGTCGGTTTCTTCTTTTTGGAAGGTTTTGATTTTGGTGTAGGGATGTCTACAGGCATTATTGCCAAAACGGACCGTGAACGCCGGACCCTGATCAACTCGATTGGTCCCTTCTGGGATGGTAACGAAGTATGGCTGATTACAGCAGGGGGCGCGATGTTTGCCGCCTTCCCGCACTGGTATGCCACGATGTTCAGTGGCTTCTACCTGCCGCTTGTGGTCGTGTTACTCGCCTTGATTGGTCGCGGGGTTGCCTTCGAATTCCGCAGTAAAATGAAACAGCAGCGCTGGCGCAAAACATGGGATATCATCATTGTGGTATCCAGCGCGCTCCTTCCTTTCCTGTTCGGCGTAGTCTTTGCTACGTTCATGAAGGGTCTGCCTATTGATGGAGAGATGCAGTTGCGTGCAGGATTCTTCGATATTGTTAATCCGTACACCGTGATTGGCGGTTTGAGTGTAACCCTGCTGTGTCTGGTTCATGGATTACTGTTTGCCTCACTACGAACAGTCGGGGAACTCAGAGAGCGTGCCTTGAATACAGCGCAAAAATTGATGCTGCCGCTGGCTGCGCTGCTTGCCGTGTATGCGATATTGACGTATTTCATGACCGATGTGTTCGCCGTTCGCGGTTGGGCACTGTGGATCATGGTTGTACTTGGCGCAGTCGCGCTTGCACTTGCGGCATACTTCGTTCGTCAGAAGCATGAAGGCTGGGCTTTTGGTATGACAGGTGCTGTGATTGCAATTGCCTTTGCCTCTGTATTTATCGGTCTGTTCCCAAGAGTCATGGTGAGTTCGTTTGGTTCTGCATTTGACCTGACCGTATACAATGCGGCATCTGGTGCGTATTCATTAAAAGTCATGACGATTGTGGCTTGTACACTGCTGCCATTTGTTCTTGGTTATCAGATCTGGAGTTATTATATCTTCCGCAAACGCCTGAACGAGCAGCACCACCTGGAGTACTGATATGGAACGGGGGCTGCTGAAGCTGCCGGGCATCCGGCCAGTACTCGCGCTGGCATCAGCGCTGGTACTGCTACAGGCGATGACGATCATTATGCAAGCCAAATGGCTGGCACAGGCCATCACGGCATTGTTTGAAGGTTCATCCGTAACGGAGCAGTACCCGGTACTGCTGCTGTTCCTGGCTGCTTTTGCCGCCCGATACGCTCTATCCTTCTGGTTACAACTCGTGACATCACGATATGCGGAGAGGACAGGGACTGATCTGCGCAGACAGATGGTGGAGCAGTGGTTCAGACTTGGGCCGCGTTATGCCAAGACCGAGGGCACAGGCCATCTGGTTACACTGGCACGTGAGGGCACAGCTCAATTTAAGGCGTATCTCGAACTATTCATTCCTCGCATGCTGGGCATAGGATTCACACCCATCGTCATTTTGCTGTATGTGTTCAAGCTGGATATGATGTCCGGGGTTATTCTGATGCTGACACTACCGATCCTGATCGTGTTCATGATTCTGATTGGCCTCGCTGCCCAGCGTAAGATAGACGGACAATTCCGATCCTACAAAGCACTCGCTAACCATTTTGTCGATACCTTGCGTGGGCTGGAGACGCTAAAAACATTGGGACAGAGCAAAACGCACGAAGGTTCCATTCGGCGGGTCAGTCAGCGGTATCGGAAAGCGACGATGTCCACCCTGCGTATGGCCTTTCTTTCTTCATTTGCACTCGATTTCTTCACCATGCTGTCCGTTGCTTCCGTGGCGGTTGGTCTGGGATTACGTCTGACGGAAGGGCATATGCTGCTCGGCCCTGCACTGACGGTACTGATTCTGGCACCCGAATATTTCCTGCCTGTACGTATGCTCGGCGCTGATTATCATGCCACATTGGACGGCAAGGAAGCTGGAGCAGCCATTAATCAGGTGATCGAACGGGGTAGAGCCGCTGAACAGAAACAGCAGGAAGTCTATGCTAATGTTGTTGCACATGCGGTTACGGCAGAGGACGAAGCAGGATCTACACCATCATTATCTTCGGGTAAAAGGAAAGCAAACTCTTCGACCATACGCGTCGTGTTGAGCGATAACATGGCTGCGGTGCATCCTGATCTTGATCCCGATGCTATTCCTGAGTTGGATTCTTCCTTTTCCTCCATGTCCTCTTGGAATGAGAATAGTAGACTCGCACTAACGGATGTACAGGTACGGCATGAGGATGAAGGTCCATATTCGTTAAAGGATGTCACATTTCAGATCACAGGTCTCGGCAAAATCGGTATTATTGGCGCCAGCGGAGCAGGCAAGTCCACGTTAATTGATGTATTGGCTGGATTTCAGCTGCCTACTTCGGGTCAAGTACTGGCTAACGGACAGCCGGTTACACCGGATATGCTCGAATCCTGGCGAAGACAGACGGCAGCGATCCCGCAGCATCCGTATATCTTTAGTGGAAGTCTGGCCGATAACGTTCGTTTCTACATGCCGGAGGCTTCGGATGCGGAAGTGGCCAAGGCCGTTAGTGCAGCTGGATTAACCAAGTTACTGTCCTCATTATCCGGAGGGCTGAATGAGCCCATTGGTGCCGGCGGCAGACAGCTGAGTGGCGGGCAGGAGCAACGGGTGGCGCTGGCAAGGGCCTTGCTTAGTAAACGGAACATCCTGCTGCTTGATGAACCGACAGCACATCTGGATGTGGAAACAGAGTATGAACTGAAACAGACGATGCTACCACTGTTTGAAGGCAAGCTTGTATTTTTGGCTACCCATCGTCTGCACTGGATGCCGCATATGGATCGGATTATTGTCATGGATGGCGGCACAGTGGCAGAGACGGGAACACATCAGGAATTACTGGCACGACAAGGTGTATATTATCAGATGATTCAGGCCCAGATGGAGGCGATATAACATGAAGTCCGGATATGAACATATGGAGACCGTCCGTAACGGCAAAGAAAAAAATAGCTGGATTGCTCCGTATGTGGCACAGTACCGCTGGAGATTCATCGCAGTCATTGCGCTAGGCACTTGTGCTGCACTGTGTGCGGTACTGCTACTGTTTGCCTCCGGATTTCTGATCTCCAAGTCTGCGCTGCGTCCTGAAAACATTCTGATGGTGTATGTACCTATCGTTGGGGTACGTGCATTCGGAATATTTCGCGCCGTCTTTCGATATATCGAGCGCTTGGCAGGACATGATGCCGTACTGCGTGTGTTGGCTGATCAACGGGTGAAGTTATATCGCATTCTGGAGCCACAGGCCCTGTTCCTGCGCTCTCGCATGCAGACCGGAGATGTGCTTGGAGCACTCGCCGATGATGTGGAGCGGTTGCAGGATATTTATCTGCGTACAGTCTTCCCTTCGGTTACAGCGCTCGTGATGTACGGTGCGGCTGTGATTGCTTTTGGCAGTGTGGATCTGGGATTTGCGGTGTGGATGGGCTTGTATATGTTATTCCTTGTTGCCGCGCTACCTGCGATCTCCCTGAAAGTGACGTGGAAATGGCGTGTACGGCTGAAAAAGGAAAACAGCAGGTTGTATACCCGTCTGACTGACGGTGTGCTTGGACTGGGAGATTGGCTTGCAAGTGGACGAGCAACCGAGTTTGTTCAGCAGCAGGAAGAGGCGGAAGAACAGGTCGATGCGATTCGTCGCAAGTTGCGGCGATGGACACGCTGGCGCGATCTGATGGCTCAGTGTGTCATTGGTTTAATGGTCATATCCGTGACGTTATGGGCTGGAAACGCCGCTGCTATCGGACAATTGCCAGCTGTGATGATTGCTGCTTTTGTGCTGGTGTTATTTCCGCTCACGGAAACACTTCTGCCTGTAGGGGATGCGGTGGAGCATCTTCCACAGTACCGGGAATCACTGGATCGCTTGAAGCAGCTCGAAGGGAAAGATTATCTTCCGTTGCAGAATGGAGCCGGTGATGCGGATGGAACGGGCGAATCGACTTCTGTAGTAAAAAACGGCAACGTGATGGCTGGACAGCCATCCGAGTCCTTGCCAGCTGCGAGTGATATCCCGGACAGACGAATTCGTCTTCGCATTCCACCCAAACTCAGAGCAGACATCGAGATTAATCGCTTAAGTTACCGTTATACAGCGGATGATTCCTACGCCCTACAGGATGTATCTCTTCATCTGCCACAAGGTAAACGATTAGCTATCCTTGGACGAAGTGGCGGCGGCAAATCGACCTTGTTGAAGCTCATTCAGGGGGCCTTGCTTCCGTCTGCGGGGAACGTTCTGATCAATGATTTGCCTGTGCAGACGCTGGAAGAGAGTGTGCCTGATGTCATCGCAGTGCTGAATCAGAGCCCACATCTATTTGACACCACGGTAGCGAACAATCTGCGGATCGGACGTCCGCATGCAACGGATGAGGAGATTCGTCAGGTGGCCGCCCAAGTCGGTTTATCCGGTCTGATCGAATCCTTGCCGCAGGGATATGATACACCGATGCTGGAGACAGGGCTGCGTTTCTCTGGCGGGGAAAGGCAACGGATTGCACTGGCCCGAGTACTGCTCCGGGAAACACCTGTTATTATATTCGATGAACCAACGGTAGGGCTTGATCCAGTGACGGAGCGTGAACTGATGCGGACCATTCTGGACAGCTTGCAAGGCAAAACGATGATCTGGGTTACCCATCACCTGATTAGTGCAGAACAGATGGACGAACTTATTTTTATGGAAAATGGACAGATTGCCATGCAGGGTTCTCACGAACAACTGCTGGCCGGGGAAGAGCGATACCGCCGTCTTATTGAACTCGATCGGCCGGGATGGACCAGTCGGCAACAACGGGAACAACCGTTGCCGCCGGTAGCCTCGAAATAAGTGTGAGCCTGTGAGGGCCTGAGGCTCAAGACGTGTGGATGTTGCATACCAGCCCAGATGATTGAGCTGAACTGAACCTATATATGAATTATCAATTTAGCGAATAACACTGAATAAGTGCGGAATGAGCACTTAACCATATAAGCATAAAAAATAGACGAGCCAAGAAATCTTGGACTCGTCTATTTTTACATTCCGATATGACCGCTTTTTGTTGCGGATACTTACATCTCTACCAACATCAATATGATGGAGGAAAGGCACAGACAAGTGCTTACGAGATAGAGCACAGCAACAACCTGTTTATGATTCAATCCGGCACGCAGCAGTCGATAATGAGCTTGACTCGCGTCGGCCTGGTAGATCGCTTTACCTTGAATGAAACGTTTGATCACGACAAAGATGTTGTCGAAGATCGGTACACCGAGCGCCAGAATCGGAATGAAAATGGACAACATGGTTGCTTGTTTGAATGCACCGTCCAGAGCGATAACCGCCAAAATGAAGCCAAGGAACGTAGCACCTGCATCACCCATGAACACTTTGGCAGGAGCTTTGTTGTACTTCAGATAACCAATCGTCACACCGACCAGAATGATCGACATGAGTGCGGAATCCGTTTGACCTTTGGTAATGGCCACGATGAACAGGGTGATCGCCGAGATAGCTGATAAACCGCCAGCCAGTCCGTCCATGCCGTCCGAGAAGTTAATGACAGTTGTCACTCCGAAGATCCAGAGGATCGTGAGAATGAATTGCAGCCAGATCGGAAGCATGACATATTCCGCATTGAAGGGATTCACGAATCCGGTGAACGCAATGCCAGAAGCAAATACGAGTACTGCTGCTGAGACCTGTACGAGCATCTTGGGCAGGGCAGGAAAATCTTTGCCTTTTGTTTTGTACCAGTCATCGACGGTACCAATCGTTAGCAGAAGCATACCACCAGCGACCAGAGCCGCCGTTTCCCATGTAATTTCTTTGGTCAGAGCAATGTATGTCAGGAAAAATCCAGTAAATATCGCGTAACTCGCCGTGAGCGGGATCGGTTGCCTGTGCAGCTTACGCTCCACATCCTCCCGGGGCTTGTCCACAAAATCGAGCCGGTGAGCCAGTCGACCAAGCGGCGGAATAAGCAGAACCACGACAGCAAAAGACACTATAAAAGCCAGTATGTATACCATAAACTCGCTTGTTTCACTCCCATCTACCAATTTCTCCTTATTATACGAGTTAAACAGGAAATCTGTCGATGTCATTATTGTAACCAGACGTACGAAAAAAGGTGAGCCAAAGTTCAGATTTTATCGCATTTGAGGAAGATAGGAGCCGAAATAATGATTTACAGCTTCTGCATGATATCCATCATCACCTTGCCAGGTTGCTGCAAAGATGAAATCACCGGACCCCCCCTTGCCTTTTCTCGGGTTATCTCCAGGAACCAATATTCCGGCTGCCGCCCAGATTTCCAGCAGGGCATCCCGCTCCTGTTTGCTGGAAGGCAAGATGTCTTTCCACTTTTTCTCCAATGAACGTGCACTGTCCTTGGGGTCTTCCGTCTGAGCTGCTTCAAGCAGCTTTACCAGGATAGCTTGGTCTTCAGGAGTTACTTCATAGCTTGTATCGTTGTCCTTACGCAGTAATTCCAAATCCATGAGGCAATAGAGAAGCCAGCCATGACGCACGCCGCCCCACTTGATCCGTTCAAAGTTCAGGACGTTTAAGTCGACGTTGGAATATTCCTTGTCTGACTGCAAACGCAGGTAATTACAATCCCCGCAGGCACTGGTGTTAGGGTGAAGGGCAGGGCGTTCCGCATAGGTATGCAGAGGCATGTTCGATGTTAAAACCCAGCTGGATAATGCGCTGCGCAGGTAGACTTTTTTGGTGGACAGACTATGTAGAAAGGCCGATATTACCCGCTCCTTGAACGAGTCATCCTGATGGATGTCGTAAAGACGCTGGACAATCTCGTCATGCGTAATCGTGAGTGGGTCGAACATGACGCCTTTGCTTTTGGCATACTCAAATTCATCCCCGGAGAACGGGATAGAAGCTGTTTTCCAACCGCCACCTCCCCAGAAGGTACTCAGCAGTATCTTTGCCGCTTTTTTGTCCATATGGTTAGCCTCCTTTATAGATATACCATCATGATAAATGTGGTTCTTCATTCGATCCCTGACTTGCTTACTTTAATGTGCGTATTCCTCGCATGTATTCAGAATCATCTCGACAAGACCTGGAAAACGGACCTCTAATTCTTCCTTTCGTAGGGAATAAAAGTGCTGTTTACCTTCAATGCGTGGCTGGATCACGCCGGCTTCACGTAAAATTTTGATGTGATGGGACAATGTGGATTTGGAAATATGGTCTACTTCGAAGGCGGAACAATTTTTCTCGCCAGAGCTGGCCAAACAGTGTGCAATTTTCATACGGATCGGATCACCCAATGCATTGCAGACCGTGGTCAGTTTCAGTTCCGAAGCCATAGGTATCGTTGGAGTTCTCATATCTATGACGTTAGCATATTCGGCTTCCTCTTTCAATGTTTGAAAAATTTCGAACTATAGAAGTTGAACCGCAACTATTACACTTATTTACTTCGATTGCAGTACCATCTTTCGATCGCTCTTATCCCCAGATTTTCTGTATTCCCTTTGTCCAAGGGAAAAATCCGGTGATAAATGCGCACGCTTCGCTTCTTCAGATTGGTTCTGCACTCTCCGTTTTAGTGTAAAAGTCGGTCTCAACTTATATATTTCTTGCGGGTAGTATAGGAAGTATGATACATTTCTTTTCAGTTAGTTCGAAAATATTCGAACTATAAATTAGAAATCGGATTTTTATTCTAGGAGGAATATAAATGAGTACTACAAGTGCAGTTACCATGTTGAACAACTATTTCCGTTTATTTGATGCTTCACGCACAGACGAGCGCGCCATGCAGGATTTATTGTCCCTGTTTACACCGGACGCAGAAATTGTACTTAACGGTACCAGTCGAACAGGGTTCGATGGTTTTATGAAAGCTTTCTACGAGTACAATAAGGACGTAAAACATATGTGGGACGCGTGGGTGCAACAGCCTGACGGCAGCTACCAAACCAACTGGGCGGTATGCGGACAAGCGGCAGACGGAACAGTATATGCCAAAGCAGGCATTGATATCGCACGTGTAAACGAAGCGGGGCAGATTGTGTATCTGGAGAACGTACAGGCCGACCAGAATGCATTCAGCAAGTATAATCAGTAATAGCGCAATATAATTAAGTAATAATAAAATGCGTTGGAAACGAAGCTCAACAGTCTATCATACTGTGGGGCTTTTTTTGTTGGCCTATATAACTAATTGGAGAGACGCTGATGGGGAAGAGGGTTTCATTGCGCTATTAGCCACAATTTCTACAGGTAAATGGATACAAAAAACTTTACATGAAGATATGTACCTGAAAATTTGTAGATGAAAAAGACCCTCCCGCATGTCTAAACATGGCGGGACGGTCATTATGAACGTGCTTTAGATGTGGTCGCTAGAGCTGCAGGTTATTTTGAGCCAGATGCAGCTGGGGGGGATTCACTGCATGGTAGCGATAGTCTGTAAATTTAACGAATCTGAGACGCGCTATTGGCTGGATATCGGCATAAGTCGGATTCTAACGAATCGCAGAAGCGTTATTTTCCGGGAATTCTCACTTTGGGGCAACTTTACGCTACTAAACTCGGATATAAGATGTCTCAGATTCTTTAGAATCTGAAAACATGCTAAAAATTGCAAATAAGACGTCTACGATTCGTTAGCTGCTACATGTTCAACGTTTTGACTCTCCAACGTGTAACATTGAGGCTTTTAACCCCGCTCCATCCCTCAAACCCTCCAAGCCTCAAACCCTCCAAATCTTCAACTCCCACACCCCAAAACCTCGAAACTTAAACCGCCCAATTCTCCGGTCATCTTCACGCCTTCCCTATCCTTGCATCGTCTTGTTCTGAAAAGCAGCAATATCCGCATACTCTTCTTCAAATTTGCGGGAGATGCGGATGAAGATCGGCAACAGTTCCCGATAGACACGGACACTGTCCGGGTCCGGTTGGTGTCGGTGCGTTGATCCGATCATGCCGGAGACGGCACTCAGGGAATCGATTCGTCCGAGGGCGTACAAGCCCAGTACGGCTGCACCGAGACAGGAGCTTTCAATACTTTCGGGAATGATGACATCCTGATCGAAAATATCCGCCATCATTTGCCGCCACAGCTCGGAGCGGGCGAAGCCGCCTGTCGCCTGAATCTTTTTCGGCCGACCGATCTTTTCTTCAATCGCCAGCATGACTGTGTACAGGTTAAACAATACACCCTCAAGCGCAGCGCGAATCATATGTTCTTTCTTATGATGCAGCGTCAGGCCGAAGAACGAGCCACGTGCATTGGGATTCCAGAGCGGAGCCCGCTCACCCGTCATATACGGATGGAACAAGAGCCCTTCCGAACCCGGAGGTACATTTTCGGCGACACGAGTGAGCACTTCATATGGATCAATGCCAAGTCGTTTCGCGGTCTCTACCTCGGAAGCCGCTAACTCGTCCCGAATCCAGCGAAAAATAACACCGCCGTTGTTCACGGGTCCGCCAATTACCCACGCATCCTCTGTGAGTGCATAACAGAAGAAGCGTCCTTTCGGATCGGTCACCGGTTTGTCCACGACGGTACGAATCGCTCCACTGGTACCAATGGTCACGGCAACAACGCCTGGATCAATGGCGTTAACGCCCAGATTGGAGAGCACACCATCACTGGCCCCGATAACAAACGGTGTGGTGAACGCAATGCCCATCTCCTTGGCGTACTCCGGGTGCAATCCATGTTTCAGCACATGGGTGGTCGGTACCAATCGGGACAGGTGTTCCGGCGTGATGCCCGCCACATGGAGTGCTTCTGCATCCCAGTCGAGTTTCTCCAGATTCATGAGTCCGGTGGCGGAGGCCATGGAGTGGTCAATGACGTATTCAGAAAATAATTTATAGAACACATATTCTTTCATGGATATGAATTTGTGCGTCTGCTGGAACAGTTCAGGTTGATCCCGAGTGAGCCACATAATCTTGGTGAGTGGGGACATCGGATGAATCGGCGTCCCTGTTCTCAGATAGATTTCGTGACCATTCATCTCCGATTTGAGTACTTCAGTCCACTCGGCACTGCGATTATCTGCCCATGTCATGGCCCGCATCAGCGGTGTACCGTGTTTATCGACTGGCAGAATGCTGTGCATGGCTGAACTGAACGAGACAAATAGGATCTCGTCCGGCTTAACTCCTGCTTTGGAGGTAGCCTGTTTGACCGATTGGATGACTGCTTTGAAAATATCTTCCGCATCCTGCTCCGCAATCGCAGGTGTGGGGGTGTGCAGCGGATAATCGGCACTGCCTTGAGCCACAATGGTGCCGTTCTGCTCGAACAAGACGGCCTTGGTGGAGGTTGTGCCGATATCTACGCCGATCATATAGGGTGAAGAAGCCATTTTGTCATCCCTCTTTCTTGAATATATAAGGTGGCGCTGTTCATCCAACTTATATGGCATCTGTTATTTCATCTATAGATAAGAATATCAGACTTGAGGGATGGATCAAAATTGGAACAGATTATGTCGATCTCGATTACACCATCCTTAATCCTTCACCGCTCCTGCGGCAATATCCGAAATAAACTGGCGGCTGATGAACAGGAACATGATGATCAGCGGAATGACGGCAAGCAACGTACCTGCGATCACCATCGCGTAGTCTGTGTTATACAGCCCGTTTAATTGAGACAATGCAATCTGCAAGGTGTACTTACGCTCATCCGTCAGGACGATCAAAGGCCACAGATAATCATTCCATACGCCGATAAAGGTGAACGCGCCGAGGAAAGCAAAGGCAGGTCGCAGAATCGGCAGCGCTACGTTCCAATAGAGCCGGAAGAAATTACAGCCGTCGATGCGTCCTGCATCGAGCAGATCATTCGGAATAGACTCCGTAGCATATTGGCGAATCCAGAAGATCCCGAAGGCGTTCACCATGCCCGGAATAATAAGGGCTTTGAAGGAACCGACCCAGCCGAACGTGGCCATCAGCACGAAAGAGGGCACCAGCGACAGCTGGGAAGGTACCATCATGGTGGCAAGCAGCAGGACGAAGAGCCACTTTTTGCCGGGAAATTCAAACTTCGCAAACGCAAACCCTGCCAGTGAGTCAAAAAACAGTACCAGAATGGTCACGAGGCCCGACACAAACAGCGTATTCAGAAAGGCGCCCCAAAAATCAATCTGCTGCAACACTCGCGTAATATTATTCCACAATTCGCCCCCGAACCAGAGCTGCGGTGGAAACTTGTAGATATCGGACGTTGTCCGGGTGGACATTACAATCAGCCAATAGAACGGGAACATGGATATGAGCATGCCCCCGATAAGACCGGTATACAACACCAGCGATTTGAGGTGTTTGGTCGCCATGTGCGCTCCCCCTTATCACATCAGGATGATTTGCCTTGAACAAGCTTCCAGTTCACAATTGAGAACAGGGCGATAATGAGGAACATACCCCAGCCAACAGCAGCGCCGTATCCGAAGTAATTGTTAATGAAGGATTCACGGTAGAGGTACAGTACAATCGTCATGCCTGCTGCACCCGCGCCGCCATCATTGCCTACCAATACTTGCGGCTCGGTGAACAGCTGCATACCGCCGATGGTTGATGTAATGACCGTGAACAGGATGACAGGACGCAGCATCGGGATTGTGATGCGGAAAAAGGACTGTATCGCAGATGCCCCGTCAATCTTGGCTGCTTCGTATAACGTCTGCGGGATACTCTGTAGCCCGGCCAGATAGATAACGGCGTTATATCCGGTCCAGCGCCAGACCACCATGGAGGAGATCGCAACTTTGATGCCCCATGGTGCATTCATCCATTCCACAACAGGTAGCCCGACCGACTGCAGCAGATAATTGAGAAAGCCATAATTGTTGGCAAATAAGGCACCGAAGATAATGGCTACCGCCACAATGGACGTGACGTTAGGCAGGAAATAACCGACCCGAAATAATGTACGGAACTTCACAAATGGTGCATGTAGCAGAAAGGCAATAATCAATGCGAAGAAGAGCATTGGAATTGTCGAATAGATCCAGATCATGAAGGTGTTGCCCACGGCCTGCCAGAACTCGGCATCGGTCAGCATGTATTTGAAATTGTTAAACCCGTTGTACGTCATGATCCCGATGCCATCCCATTTATGAAAAGCTAGATAGAGCGAGAACCCGATAGGGAATAGGCCAAAAACGGCAAACAGAATATAAAA
Source organism: Paenibacillus sp. 1781tsa1 (assembly GCF_024159265.1). NCBI lineage: Bacteria > Bacillati > Bacillota > Bacilli > Caryophanales > Paenibacillaceae > Paenibacillus > Paenibacillus sp. 1781tsa1. The sequence goes on along the minus strand of NZ_JAMYWY010000001.1, from coordinate 6,635,828 downwards.
CGGCGATATCGCAACATAGATTGCACGATGCTCCCACATCCTGGACCAGAGTGACTTCTGCCGATCCAGATCAGGTCTGGTATTGCCAGGATCGGGCGTAAGACGAGGTTCAGTTACAGCCATATGAATTCCTCCTTTGCGAATAACGAGACCACATGAAACCAGGACCAGTAATCAGGATAACGCTGTAATCTATACTCACCGCTGCAATTCCCGCTCAACGCGGTGTACCGTATCCGTCCAAACCTGCTGTGGATTGGCATTTTGCTTCGCGATATCATTCAGCCTTCGCGTAATAATGTTGTGTACAGAGGGGTATCTTTCACCAAAAAAAGCATCCGGCACTTGCTGTGCCGATTCGGCAAATACAGGACCGGTCGCCTGCCCGCCGAAGAAGGGTTCCTTCTCTTTCATGGCAGGGTCGTCAAATACACCTGGTGCGGAAGGGAACAGGTTCAATGTCTGATATTGCTCCAACTGATTCTCGGGACTTTGCAGCCAGCGAACCAGTTCAAAAGCTTCCTGAGGATGTTCACTCGACTTCAGGATAGACAGGAATGATCCCCCGTTGTTGCCATCCCCTCCCGGAGCCCGAGCCACCCGCCACTTCCCGGATGTATCCGGGGCAGCTTCCTGAAGGACTTGCTTCATCCAGACAGCACCCACGAACGAGGCGACTTCACCGTTATTCATCGCTGCGTTCCAGCCCGGAGTCCAGCCATCTGCATTGGCAAGCAGGCCTTTCTCTTTAAAGGCAACGGCCGTATCCCAGCTCTTGCGCACAGTAGGGGAATCCATACCGATAAAGGACCCATCCGGGCGGAAATAACGCTCCGCAGACTGCGATAAGACCTGATTGTAAACGGTTGCAATATTGTCGGTCAGAAACACCTTTCCACCGAATTTTTCCTTGATCTTTTCTCCGGCAGCAGCATAGGCATCCCAGCTGTTCATCTGACGTGTAACGTCTTCAGGATCAGATGGCAATCCGGCCTCCTTGAAAAGATCTTCTCGGTAGAAGAGGGCTGTCGGTCCCGTATCCATGGGGAATCCGATCATCTGTCCATTTGGCGTAACGCCTTGCTTCCATTTCCACGGCAGATATTGGTCTTCAATATCTCCTGCGCCGAGATCATACAGATTATAGAAACGGTCCTCACTGGGGAATAGCTCCATGATCCAGTCGTTCAGTGCCACAATGTCTGGCTCACCTGAGCGTGCAGCGAGTGTTGTTTTGAGTTTTGCTTTGAAATCACCGCCGATTTTCTGAGCTGTCAGTTCGATATTGGGGAACTTTTCTTTAGCCCTGGCAATCAACTTATCATCAATGGAACGGTTCCAGTACCATAATGTAAGCGTTACCTTTTTGTTGTTCGCTGAATCGTCCTGTCCGGGCCAGATGGAGCATCCGCTTATGAGCAGGACGCAGACCATCAGTATGGCTGTCCAGCATGTTCTTTTCCGGCGGATCATGTGTATTACCCCCTCATCGTTAAGTTCGAGGCATGAAGTGCTTTGGACTACAACTTTAGTGTATGAGCAGTTTATAAACTCATACCCAATATTCCTGAAATGAAACACATATTTGTGTCCATTGCGTAACATAAATTGGGTAGTTACTTTAAAAATAAAAGTTACTTGACACATTATAATTTTTATTCTAAACTAACTTACATAAAGTAACTAATGATGATGAGAATAATATAGATACGTACTATATAATATCCGAGTGATCCATTTTCGCTCTGGATGCGAATCAATCAACAGACAAGTTGGCCTAAACAGGAGGAACGACAATGATCAATTCACATATTATTCAACTGCTTGCCCCCAAAATTCAGACTTTTCCGAGTGGAAAAGAGTTTATATACCTGGTGGGACCGATCAAGCTTCCGGTTAACCTCGATGGGGAGACCAAGACATTTCAGTGGTATAGCTGGATGAAATCGGACAAAGCGATGGAGAGCGGCGAGTTAATTGAATCCCTAGCTGCTGCTGAACTGGCAGAGCGTCAACAATCCAGTGTTCTGGTCTATGGCGATTTTGCCGACGCACAAGAAGCATTAATTCGGATGCACAGCATCTGTCATACAGGCGACATCTTTGGCAGCAAACGCTGTGATTGCGGTTTCCAGTTGGAGCAATCCATGAAAATGATCGCTGCTCACGGAGCAGGTGCCCTGTTCTATCTTGCGAACCATGAGGGACGTGGCATCGGTCTGTTCAGCAAAGCGATGGCGTACATTTTGCAAGAAGAAGGTCTGGATACGGTAGATGCGAACTTGCAGCTTGGATTTACGGACGATGCTCGTAATTATGACGATGCAATTGCAGTGTTGCGTGCGCTTCGCTCCGCACCGGTAACATTGATTACCAATAATCCGCGGAAGCTGGCTGCCTTGCAGGAAGCGGGATTGAATGTGGGCGGACGTGTCCCGCTGTGGGGAGACCGCTCTGCGTTCAATGAAAAATATCTGCAGACCAAAGTGAACCGTTCCGGTCACTTGGCAGAAAATGATGGCTGGGCCGGGGCAGAGACGCTGCTTCCGCATGCACAGGCTTAATGATGATTCATTAAAGGGCACGATTAACTGGGTAGCCGTTGTTGTACTCTCCATTAAGGAGAAATACAGCAACGGCTTTTTGGTGTGATCTTGATACCCGGCAAGCAACCAGATTTTCCTGATTTACGGAATGGCTTGCCGTTCTCACTGGACGGATTATACAATATAGGCATCTGATGAATGCGGGAGGAACGAAGGTGCCATTTGAGGGACAACGTATATTGCCAGCTGCGAAGAGCATGAAGCAGTTTGAAGCGATGATTGAAGGCCCTTATACCTATGGGGTGATGCTGGAAACCCATATTGCACAGCTTCAGAGTGTGATGGACGAGGCGCGGCGATATGACAAAAAGATACTTTTGCATGCAGATCTGGTACAGGGATTGAAGAATGATGAGTATGCGGCAGAGTATCTGTGTCAGCACATTCGTCCGGCAGGACTAATCTCTACACGTGCAAGTGTCATTCAGAAAGCGAAGCAGAAGGGCATTATGGCTATTCAGCGTATTTTTCTGCTGGACACTCATGCTCTGGAGAAAAGTTATCTGTTGCTGGCCAAAACTCAACCTGATTATATTGAAGTACTACCTGGCGTCATTCCGCATATTATTGCGGAAGTGTCTGTGCGTACCGGTATCCCTATTATTGCAGGGGGATTGATTCGATCACCGGAAGAGGTTGAACTTGCGCTTGGCGTCGGGGCTACGGCAGTGACCACATCCAATGCAGATCTGATCCGACACTTTGAGAAATCGCTTACACCGTAAAAAGAACCCACAACAGGAGGTTATCTGTATGGAAAAGTATATATTGGCTCTGGATCAGGGAACGACAAGCTCCCGAGCTATTCTGTTTAACCGTGATGGAGAGATCGTGCACATTGCACAGCAGGAATTCCCCCAGTATTTCCCCAAGCCGGGCTGGGTAGAGCAGAATGCCAATGAAATCTGGAGTTCCATTCTTGCCGTGATGGCTTCATGTCTGGCAGAGAGCGGCATCAAACCGGTTCAGATTGCGGGAATTGGAATTACCAATCAGCGGGAGACTGTGGTGGTATGGGACTCAGAAACAGGCAGACCGATCTATAATGCAGTGGTATGGCAGTCCAGACAGACTGCAGATATCTGTGATGAATTGAAGATGCAAGGTCTCGGGGACCTTTTCCGCCGCAAAACAGGACTACTGATCGATCCGTACTTCTCGGGAACGAAGGTCAAATGGATTCTGGATCATGTCCCTGGTGCCCGGGAGCGGGCAGAGAAGGGTGAATTACTGTTTGGCACGATTGATAGCTGGCTGATCTGGAAACTAAGCGGGGGGACACATGTCACGGATATATCCAATGCCTCACGCACCCTGATGTATAACATCTATGATCTGCAATGGGATGACGAATTATTGGAGATACTCGACATTCCTAAGGCCATGCTGCCAGAAGTGCGAGGTTCATCCGAGGTGTATGCACACACGACAGACTATCATTTCTTCGGTCATCGGATTCCGATTGCGGGAGCGGCAGGAGATCAGCAGGCAGCGATGTTTGGTCAGGGCTGTTACACCAAGGGCAGTATGAAAAATACATATGGTACCGGATGTTTCATGCTCATGAATACAGGAGAGAACCCGGTGCAATCCGATCACGGACTGATTACGACCATTGCTTGGGGGATGAATGGCAAGGTTGAATATGCGCTTGAAGGCAGTATTTTTGTTGCAGGTTCAGCGGTTCAGTGGCTGCGTGACGGATTAAGGATGCTGCGATCATCCAAAGACAGTGAGGACTACGCCTCACGCGTGCCTTCAACGGACGGCGTATATATGGTACCTGCTTTTGTGGGACTGGGCAGTCCGTATTGGGATAGTGAGGTTAAGGGTGCGGTGTTTGGCCTGACCCGAGGTACGACGAAGGAACACTTTATCCGTGCTACGCTTGAGGCGTTGGCGTATCAGACCAAAGATGTACTGGAGGCCATGGAATCCGACTCGGGTATTCCCGTGCATGCTCTGCGCGTGGATGGAGGAGCGGCGGCCAATGATTTTCTTATGCAATTTCAGAGTGATATTCTGGGCATTCCTGTCGAACGCCCAACGGTGAATGAAACGACGGCATTGGGTGCGGCTTATCTGGCAGGATTGGCGGTTGGATATTGGACGAGTGCGGATGAATTGACCGATCATGAAAATACGGAGCGTGTCTTCCAGCCTGTTATGGCTGAGCAACAACGGACAGAACTGTATGCAGGCTGGAAACGCGCAGTGAACGCAGCGATGGCTTTTAAATAAAAGAAATGAAATGAATATTCCTTGGTGTGGGTATTTGTACTTTTTAACTAAACATATGTTATAAATGATATTTACTGGTGGAAAATGATGCATGATTTACAGGGTTATTCTTCCTGGAGTAGCCAAAACATATACCCACTATAAGGAAAAAAACAAGGTTAGTGGATTAATTTAAAATTCCATCCTTTGGCAGAACGAGTTTTTGAATATTTTTTGAATAATGTGTCATTTCAGGACTTCACGCCGTGAAAAATCTGTGATAGGATAAAGGCACAAGTTAAAAAATGATGTCTGGAGATCGGGAGGGACCACGTGCCGCTCAGCAATTGCTGAGCGAATGACGTGGTCCTTTTTTTTGTTTTTTTACGGAAACACTAAGGAATCAATGGGAGGTTCAAGAATGACAAATACGTTCTCGTCAGCATACCGGACCGAATATTTGCAAAGCATGATGAATGCACATTTTGACATATTGATTATTGGCGGGGGGATTACAGGCGCAGGGATTGCATTGGATGCCGTTTCACGCGGATTGAAGACAGCGCTTGTAGAAATGCAGGATTTTGCAGCAGGTACATCCAGTCGTTCGACCAAACTTGTCCATGGCGGATTACGTTATCTGAAGCAATATGAAGTGAAAATGGTTGCTGAGGTAGGACGGGAGCGGGCTGTCGTTTATGAGAATGGGCCACATGTGACAACACCGGAACCGATGTTGTTACCGATCTATACGGCAGGTACGTTCGGCCGATTCAGCACATCCATTGGACTGATGGTGTATGATCGGCTCGCCGGGGTGAAGCGCAGTGAACGACGCCAAATGTTGAATGCTGGAGCGGTGTCAGATAGTGAACCTTTATTACGCAAACAGGGATTGTTGGGTGGTGGACTCTATGTGGAGTATCGCACTGACGATGCCAGGCTCACCATTGAAGTGTTGAAAGAAGCTGTCAAACGTGGGGCACAGGCAGTGAACTACGTCAAGGCGATAGGTTTCCTGAAGGAGGATGGCCAAATTACAGGTATTCAGGCCATGGATCAGATCGATGGGCAGACCTATACGCTGAAAGCAAGCAAGGTGATCAACGCTTCCGGTCCATGGGTGGACGGTCTGCGGGAATTGGATGGCTCACGCCAGGGTAAAACGCTCCAGATGACCAAAGGCATTCATTTGGTCTTTGATGGTGAACGATTCCCATTGAGGCAGGCCGTCTATTTTGATACACCAGATGGTCGAATGGTGTTTGCAGTCCCACGTGATGGCAAAACCTATGTCGGAACAACCGACACCGTATATCAGGACGATCCTGCACACCCGCAAATTTCCGACTCGGATCGCGATTATGTGATTGATGCAATCAATGGCATGTTTCCAGATGTGCACATTGGTACCGAGGACGTGGAATCAGGATGGGCGGGTGTGCGTCCACTCATTCATGAGGAAGGCAAGAATCCTTCCGAAATTTCACGTAAAGATGAAGTCTGGGTCTCTGATTCCAATCTGATTACGATTGCCGGGGGCAAGTTAACCGGATACCGTAAAATGGCAGAGATGGTCGTTGATCTGGTCGCACGCCAGATGGAGCAGGAGAGTGGACATCCCATAGGCCCTTGTGTAACAAAAAAGATGCCCATCTCTGGCGGTGACGTAGGGGGTTCGGCTGGATTTGTATCGTACGCGGAGCGCAAGATCAAGGATGGTGTTGCCTTGGGACTTGCTCGACCTGCTGCGGAGCGACTGGTCCGCACGTATGGTTCCAATGTGGAGGCACTATATGAGCGAATGCCCGATCCACGCACCAAGTCCGAGCTTCATGGCATGCCACAGGAGCTATTGTTGATGTTAAGTTACGCGATTGATGAAGAGATGGCTGTAACTCCGTCTGATTTTTTGGTACGAAGAACAGGTGATTTATTCTTCCGTATTGATGAAGTTCGTCGCTATAAAACAGCGGTTATCTCGTATATGGCAGGTCGTTTGAACTGGTCTGAAGAGGAAGAGGTTAAACATACACAGGAACTGGATCAGCTGTTGCTGGAAGCATCCGGCAAAATCTGAGGCAGGATTTCAAGATCGAGAGTCGAATGGAACATGTAAGCGTGTAACATAGAGAGGGGATTACATCCATGACATTACAGATCGGAATCATTGGAACAGGCTGGTTCAGTAAGGTGCACGCGGATATTCTCGCACGGATGGAAGGTGTTCGTGTCGCGAGTGTCTGTGGAACAACGTTGGAAAAGGCAGAGGCTATGGCCTCTGTCTATGATGCTGTTGGTTACGGGGAACTTGAACATATGCTGGATGGTGAGAAGCTGGATGCGGTGTATATCTGTGTGCCTCCGATGTCTCACGGATCGATAGAGTCCGAATTAATCCGCCGCGGTATTCCATTCCTGGTGGAGAAACCTTTGAGCACCGGAATGGACGTGCCGCGTCAGGTGTTGGATCAGGTGCAAAAGAGCGGATTGTTAACCTCTGTCGGATACCATTTCCGTTATCAGGAGGCTGCTCAAGTACTGCAACAAGCGATGAAAGAACAGACGGTCGGCATGGCTCTTGGCCGCTGGATGGGCGGAATGCCAGGGGTTGCCTGGTGGCGGCGTCAGGACGGTTCTGGAGGACAATTCGTAGAGCAGACTACACATATTGTAGACTTGCTTCGGTATTGTGCAGGAGAAGTTACGGAGGTATATGCTGTAGCAGCTCAGCGAAGCATGCATGAGAAACATGAGCATGTCAGCGTTGCTGATGTGGCGAATGTGACACTCAAGCTGGAAAGTGGAGCGATTGCAAGCATCGCCAATACCTGTCTGTTGCCAGACGGGGAGGGCGGCGCAGGGCTTCAATTCTACACGGATGCAGGTGTGTGGGACTGGACACCAGAACGTTTGCTTCTGCCAAGTGCCGCAACACATGCGATGGCAGGCCTGGAGATTTCTGCAGGACCTAATCCATACGAGCGTGAGAATGAAGCGTTCATTCATGCCCTGCGTACCGGGGACCGTTCACGAATCCTGTCCGATTATGCGGATGCCTGCCGTACACAGGAGATTACGACAGCGGCGTTGGCATCGGCTGATTCCGGTCTGCCTGTCAAGCTTCAGCCCTCAAAGCATCTCTCTCATTAATCAAAGTTGAACGTAATATAAATACGCCTGAATCGGAAACTGATCGGCAGATCAGCCTGATTCAGGCGTATTTGTGTCGAGTGGAGATGAATGGAACGGCAATTCACATTACTCGGATTTCTGTTGTTTCAACCAGTCGGAAGACCAGCTGTAGATCTGATCAATGACAGGTTCAATCGCTCTACCTTTGGGTGTTAATTCATACTCTACACGAGGAGGAATCTCCGGAAACATATGCCGGGTTACGATACCTTCCGTCTCCATTTCCTTCAATCTCTCCGATAAAAGTCGTCCACTGATCGCCATCTCTGCTTCAAGCTCCGTGAACCGTTTGGGTCCGGACAACAGTTGGTACATGATTAACAGTACCCATTTCTTGCCTATGATGTCTATCGCCTGAGTGATCATACAGGGACTTGGTGCTTTTGCTTTTCTCAGTTTCAACGTATTCACCTCGATTCAAGATCATTTTCTACGCAGTTGTATATGAAAGGACATGGTTTCGGCCACTCTTGGAATGGTAGAACATTCAAGTAAATGAAATGAGGGTTACTACAAAATATACTGTAACATACCTTTTGTATGTATTATACATCATACGGTGAAAAATTACTTGAAGAAATTATATTATTATTATATACTAACTTCATAAAAGTAAGTTGGTGATAAATAATACGTATAATATGAACGCGTACTATTTTGAAAATTGAACTGGGCTGAACGGTTGAAAACAGAGTGACCCTGTGGGAACTTTTACATAGATTCTTTTTTTACAATGTACAGCAAAAATAATCATTACATAGTAGGAACATATAATTTGTCACAGGAGGATCTACATATGAACAAAATTTTGGGTTATATTTTTTTGGTTGTGCTTGCAGGTGTGTTTGTCATCACGGGGGTTAATAAAATTAGTGGAGCAGACATGATGATTCAGACATTCGAGAGTTTCTCTTATCCAACATGGACCATGTATCTGCTCGGCGCTGCCGAATTGCTTAGTGCAGTCGGGCTGCTGATTCCACGGACTCGTATCCTGGCTTCTGGCATACTGACATTCATTCTAATTGGAGCCGTGGGAAGTCATCTAATCTATGCACAATATGCTGCGGTTCCATTCCCGGCTGTGTTGTTGGTAGCTAACATTATTGTCCTGATTGTGGGCATGCGCAGATTGGAAGCGGAAGAAGAAGGCCAGATGGATGCGATTCAGGTATAAGTGAGAGATAAATAGAAGATTTGAAACGATATCATGAGATGGCCGCTGCAGATGAGCATAGGTCATCTTTTTTATGGTTGAATGGATTTTATATAAAAAAAGAAGAACCCACGAAAAACAACGGGTTCTCTTGCAGCGGGACTTCCTAAATTGGAAGGTCTTCTGACTATAAATGATCAAATGCCATTTTGATTATAGTAACTTTTTTAATTGAGAGACGCGTCCTTGGCTAATGCCAAGCTTTTCCGCAATTTGCTGTTGAGCCAAACCAGGATTCTGTTCAACAATTTCTTTCATCTGTTGCAGCATGCGTGCCGTCTTTGGCCGCAGGTCCGGGTATTCTTGGTTGTCAGCTGTGGTCCCTTCTTCCCTAGCGGGAGATGAGACAGGGGCGGATTTGGTAGCAGGACGCTCCACGGGTGCAGGAGCCTGTTTGTTCTGAGGTACGAACCAGTCGGGAGAGTCATCCGGGTGTTTTAATTGAATTGCACAAGTCCGGCAGATGAATTGTTCTTTGAAATACATTTCCGTGTCTACATCACCGCAAAAAATACATAATGTTGATTTGTACTTTCTTAAAATCAACTCTTTCCCTTCAATGAAAAACTCAAGCGGATCGCCGATATGGATTTCCATCGTATCCCGCATTTCTTTGGGAAGGACAATTCGTCCAAGACGGTCCAGAGATCTCTTCATTCCGGTTCTTTTCATCGCATCTCCCCCGCAATATTCACAATTAAAACCTGTCCTTATTGTAAGGAAGAAAGGGCTTTAATACAACAATAATATTTCAAAAAAGTGGGATAATTCCATCTATTATGGGAAAATAAGTTTGGAAAGGATAGGTGCAACGGCTAAAGTGAATAATGCAGCGAGCACCATGGAGATGCTAGAGATGGTACCTGTCAGGGAACTCAGTTCAAACGCCTTGGATGTCCCTGTGCCATGGGCACCGGTTCCAAACAGTGTGCCTCGTGCAATCTCCCCATCGATGCGCAGCATCTTGACGATAGAAGGTCCCATAATCACCCCGAGCAGGCCGGTCATAATAACAAAAACTGCGGTAATTGCCGGAATTCCCCCAATCGTTGCGGATACGTTCATCGCAATTGGAGTTGTAATGGAACGCGGGATCAAGCTATGGATCAGTCCTGAATCCAGTTGCAGCCATTTGGCAAGCAGGGCCGAAGACAGCACCGCAACCACCGAGCCTGTCATGACACTGAAGACAATCTCGGAAATATGTTTTTTGAGTACATGGAAAAAGGTGTAGAGCGGTACGGCAAAAGCCACGGTGGCCGGTTGAAGAAGCAGACTCAGCCATTTGCCACCACTACTATACGTGGTATAATCCGTTCCCGTTGCGAGCAATATGCCAACGACAAGAAGCGGCGTAATGAGCAACGGAGACAGATACACTTTCGGCAGATTACGATACATTCGTTTGGCTACCCCATAGATCCCAACGGTTAACAACAAGCAGAGAAATCCAATCATCCAGTGTGACGCTCCTTTCGTTTGGCAATTCGTGTAGCCACCAGGCCTGTGCAGGACATGACCAGGAAAGTACTAAGTAGTACGATGAATAAAATCTGCAGTCCGTCATGCTCCAGCATGGGCATATAGTTCATGATGCCAACGGCTGACGGGATGAAAAATAATAATAGCTCACCGAGCAGCCATGCAGCTCCAACTTCAATCCAGCGTAGCTTCACGACACGAGTCTGAAGCAGAATGAATAGCACAACCATACCGAGAATCGAACCCGGTACAGGAAGATGGATAGTACGGGCCAGCAGGTCCATAAGCAGTGAAAAAACCATTAAGAGCGCAACCTGTGAAATACCAAGGCCCCATTTTTTCACTTCAATCCCTCCTTATATAATCAACGTAATCATTTGAGTTATTATGAAAATGAATCATTTGATATCATAAATTTTACATGGCATTCTTTCATGAGTAAAATGCATATTAAGAATGTTTATTATTCCATTTGTCTATGAGAGGTGGGGATCAACCGATGGATATCCGCCATTTGCAATATTTTCTGGAAGTTGCCCGGCAGCAGAGCTTCACCAAAGCCGCCGAGGTTCTGTATATCACCCAGCCGACCATCAGCAAGACGGTCAAGAGTCTTGAAGAGGAATTGGGGATCACGCTACTGGACCGTTATGGCAAAAAGGTGGAACTAACTGATGCAGGCCATGTGTTTTTCCGGCAGGCGCTTGAGATCGAAAAATCATTCCGCAGTCTGTCATCCGAATTGGACGATCTGATGAACTTGAAGAAAGGGCATCTGCGGATTGGCTTGCCGCCGATGGTGGGGTCCAGCTTTTTCCCCATGATCATTGGTGAATTTCACAAAGCCTACCCGCAGGTGACCATTCAGCTATTTGAGGATGGTGCCAAAAAAGTGGAGGCGGATGTGATCAGTGGTGCTCTGGATATTGGCGTTGCAGTACTGCCAACCGTGGATGAGCTGTTGGATCATTTTGTGTTTGTCAAAGAGAAGCTAAACCTGCTCGTACATCCCTCACATCCACTTGCGGGGAAAGAAGCGGTTGCGCTGCATGAACTGGAAAACGACGCCTTTGTACTCTTTCGGGAGGATTTTGCGTTGCATGACCGGATTATTGTGGCTTGTCAGCATGCGGGATTCCAGCCCCGTGTGGTATATGAGAGCTCTCAGTGGGATCTGCTCAGCGCGATGGTTGCCGCCAATCTGGGTGTAGCCTTACTACCGGAAACGATCTGTCGTGAGGTGGATCACATGCGCGTGCGCATTATACCCGTGGTGGAACCGGTGATTCCATGGCAGCTCGGCATGATCTGGCGGAAGGACCGTTATCTGTCTTTTGCCACGAGAGAGTGGATTGGATTCACACAGTCGATGTTGGGTGAGTAAGGAAGCGATCGGGAGGTTGTTCTGTCATTGTATTGCCCAGTGTAAATACTCTTTTGTTGACCCCGGATCGTTGTTACAATGGAAGCATAATAATGGTGGAGGTGTACGAATATGAAACTACGGGTATCCGCTGTACAATACCAATTGCACACAATCAGCTCGTTTGAGCAGTTCGCCGCTCAGGCTGAGCATTACATACGGACAGCGAGTGAATACGGAACTGAATTTGTGCTGTTCCCGGAATTTTTCACAACGCAATTAATGTCCATTGGGGACAAACAAGGCAATGCATTGACCATTGAAGATCTGCCGAACTTTACGGAACAATATGAACAACTGTTCATGTCACTTGCTGCCAAGTACGGCATGCACGTCATCGGGGGAACCCACGTCATTCGCCGTGAAGGGAAGCTATATAATACAGCCCACATGTTCTACCCGGATGGTCGCATCGTGCGCCAAGACAAGATTCACATTACGCCAACCGAAGTACAGGAATGGAACATGGCTCCCGGAGATGGACTTGAGGTGTTCGACACCGATAAAGGCCGTATTGCCATGCTGACCTGTTACGACATTGAATTCCCGGAAATTGTGCGCATGGCCAAAGCCAAAGGTGCTGACGTGATCTTCTGTCCTTCCTGCACGGACGATCGTCACGGATTCTATCGTGTGCGTTATACGAGTCATGCCCGCGCGGTGGAGAATCAGGTATATGTGGTGTTAACCGGAACGGTGGGTAACTTGCCGACGGTTGACTTCATGCGTGCCAACTATGGACAAGCTGCAATCATTACGCCGAATGATATCCCATTCCCGCCACGTGGCATTCTGGCCGAGGGTGAGATTAACAACGATATGATTGTGACCGCCGATCTGGATCTGGACTTATTATATGAGGTGCGTGAACGTGGATCGGTAACGACCTGGCGTGACCGCCGAACTGATCTGTATACCGATTGGGAGTAGGCAACGCCATTTATAAACGAACAGGACATCGGAACATTTATCAGAATTCATTTGTCAGTGGAAAGGGGCGATCCGGCAACATGTATACGAAAGAAATGCTGATCACCGACCCGGAGCGGAATGGTAAAAGGGTAAAGGCAGTCGTCCGCAATTATATTGCAGCCGACTTTGAGGAACTCATTCGCATTCAGGCGGAGAGTTTCCCTCCTCCTTATCCGGAAGAGCTGCTCTGGAGTCACGAGCAGCTCAACAGTCATGTGCAGCATTACCCGGAAGGGGCCATCTGCATTGAATTGGATGGAGAATTGGCCGGATCGATGACTTCGCTGCGGATGCAGTGGGACCCTGCACATCCGGCGAGTCATACCTGGGCCGAAGTAACGGATGACGGCTATATTCGTAACCACCAGTCGGATGGCAACACGCTGTATATTGTTGATCTCTGTGTTCGTCCGAAGTACCGCAAGTGGGGACTGGCTCAGCTTATGATGCAGGCGATGTACCACCTGGTGATTGCACAGGGTATGGACCGGTTACTAGGTGCCGGTAGAATGCCGGGTTATCATCTGGTTGCAGACCAACTGTCTGCACAGGAATATCTGGACCAAGTATCCGCGGGAGAGAAGCGTGACCCGGTGATATCGTTCTTGCTTCGTTGTGGCCGCATGCCCGTAGGCGTAACCGCAGATTATCTGGACGATGAAGAGTCGTGTAATTATGCTGCCTTGATGGAGTGGCGGAATCCATTTCGATAAGATTTGCTTCCTTGAGCTTTCAAGCCGCAAAAATTATAGCGATCACCATTACAGATCAAACCCAATTTTGAACGAGTTATATACACGAATGATTAAAATATACATTCATATCAAGGAGGCATTTATCCATGGAATTCACGCGTATTACATCCATTAACGATCCATTGTTTGCCCAGATGCACAAGCTGATGCAGGAGATTTTCCCGAGGGAAGAAGTGCTGGACTTCCCGCTCTGGGCAGAACCATTGGAAGATCCGGGTATTCGGGTATTCGTGGCTGTGCATGAGGGACAAGTCGTTGGCGCGACAGAGTACCGTTATTACGAGGATTGGAATGTAGCCATGACGGACTTTACGATTATTGGGCGTGAAGGTCTGGGCATCGGCAGTTTCCTGGCGAATCACCGCAAGCGTGATCTGCAGAAGCTGGCTGCGGCAAACGGGAAAGAATTGTTCGGCATGTTTGCCGAAATCTATAACCCTTATCTGAGTCAGGATCACGAATTTGGCGGGATCAAGCCGATGGACCCGTATGTGCGTCGCGAAGTATTGTCCCATCTAGGGTACCAGCGTCTGGACTTCCCATATGTTCATCCATCTTGGCAAGGTGACGGTGAAGCAGTTGGCGGATTGGATCTGTGCTTCATGCCAGGTAATGAGTCGCTTGGTGAACTACCAGCAAGCCTGGTGGCTGATTTCCTGAATCGATATTATGCGGTGTTACCGAACAAACCGCAGGAATGGCTTGCCATGGTAGAGCAATTGACTGCTCGCAAGTCGGTTGCGTTACTGCCGTTGTAATCATATGAAAGACCCGAGCCTGGACTAACAGGGTTCGGGTCTTTTTGGTTTATTTTTCAGAACAAACGAGATACTCTTTTTATTTGCATGGGATATGTTACCATTAATATGGAAGATATATGTTTATTTTCATTTTTATTTAAGGAGGGGATTAGATGAGAAAAAGCAGAATCTTGTTCATATCGATGTTCGCTTTATTTTTAACAGCCTGCACTTCAAGTGACGATGCTTCACTACCAGATGTACAGCAGAGGGAACGCAAGGATGCCATAGATACCGAACAAGTTCAGAAGGAAAACGAACTGCTGAAGGAGCAGGTGCGGAACAACCAGAAGGAAAAAGATGAAAAAAACGCAAAAGAGCAGGAAGAAGTAGAAAGTTTAAGAGAAACGCTGAACATTACGTTTAAACTGATGGCGGCGATGCAATCTAAAGACTATGCATATCTTGAATCGGTGTCTTCTCCGAACATAGAAATATCGAAGCAGAACAATATCATTATTTCGAAACTGGATCAGGGGGGTTACGAAGTACCTTTTCTGCAAAACGTTAGCCTGAATAATCTGGAGTATCGGGGATTTAATCCGCTGGATTCAGATCGTGTCATTTTACATATGGCTACAGTATGGTCTGATGGAAACGGTGCATTGGATCTATATTTCATTCGTTCCGAGGAAGGCAACTGGCTCTTTGATGGTCTGCTTACGAATGGATAGGCCACTGTCTGCTTTTGCAAAAAAATAGCGACCGTTTTCTCTGTGATAAAGAGGAAGGTCGCCGCATGGATGAGTTCGAGTGAAAAGATTCAATTATTGTGTAGCCATTCGATCTGGTAGCTGGCTCAAATAACTATTGGACAAGTGTGCAAGGTCCAATGCTCGATCATACTGTTCCTTGGTTATAAACCGTGAAGAAGAAACTTCACTGTTATTGGATGTAACTATTGCTGGAGGTACATTGTCGGCCGAAATCTGAGGGTTCTCTTCTGAAGGAACATCCATCTGCTGTTGCCCGGCATCCTGTCTACCCGCATCAGCTAGGGAATAATGCGTTCCATCCCCGTATCCTTTCGCCGGAATGAAGAGAGAAGCATCGTTAAGCACGGACCCGGAAGGAAGGTAATATCGTTCGGGTAGAAGATTCCCACCTTCACGCAGCAAATCCTGTCCGAAGTGTAATTGGTCCTCCAATGATACGCCGGTGAGTCCTGCAATCGTTGGCAGAATGTCCACCTGACCTCCGATCTGTTCCAGTTGCACACTCGGGGTAACGCCCGGGGCCGAGATTATGAGCGGAATATTAATCATATCTGCTGATGTGTAGTCCCGACCATACAACTCTTTCATGACGACTTTGTCTTCCCGATCCAGTGAATAGATGGGGAGCCCCAGGTGATCCCCATACAGGACGAGCAGGCTATTTCCCCATAATCCCCGTTCCTTCAGTCCTGCAATCAACTGTCCAACCGCCTGATCTGCATAATGCTGCGCTATCAGATAATCACCGGGCAACGTATCTTTGTAACGCTCAGGCAGCGTCAGCTTCACCTTGTTTTCGGGCAAAGTGTACGGGTGGTGGGCTGACATGGAGATGATATGGGCATAGAAGGGATTGCCCGAAGACTGCATGGACTCCAGCTTATCCAGTGTTTTGGAATATAGTACTTCATCCGAGGCCGAGAAGGCGATAGAATCCTGTGTGCCGAAATAATCAATATCATAATACTGGTCGAATCCAAGTGCCTTGTATAACTGATCCCGATTCCAGAATCGAACATCATTTGTATGGAATGTGGCTGTCTGATATCCGTTCGCTGCCATTAACTTGGGTAGACTCGGCAGAGCTTTATCCGCATATACAGTCGTTGCTGCCCCGTTCGGTGGGGTGTAGAACGATGTATTCACAACAAATTCTGCATCTGATGTATTTCCTTGTCCGACTTGCTGATAAAAGTTTGGAAAATACAGGTTCTGTCTAGCCAATTCATTCAGGTTGGGCGTGATCTCCTGTCCATCCACCTCTAATCCAATCAGAAAGTTCTGAAAAGATTCCAACTGGAGCATGATCACGTTGCGTCCGCTGGCTGCACCCTGCTCCACAATCGCAGGAAGTTGAGTCGTTTGCTTCAGTTGGTGGATGGCAGCCTGATCAATGTGAGCAATGGGCACAAGTTCATCAGGTCGATCCAGGATGGTATATGCCTCGTAACCGAGGATGCCCATCTGTTCTGCTTGTGTAAGCTCACTCATGCTGGCCCGATTGGGATAAATGTTAAGCATGCACAGGATCATGGACAAGATCAGAATGACCGAAGCAACCCGTCTTCTGGCACGTCGTTCAAGCGGAATGCGATTCGGGCGTTCCGTACTCCCGAGTTTGATCCGACGACGAACGAGTATCCCCCCAGTGATCAGTACGTCTGCAAAAATAAACAAATAATAGGGATCAAGCAAAGAGAACATGCTGCTCTTGACCGAAGTCACCTGATTCACCTGTGCCAGCGCGTGATAGTTAACGATTACACCGTAATATTTGTAGTACATGATGGCTGCAAAGAAAATCCCTGAGAGCAGCAAATTCATGGCAAGGTATATCCACATTCGCCGCTTGGCAGCAAACCACTCAATTAGACAGAAGCCGATCCAGATGAGCGGCAATTCGGTCAGCAGAGGTTTCCAGATAGGGATGTCATCGAAGATAACGATCCAGGCCAGTGAGCTTTTGATCATCATGATGATGGTAAAGAATATAAAAGGTCCGCTTAGAAATCGGGTGAGTGAACTGCGTGACAAGGTACCGCCTTCCCTTCCGAAGTTTCATTTAACAAGTATTATCCTATCTCAGCATGGCTGTGTCAAAAATGAAAGCCTTCAACAATGGACGGCAAAAAACCTCTTCCACGCAGGAAGAGGTGTGTAAAGACATGGGTTACTGCGATAAAAGCCAGATGCGACCCATTCCGTTATTCTATCGTGTACGTTGTGACGTAAGAAGGTCTGGGGAACATGGTGGGCTTCTGTGCAGTCAGCCCTTCGCTTGTACTGCGGTTTCGGTGAGCGTGGCTATAGGCTTGGGATTCCTGCCATCCTTTGAAATGTTCTTCGGATTGCCAGAGTGTAAGTACAACATACGTATCATCCTTGAGAGGACGAAGCACACGAATACCGACAAAACCAGGCTCATCTTCTACCTTGCGGGCACGGTTCTTAAATCGTTCTTCAAAATCGTGACGACCATCCTCTGTAACAGGGATATTGTTCAGAACAGCGTAACCACCGCCAGTCCAGGAGCCTGCGGCATCGAAAGCTTCATATGCGGCTACTTTATCATCAGACTCGATATTCATCAGGCGTTCTGCGGATTCAATAGCCAGACGCACATGCTCTTCGCTTCGCAAAGTGAGATGCGGGTACGCAGCAAGTGCATCCGGAATCGGTGAAGGAACCAAATAGATATACATAGAAGCTGCCTCCTTATATAAATACATACAATCCATGTAAGTTAAACTATACGTTTACACGAGAACGCAGAGGACAGAAATAACCTGAAGAAGCGAAGCGTGCGCCTGAAGCTTTCTGTAAGAAAGCTACATCGGAAGCATAGGCTATCACTGGATTTTCCCATTAAACTTGGATCAAAAAAAATCTGGGGATAACAGTGCTCGGAAGGTTGTTCTGTCATCGGAGTGGCAAGTGTAACATCAACTAGTTCAACTTATATAACTCAAGATAGCATATGAAAATCAGCGAGTCCAATCAGCGGTTCAACTGGTTTGAGCACGTCTTTTCATGATAAAGTATAATCACTACAAACAGAACGGGTGATCGTATGACAACAACAATTCGGATATCGGTTAGACCTTTGGTGGAGTATGTGTACCGCAGTGGCAGCATACGTCCAGGGTTCCGGACCAATGCCTCGATGCAGGAGGGAACTCGAATTCATCAGAGGGTACAGAAGGAGTATACCGAAGAGGATTTAAAAGAGATTGTGCTCGAAACTGAGATCCAACATGGGGATCTGACCTATGTGGTGGAAGGGCGATGTGATGGCCTTATCCGGTTGGAGGGTCAATTGACGGTGGATGAGATCAAATCGACTGCGGGTAATCTGGATGATCTGGGAGAGGGTCTTCCAGTACACTGGGCGCAGGCCATGATGTATGCCTATATGTACGCCGTTCAGCATGATGAACCACGTATGCAAGTACAGCTGACGTATGTGCATTCGGTAAACCATGAAGAAAGGCGATTTCGCCGAATGGCAGAAAGGCAGGAACTGGAGCAGTTTGCGGCAGAAGTGATTGCCGGTTATGCGCCGTATGCAGAGATGATCGCTGCATATGAAGAAGAGCGTGATATCAGTGTGAAAGAGCTGCCGTTTCCTTTTCGCAAATACAGGGAGGGACAACGAAAGCTGGCAGGTGCCGTATACAAGACGATTCGTGAGGGTCAGGGATTGATGGCCAAAGCACCAACTGGCATCGGTAAAACCATGTCCGTGCTGTTCCCAACGGTCAAAGCAATTGGCGAAGGCGAAGCGAGCCGATTGTTCTATCTGACTGCGAGGACAACGACACGGGTGGCGGCAGAGGAAGCTTTTGCCCGGATGCAATCGGAAGGATTGAAGATGCATGTGATCAGTCTGACCGCGAAGGATAAGATTTGTTTTAAGGAAGAAGAAGCTTGTGATACGGGGCAATGCGGCATGTGTGAAGGATATTATGACCGTATTAACGGGGCCGTGCTGGACATGCTGGAACATGAGACGTTGATGACACGTCCGGTCATCGAGCAGTATGCTCGCAAACATCGGGTGTGTCCGTTTGAGTTTTCCCTGGATGCGGCATATGCAGCCGATGCGGTGATCTGCGATTATAACTATATTTTTGATCCGCGTATTTCTCTGAAAAGAATGTTGGAAGAACAGAAGCGCAAGACGGTGTTACTGGTGGATGAGGCTCATAATCTGGTCGATCGTGGCCGAACGATGTTTTCCGCGGAGCTGGAGAAGGCAGTGTTCCTGGATGTGAAAAGGGAGTTCGAGTCGCTGGGCAGCAGTGTGCCTGTTGCCAAAGCCATTGTTGACTACACCGGGGCCATTGATAAGTATCTGATTACCCTTCGGAAGAACGGTGGAGAAGAAGGAAAGATCATTCAACAGGAGGCACCGGAGGAACTGATTGAACGGTTGGAGCCTTTTGTCATGGTTGCGGAGCAATGTCTCGTTGAAGGTGGTTCGGGCAATGCCGAGACGGATCAGCTGCTGCTGGATGCTTACTTTACGGCACAGAATTTTCTGCGTATTGCCAAGCTGTATGATGAACGTTTCATCACGTATGCAGAGTGCGTTCGAAGTGAAGTGCGAGTGAAGTTATTCTGCCTCGATCCTTCGGTACTGCTTCGTCAGACAGCCAAAGGATTCCGCTCCCTCATTCATTTCTCGGCAACCTTGTCACCTCTTCGCTATTATCGGGATATGCTGGGTGCAGAGGAAGAAGATTATACATTGCAGATTCCCTCACCATTTCAGCGTGAACAGTTGGATGTGAGACTCATGCCCTTATCTGTGCGTTATAAAGACCGGGAGCAATCCCGGCGACCCATTGCGGAGATGCTGCAACAGCTGGTAAGCGAGTGGCCGAACAGCAATCTGATGGTGTTCTTCCCGTCTTACCCTTATATGCGCGAGATCTATGAAACCTATGCACAGCTTCCATGTGAAGCGGATACGGTCATACAGAAGCAGGGCATGAACGAGCTGGAACGGGAGCAGTTTCTGGATGGATTCCAACCCAACCCTGAACGAACACGATTGGTATTTGCCGTCATGGGTGGTGTATTCTCGGAGGGTGTCGATCTGCCGGGAGACCGCTTGAATGGCGTCGTGGTGGTAGGTGCGGGGCTGCCGCAGATTGGTCTGGAGAACAACGTATTACGTGATTATTATGATCGTACAGGACGCAACGGATTTAATTACGCTTATATTTTCCCAGGGATGAATAAGGTGCTGCAGGCGGGTGGACGGCTGATTCGAACGGAAGAAGACAAGGGCGTGTTGGTGCTGGTGGACGATCGTTTTATCCAAGAACCGTACCGTTCCCTGCTGCCCGAGGAGTGGCAGGACTATAAGCGAATCTGATATTGCATCTTCAGAGCAGTTCCAATGGAATCAGGCAAATGCGGAACCAAGGAGTTTAACATTTTTTTCAGATTTCTTTCCTTTACATGATTGAAGGGTAGGGTGAAAGGGTTATAACTTGGTTAGCAACGAACGAACAACGGCGATTACCCTATCCGTTCCGCGGTCCGCTTCGAAAGCAATCAAGGAGGTCGGTTATAATGAAGAGAAATCATACCATGATGCAGTTTTTTGAATGGCACCTGGCTGCAGACGGAGATCATTGGAAGCGACTGGCTGAAATGGCCCCGGAACTGAAAGCCAAAGGCATTGACTCGGTATGGGTACCACCCGTAACCAAGGCAGTGTCAGCAGAAGATACAGGTTATGGTGTATATGATCTGTACGATCTGGGCGAATTTGATCAAAAGGGTACCGTGCGGACCAAATATGGCACCAAGCAGGAACTGGTGGAGGCCATTGCCGAGTGTCAGAAGAACGGAATTGCCGTCTATGTGGATCTGGTCATGAATCACAAGGCCGGAGCAGATGAGACGGAAGTCTTTAAAGTGATCGAGGTTGACCCCAATGATCGGACGAAGGAAATTTCTGAGCCGTTCGAAATTGAGGGCTGGACCAAATTCACATTCCCGGGTCGCGGCGATCAATACTCCTCCTTTAAGTGGAGCTCTGAACATTTCAACGGTACAGACTTTGACGCCAAGGGAGAACGAACAGGTGTATTCCGCATCGCAGGTGAGAACAAGAACTGGAATCAGAATGTCGATGATGAGTTTGGTAACTACGATTATCTGATGTTCGCCAACATAGATTATAACCATCCGGATGTGCGGCGCGAGATGATCGATTGGGGGAAATGGTTGATCGACACCCTCCAGTGCGGCGGGTTCCGGCTGGATGCGATTAAGCATATCAACCACGAATTTATTAAGGAGTTCGCAGCAGAGATGATCCGCAAACGCGGTCAGGATTTCTACATCGTAGGTGAGTTCTGGAACTCGAACCTGGATGCATGTCGTGAATTCCTTGATACGGTAGACTATCAGATCGATCTGTTTGATGTGTCTCTTCACTACAAATTGCATGAGGCTTCTCTTGCAGGCAGAGACTTTGATCTCTCCAAAATTTTTGATGACACCTTGGTTCAGACCCATCCTACCCATGCGGTAACCTTCGTAGATAACCATGACTCCCAACCTCATGAGGCGTTGGAATCCTGGATTGGTGACTGGTTTAAGCCGAGCGCCTATGCATTGACGCTATTACGTCGCGATGGTTATCCGGTTGTATTTTACGGGGATTATTACGGTATTGGTGGACCTGAACCTGTGGATGGCAAAAAAGAAATTCTGGACATTCTGCTGTCTGCCCGCTGCAACAAGGCATATGGAGAACAGGAAGATTACTTCGATCACGCCAATACGATTGGTTGGGTTCGTCGTGGCGTAGAGGAAATCGAAGGTTCCGGATGTGCGGTGGTCATCTCCAATGGTGATGACGGCGAGAAGAGAATGTTCGTCGGAGAGCATCGTGCTGGTGAAGTCTGGGTGGATCTGACGAACAGTTGTGAGGATCAGATTACCATTGAGGAAGACGGCTGGGCCACCTTCCATGTGTGCGGTGGAGGTGTCTCGGTATGGGCCCTTCCAGAGCAGAATGAGGACTGCGCTGACGCTGAGTAACGGCATGTGGCAGACAGAATGGCATATATCAGGCAGAATAAGAAAGATGCACCGATGGATATAAAAATGGTGTATAAATAGATCGTTAACCACCTGAACAGGAGAGATAGACTCCTATGTTCAGGTGGTTTTTTTGCATTTTTCTATGTATGACTAAAACTCCAACTCAGCAGAACTCCTAACGAACTCAGCATGCCCTATTTACACCAAATTAGCCTTATTGAATTCCTAACGAATCTCAGTAACCTTATTACTCCCAAAAGTGATTTTAATAGCGCCAATTGGAGCAATATCAACAGATTAACGCGTCTGAGATTGGTTAGAATACTGAAACCTCGGATTTTGGACGCATTAAGGCTTCTCAGATTCGTTAGCTTAACTATGTTTTGAAGCCAAAAGCGGAGATCGATAGCAATATCATCCAGCGTTATGCAGATATGTATATCAAAATTTCTTATGGCCCAAATAATCAGCGAACGGAAGATTATTTTTATATCCATGCCGAGCCGTCTCCGAGAACGATTGAGTATATGAGGTATTGGGAGAGAGTAGATTAATAGAAAGGCAGCGCTAACTCGTTACGTATGAGGAAACTGAGTAGACGCTGCCGGTTTTAAAATAGTAAGGTTATTGCTTTTCAAAATATTGATTCATCGTATCCCACATTTGATTGAACTCACTTCGTTCCATTGAAAATGCTCCAGGCTTTTCAGGTTTATGATGAGAAGTTGGCTCAAAGTTTAAATATTCATGGTGTGTAGTGCACTCATAGTTTTTGCTGTTAACAAGGAATTCAACTTTATCCTTAAATGGTCTGTCCAGTAATTTAACCACCATGATGTCTCCATTACTGGTGCTTCTTGCAGGAGAATATATCAAAAAGTGATCTTGTTCAAATCGATATTCCATACCACTTACCTCCATTAGAATACAGAACGAATACAGCAAGATTACGGTACGAATCCATCAATTATCTAATTCTCTCCGTTTACCTACTCCAGTTCAAATGATTCCAGCGTACCAACCATCCGCAGATCATGATCCCGGTTGAATTGTTCCCGTTTGTTCGCATCCGCGTACTCGTCATGATAATGCATCAACACGGTTTTCTGTCTCACTTCAACTGGCAGTTGCTCCAGATCCTTCAATGAGGTATGAGATTTGATGACCAGATCATGCATATGACATTCATGGAAAATTAGCTGCACATCAGCGGCAACTTGCTCCACCCGTTCCTGGTCGAGTGTACTGTCTGCACTGTAATAGAAGTAAGGCTTGGCGAGCAGCCCATTGCTGACCATACCGGGAACATGCTGCGTCCGAAATGTCTCAAACGTCACACCGCCCAGTTCGAATGTGCCTCCATCTGGCAGGGGAACGACATCGTAGTAATCGCTTAAGGTACGTTCACCATCCGTTGTGTAGCTCATGCCGGGGGATAGAATGTTCCAGAGCGGATCTACCAATTGTTCATGGATGAACAGACGGGGTTTGCGGTCGCCCACAATCTGTGTGTAATAACCCAGCATCTGTACACCATTAATATGATCTTCGTGTAGATGCGTAATGAAAACATTGTGGATATCGGTCATGGCGAATCCATATTCCTTGAGTGCTTTGGCATTGGATTCCGGAAAATCAATGACCAGATGCGTGTCTTCAAATTCAGCCAACATACTATTGTGGTGCTGCTCCACGCTGAACATATCTCCTGTGCCGAGAAAAGTAATTTTCATTCAAATTCATCTCCTTGTGTGATCTTCAGATCAGCATCCCTGCGTTAAATCCAGTATACCTTGTTCGCGAATATATGCCTAAATCAACCTTTTTTGATAACGCTATCATTTTATATTGAACTTTGATGGCAAACAGTGTAGCGTAAAGATGGGAAGTGAACCCATATGAACGTAAACTCACCTAAAGGGAGCGTGCGAGGCGAATGAAATCTTTTCTGGATGAACAATTTTTGCTGCATAATGAAACGGCGGTCAAGTTATATGAGGATTATGCCAAAGACATGCCGATTATTGACTATCATTGCCACCTCAGTCCTCAGGAGATCTACGAGAACAAAACCTTTGGCAATCTTACGGAGGCCTGGTTATACGGTGATCACTATAAGTGGCGGCTCATGCGCGCAAACGGAATTGAAGAGCAATATGTGACTGGCGGCGAAGGTGTAACCGATTACGATCGTTTCCTGGCTTACGCCAAAACAGTACCCATGATGATTGGTAATCCGCTGTACGCCTGGTCTCACTTGGAATTACAGCGATATTTCGGCGTTTACGAAGTATTGAATGAGACTAGCGCACCAGCTATATGGGATAAAGTAAATGCCAAGCTGAACAGTGACGGATTCGGTGCACGTGATCTGATTACCAAATCCAATGTCACTGTTGTGTGCACAACCGATGATCCAACCGATTCGCTGGAGTATCATCTGAAGATTCAGGAGATCGAGGGCTTTGATACAGCGGTATTGCCTTCTTTCCGCCCGGATAAAGGACTGGAATTAAACCGGGATACATTCACTGAATGGGTGGGCAAGTTGTCACAAGCATCCGGCACTGCAATTTCAGATTATGAATCCTTCCTTGCTGCGCTGGAGTCCCGTGTGGAATTCTTCCATTCCGCAGGCGGCCGAGTCTCTGACCATGCACTGGATTATGTTCCTTACGGTGTGGCTACGCGAGAAGAAGCGGGTGAGATTTTTGCAAAGGCACTTGCAGGTCAGAAGGTAACTCGTGAGGAAGAGGACAAGTATAAGACGGTCACACTGACGTTTCTTGGCAAACTGTATGCAGAGCGGGGTTGGGTGATGCAGTTCCATATTAATGCAGCCCGTAATAATAACACGCGGATGTTTGCCAAACTTGGGCCGGATACCGGTTACGATGCCGTGAATGATACACCGCTATCATCAGCAATGATTGGATTGCTCGATGCGTTAGAGCAGCAGCAGGCGTTACCCAAAACGATTCTGTATTCCTTAAATCCAAGGGATAATGAAGTCCTTGCAGCGATCATTGGCAGCTTCCAAGGCGGGGGCATTCCTGGCAAAATCCAGCTTGGTGCAGCATGGTGGTTCAATGATACGAAGGACGGCATGCTCGCCCAGATGAAGGCGCTGGCGAATGTGGGTCTGCTCAGCCGATTTGTTGGTATGCTGACCGATTCACGCAGCTTCCTTTCCTACACCCGCCATGAGTATTTCCGTCGATTGGTCTGCAACCTTATCGGTGAATGGGCCGAACAAGGGGAGGCACCGCAGGATATGGAGCTGCTTGGTCAGATCGTACAGGGCATTGCCTACAACAATGCAAAAGAGTATTTCCCGTTTGCCTCCGTGCTTAAAACGGTCTCTGCTTCAAAGTCTTGATACGTAGCAAGCGCACTTAACCATGCAAGTTATGAAATCATAAGATTTTCTAGTTTCTTCTTTTCCATTACAATAAAAAATGCTCCCATTGCTTACTCCGGGTCATCATCCACTGGAGTATAGAAGGGAGCTTCTTTTGTATGCTATATTCGAGCCATTACATCCATTGACCCTATCACGATTGGGTTTCCGATAATAATTGTGCATATAGAGCAGCAAGATCCTGAGAAGGAGCAGCACCTATTTCCTGAAGTAAATGTGCTGTATATTGCTCATAATGTTTGATCAGGGCTTCCTTGTTCTTCTGCATGGAAAGTGCTCGGATGAGCAGAATCAGCGATTCTTCGTGTAATTCGTTGCGTTGCAGAAGTTTTTTGAGTAGGCGGATAGCATTACTGGTATCTTTGGCTTCCAGCAGGGCACTGCACAACCGCTGGTTTAGTGCACTATATATAAGTGACAGTCGTTCAATCTCGCTCAAGGACCACGTGTATCCATACTCTCCAAATAAATCACCCACATACATTTGCTCAATCAATAGGGCTTGCTCTATGTCGGCCTCGGATTGAATGACAGATAGCCGCCTACATCCTTCTTCGAAGCGGATAAAATCAACCGTAATATCGGATAAATTCAGAGCGTAATAATGATTGTACGTATGAAGTACTTCTTTCAGCCCGTACTCATTAAGCAACTTGCGTAGCTGATAGACCGTTGTGTTGAGGTAGACTTCGGCATTCTTCTGTGGCATGTTTCCAAAAATATCTTCAATGAGACGGGTACGGGATACAAGCCGTCCTTGCTGGACAAGCAGATATGCAAACAATTCAATACTTTTGCTGGATCTCCATTTGGTCTTGATTCCGTGGTCGCTGTGAATTTCGATTCTGCCCAGAGCATTGAACTCTACCGCTTGCGCTTCAATCGTCCACACAACTTCTTCCTCAGGTAACTTGCTGCGCGACGCTGCCAGCGCTCTATGTAACGTTTGGAGGAGCCGATCCTTTTTCACTGGTTTCACCATATAATCAAAGGCAAAGACATCAAATGCTGATAAGGCATATTCTATATGAGACGTTATAAATACAATTTGGGTCTGTTTGCCCTGCTTTCGCAGTGCTTCTGCAAATTCCAGTCCGCTTTCTCGGGGCATATTAATATCGACAAAAATGAGATCTACCTCGTGCTCGTCAAGATACGATGATGCGGCCTGAGTATCCAGAAATGCACCCATGACCTCCACTTCCTCGATCTTCGCCAGCATCTTTTTCATAATCAAATGCATGGCTTTCTCATCATCTATCAGAATGACCTTCATTTTCATGTATTGTCCTCCACCTGCACGGAATATCGAGAAGTCTCGGTTGCATTAGACTGGGGTGGAAGAGGTACAGAGAAGTAGAAGTTGCTGCCCTGCGAAGGTCTGCTGTCAAACCAGATTTCGCCCCCATTCAGGCGTACGAACTCCCGGCACAGATTCAAGCCAAATCCGATGCCGCGTTCTCCTGCCGTTCCCGTTGCCGATACTGGATACTCATCCTGAACCAGGGACCGGGCCTGCTCATCTGTAATGCCTTCTCCCGTATCGCTTACGGATACCACAATATGCTGATCCTTTCGTTCGGCATTCAACGTGATCTGTCCTCCCGGATTAGTGAATTTAATGCTGTTGGATAAAAGGTTTCGAAGAATCAGATCAAGCATTTCTTTATCCGCATAGACGGACACTCCTGGTGAAATACGCGATACCATTCGAATCTGCTTATTCTCGCTGCGAACACGTAACAAACGTATGCTGTTCTCCACAGAATAATGTAGATCCCGTTCCACCGGATGGAAGACTTGCCCTCCGCTTTGGCTGCGGAACCATTCCAGCAGTCCTTCTACCAGAGCGAACGTATTATGGATCTGGTGCTTCATCTCATGGACAATCTCTTCATGATCAGCATTGGATTCCTGTAGTTCTTCCTCAAGCAAGTCCATCAGATTAACCAGTACGGCTACAGGATCACGAATATCGTGAGCCACAACATTGAACATTCGGTCTTTGAACGTGTTGAGCTCACTTAACTGTTGGGCGTTGTCACGAAGTTTCTTCTCCGCCTGTACGGCTTCAGTCACATCATTAAGCAGTAGCATCTTGCCAATAGGTTTACCGTTTTGATGCTGAACAGGAGAAAGATGAACGTTATAGATTCTCCCACTTGGGTCGTTGGAGAGTTGAATTTTGCGGACATCGTTAAGCGGTTCCTGTTCAAGTAGCTTTGCTAGAAGCTGTGGGTATTGTGCGAGTATCTGACTTGCATGCTTGCCCAAGCTTTTGGGATGAAGAGGTTCAATGATATGTCGGGCAGAACGGTTGTAGCTGGTCAACACATGATCCAGATCGAAGACAATAACAGCATCCTGTATGGATTCGAATACCTTTTGGTACGCCAGCGGAGCCAGACGAAGCATGTTGAACTGGAAGACTCCCCATGTGTAGAAGATGCCCGATATCACAAATCCAAATGGAGAAAAATCAAGAGGCGAATGAAAGATATTACTTAGGTATATTAGTGAGAAAATGAATGGTCCACAGGAGCCAATAATCATAAATATGATTTGTTTTTTCATAGGGGGTGTGGCACGAAGCAACATCTGTACCAGGAAAAAAATAGAAATAAAGAACAGTGCATAGGAAAAGACGACATGAACAGAAAATAAAGGTCCTCTCTCAAGAGACACAAGCGGGAATCCCCAGGATGTATCGAGCGTCATATTGGTATAGAACAAGTGATGCCACTCGTTGGTATTATGTGTGATGAATGTAAAAGAAGGCACAAGGAGCAACAGAACTACACTGCGTGTACGCACCCATGATTCACGGCCTGTGTACTGAAGCACCATAAGAAAGTAGAACACTGGCCCAAGCAGAATGCCAATATATTCAATTCGAAGCCAGAATCGAATATGGTCCAGTTGTTGACTAATAATCTCGAAGCCATAGCCGAATGTATAAAAAGAGCTGACAAGCATCCCCAGTCCGTAACTGACGGCTATGGGTGAGTTTCTTCTTTTGTAAGAGAGGTAAGCGAGCATTAATGTGCAGCAGGTTGCAGCCATCAGCAATACAGATAAATACATATTAGGGTTCATGGATGGGCCGCCTCGATCTAAGTAATATTCATGCAAGATATGCCTCCTATGTTATCAGAATAAGGATTAAAAACATACGTGTTGGAGAGCGGATACTCACATTTATTTTTGAGATCAAAAAGGAAGCTTCCATCGATGGTTGAATCTGTTAAAAAAGCCCACCATAGACCTGGAAACAGGCTTGGCAGGCTTCAATTATTTCATCATATTATAGGGATTGCAGAAGTGCTTCAAATTCAGAATTGGTCTGGAGAACTCGCAAAATAATAGTCAGTGCTTCTGCACGGGAAGCGGAGTTCGCGGGATGGAATTCTCCATTGCGATCTCCTTGAATAATTCCGGCTGCTGCCGCTTGCTGGAGTTGATCTTTATTCCAAGTTTGCTCCAGATCGGAGAAAGCGGGTGCTTCTGCGGATGTTACTTTGCTTAAATCCATAATGCGCGAGATGATGGCGATGATCTCAGAACGTTTGATCTCTTGATTCGGTCTGAATGTGCCGTCCGGGTAACCGGACAACACACCCTTGCTTTGCAGAGATCGAATGGACGATTCTGCCCAGTGACCCGATACGTCGCTTATTGTTTTGCCTTGGTTGCTCGACAGATCAAATACTTTGGCGATCAGGGTTGCGAACTCAGCACGGGTAATACTGGCATTTGGATGGAACGAGCCATCGGTATAACCCGTTACGACACCCAGCTTCACGAATGTAGTTACAGTTGATCCCGCCCAGTGCGTGGTGGTATCCGTTAATTGAACAGTCGCAGGATTGGACTGTGCAGCTTTAACCTTCTGAGTGAAGCTGGATATGAAGCTATCCATATTAAGAATTTGACTGTTGAATGTAGGTCCAGGTACCACAGCTGTTCCGGGTGCTGGCTGAGGACTCGGATCGGATGGAGTCACGGGCGTTGGCGCAGGTGTAGGAACTGGTGTGGGAGCTGCTGGTGAGCCTGAACCACCACTTGAATTACCTCCAGAGTTACCACCTGTATTGCCTCCATTACTTCCGTTGTTAAACGTGGTAATTACAACGGTTTTGGTTCCGAATACGCCTGATAGATCTGCTGCCTCGGCTTTAACCAGAACGGTTCCTACTGTTGTTCCCGTTAGTTTTCCGTTTGCATCAATGGTCGCTTTACCTGTTCCGTCCTGCACTGACCAGACGACAGAAGGATTCTTGGCATCGGCTGGAAGGACATTTGCCGTGAGTGGAATGGACTGACCTTGTTGCACAGAATTGCTTCCGCTGATAGTAATGGAATTCACGAGAACAGAAGTTGGCTTAATGGTGACCTGCACACTGCCGACAACTCCACTACCATCTGTAGCAACCGCCTGAGCCAAAACGGTTCCCGGGTCTCCGGCGGTAAGTACGCCTGTAGTCGGATCGATCGTGGCCGTTCCGGTTTGAGGCGAGACAGACCAAGTCACGGCAGGATTGATCGCGTTAGAAGGTGAGATTGCAGCATTTAGAGCCAACGTTTCACCAGCAAGTACAGAAAAGACATCGTCCGGGGTGGTTATTTTCACATCGGTAACAATGGATAGTAAGTTATCATTAAGTAATTTTGAGCCAGAGTATACGCTGATAGGTTTTGTGATTGGTCCCGATTTGATCGGAAAGGTTACAAGTCCACCCTGTGTATAGTATGAATATCCATTGGCTACGGTTGGGTCACCATATCCATTCAGACTATGAAATTCTAAATTTGGATCGTCTCCATGCAGGAAGATTTCAGTTCGATTGTTAACAGGTTGCCCCTGCTCATCGTAGACAGCCAACGTATAATTTAGATAACCCGGATAGGCGGAAGGCTGAGATGCCGCAATTAACTGCACATGATGTGCGGCAGTTGCTGATTTGTTACTCTGAATATTGTGAATATTAATTAGATTGCCAGACATATCAGGGATATAGTTATCGGGAACCCAAGCTATTCCATCCGCTTCAGCGTATCCCCCGACGATCTTTTTATTAATATCCATGATAGCTTCTACACTGCTGTTACCTCCGATATCTGGAACTTGTACAACTTCTCCACTGGAATACCTGAAAAATATTTGAGTCCCTTCGCTCGGTTTATCATTGGGATATAGTATTATAATGGAACTTTTGTTGGTTACACATCCGCTTAATAAAACTGCAAACAAAGCCAATAACAAGCCTGTTTTTCCTATTTTGAATCTGTTCATCTTCAATCTTCATCTCCTTCAATTCGGGTTACCACACTTTAAATTAATTATATCTGGCTCCAATGACGGCAAAATGATAAACCCCATAATCAAGCGCGTGTAGGCTCTTGGTTATGGGCTAATATTGGTTATTTTTTGATGTTTGACATTGGCTTCTTGCGATAATATACTTAGTACACCTAATTAATTGTGCATCTATTTAATTGTACTGCTATTTAATAGATGTCCTATGATGCTGGATATCTATGGAATGATAAAGAGAAAGAAGGAGGGACCCATTATGACTGATATAGATCCAGTCGCTCAGAAGCTTTTGTACTCCATCATGCAGTTTAATAAAGGCAAATGGAGGCAACATAAACCTCATGGGCGCAATCACAATGAAATTATGGTGCTGGCTTGTTTGCTTCATGGTACGCATCCGGGAGAACGTCTGGATTGGCGGGATAATCCGCCAGATTTTGAGAGAGAGCTAAATGAGAGTCGCCCAGGATTAAAAGTATCGGAAATCAGTGCGTTACTGCGGGTGAAATCACCAACGATAACCCCGGTTATTCGTGGCCTTGAGGACGAAGGGCTGGTGGAACGAACGATGGACCCGAAGGATCGCCGTGCTGTGCGTATCACGATTACTGAAGCAGGTCGTGAAGTTATTCGGGCTGCTCACCAAGAACGAATGGAAATATTCAACAAGTTAGTCGAGCATCTGGGTGAGCAAGACAGTACTCAGCTGGCTGAGTTGTTGACAAAGGTTTACACCTTTTTTGATACATTAACTTCCTTGCAAAAGGATGATTCGACGACAAGAGGAGATGATACGCCATGATGAAACTGTTTCGCATGCTGAAGCCTTACCGAATACCGATTATCTTCATTCTGGTTTTGGTACTGTTTCAGTCGCTTGCTGAATTGTATCTGCCTACACTAATGGCAGATATCGTGAATTTCGGCATCATTAAAGGAGATGTCCCGTATATTTGGCAGATTGGTGGATGGATGTTGGTCATCGCGATTGGCGGAACAGCGTGTTCGGTGATCGCCAGTTACCTCTCCTCTCGAACGGCGGGTGGATTTGCCAAACAATTGCGCAGCAGAGTTTTCCGCCATGTGGAGAACTTCTCGCTCCAAGAGTTCGATAAGATGGGTACTGCTTCCCTGATTACGCGTACGACGAATGATATCACGCAGGTACAGAATGTACTTACGATGATGCTGCGCATGATGATTATGGCTCCGCTCATGTGTATCGGGGGTATCTTCATGGCGGTATCACAGGACGCTAAACTATCTACAATCTTCCTGGTCGTGCTTCCTGTACTGGGCGGAGCCATTGCGCTGATTGGTTCCAAGGGTTTACCTTTGTTCAAAACCATTCAGAAAAAGCTGGACCGACTCAACCTCGTGCTGCGTGAGCAGTTAACAGGGATTCGCGTCGTTCGTTCATTCAACCGTGGGGAGCATGAGCGTGTGCGCTTTAACGGGGCCAACACGGAACTGAGAGATTCTTCGATTAAAGTTAATGTGCTCATGGCGACCATCATGCCTGTGATGATGCTGGTTATGAACTTTTCGATGATTGCCATCCTTTATTTTGGTGGGATGCGGATCGACAGCGGCAATATGAACATCGGTGCATTGATTGCCTTCATTCAATATGCCATGCAAATCATGTTCTCACTGATTATGGTTTCCATGATCTTTGTCATGATTCCAAGAGCTTCAGCATCGGCAGAACGGATCAACGAAGTGCTTGATATGCATCCGGATCTTAGCAATCCCGAGCAGCCTCGTGGTATGCAATCCATGCAGGGTATGATTGAGTTTGACAATGTAACTTTCCGTTATCCGGGCGCAGAGAATCCAGCGTTGTCCGATATATCCTTCACAGCTCGCTCAGGTGAGACAACCGCCATCATTGGTGGTACGGGTTCGGGGAAATCGACATTGCTCAGTCTTATTCCACGATTCTATGATGTGACCGAAGGCAGTGTTCGGGTAAATGGTACGGATGTGCGTGAGCTTCGGCAGGAAGATTTACGTGCCAAAATTGGCTTTGTACCACAAAAGGCAGTTCTCTTCACGGGTACGATTACGGAGAATATTCGTCACGGGAAAGACGATGCCACAATGGATGAAGTTGTGCATGCGGCCCGTACGGCTCAGGCAGAGAACTTCATTACCGAGATGAAAGATGGATATGACAGCCTTATCGCGCAAGGTGGTAACAACGTATCTGGTGGACAAAAGCAACGTCTGTCCATCGCCCGCGCACTTGTTCGCCGTCCGGAAGTCTATATCTTTGATGACAGTTTCTCTGCTCTCGATTTCAAAACGGATGCTAAACTTCGTGCTGCGCTCAAGTCCGAAACGACAGAAGCGGCTGTGCTGATTGTAGCCCAACGCGTAAGTACAGTAATGGATGCCGATCGCATTCTGGTTATGGATGAGGGCCGAATAGTAGGTTCAGGAACACATAAAGAGCTGTTGGAGCACAATGAAGTGTATCGCGAGATTGTATCCTCCCAGCTGACAGAGGAGGAGATCGCATGAGTGAACGTACAGAACGCAAGTCGCCTCGTCCCCACGGTGGACCGGGACCCGGTCCCGGTATGGGCATGCGACCTCCCGCTGAGAAAGCAAAAGATTTCAAAGGCACACTACGGCGTTTGATTCGTTATCTCCAGCCCCACAGTTCACGTCTACTCGGTGTGCTGGTTGCAGCCATTCTGAGTACCGTATTCAGTATCATCAGTCCTAAGATCATGGCCGAAGGTACGGATATTCTCAGCAAAGGCGCCATTGCCATCCTTCAGGGTGTGCAGGGGGCCGGGATTGATTTTCCTGCATTGATGAAAGTATTATACCTGCTTGGCGGGCTCTATCTGTTCAGTGCTGCATTCATGTATGTTCAGCAATACCTGATGGCTGGTGTAGCCCAGCGTGTTGTCTATGACATGCGTGAGCAGATCAGTGCGAAGGTTGGACGCCTTCCTTTGAAATATTTCGACTCCCGCACGACTGGGGAGACACTGAGCCGTGCCACGAATGACGTGGACAATATCAGTAATACCCTTCAGCAAAGTTTGGCACAGTTCATTACGTCCATCGTAACGATTGTCGGAGTAATCATCATGATGCTGACGATTAGTCCATGGATGACGCTGATCACGATTTTGACTCTGCCACTCAGTGTTGTTGTTGTCATGCTGGTCGCTTCCCGTTCTCAAAAACACTTTGCGGGTCAACAGAAATCCCTTGGGGAACTGAACGGTCATGTCGAAGAGATGTACACGGGACACAAGGTTGTCAAAGCATTTGGACGCGAAGAACAATCGGTACAGCAATTCGAGAAGGTCAATGAAGAGTTGTATGAATCCGGTTGGAAAGCCCAGTTTATCTCCGGTATTATTATGCCGCTCATGAGTTTTGTCGGTAACCTGGGTTATGTACTGATCTGTGTGGTTGGTGGGATTTTCGTTACACGTGGATCTATCTCCATCGGGGATATTCTGGCCTTCACGCAGTATTCCCGTCAATTCACACAACCAATTAACCAGATTGCTAATATCTCCAATATCATTCAATCGACGATTGCTTCGGCAGAACGGGTATTTGAGTTGCTGGATGAAGAGGAAGAAGTTCCGGAGTCCAATCAACCTGTGCAATTACAGCAGCCTAGAGGTGCGGTTGCGTTCCAAGGTGTTAATTTTGGATATAAAGAAAATGAACTGCTCATTCATAATATGAACATTAATGTAAAACCGGGACAGACGGTAGCCATTGTTGGACCAACGGGAGCCGGTAAAACGACTCTGATCAACCTGTTAATGCGTTTCTATGAAATTCAGGATGGTCAGATTACGATTGACGGTGCCGACATTAAGGATATGGAGCGTGGCAAGCTGCGCAGTCTGTTCGGCATGGTGCTTCAGGATACCTGGTTGTTCAACGGAACGATTCGGGACAACATCGCCTATGGTCGAGAAGGTTCTACGGAAGAGGATGTAATCAAGGCAGCCGTTGCGGCACATGCGGATCACTTTATTCGTACACTGCCTGATGGATATGATACGGTGCTGAATGAAGAGGCGTCGAACATCTCTCAAGGGCAGAAACAGTTGCTGACCATTGCAAGAGCAATTCTGGCGAACCCGGCCATCCTCATTCTGGATGAAGCGACGAGTAGCGTGGATACACGGACCGAAGTGTTTATCCAGAAAGCAATGAATGATCTGATGAAGGATCGCACGAGCTTTGTCATTGCACACCGTTTGTCCACCATTCGCGGCGCTGATCTGATCCTGGTGATGGATCATGGTAACGTGATTGAACAGGGCAATCATGATGAATTGATGGCAAGTCAGGGCTTCTACGCCGATCTGTACAATAGTCAATTTGCGGAGCAACAACCGCAGGCGATCTGATGAAAATGTAAATAACAAGAATAGCCGGGAGCCCCTATTAGGGGTTCCCGGCTATTTGTTGTGTATCCAGACGAGTGGATTCTAATGTGGGGCTGATTGGATTCGGGATATATAAGATATGAAAGAACGTTGGCATGGTAACTGGGTTGAGGTGCTCGTCAGCCTTTCAATTGTTTGCGTGAGATGCAGACAGGTGGATTCGTTATCCATCGTCCAGGCTAACGAATCGTTGACACCTTATATGGAGGATTATTAAGCACTTCCAATTCTAACGAACTTGAGACATGTTATTTCTCGGATAAGCAGCACAAAACGGTAAAATAAACTGCAGATTGAGGAAATAAAGTGTCTACGGTTCGTTACATTTCCGGAATGGCTGAAAATGACCAAATAGCGTGTGCTCGCTTCGTTAGATATCATGTCATCTGTTAAACCGACAGGTTTCTATTCATTGGCACACATCGGTATATATGTTTACACATTGGTACACATCATCTTGCTCCAGTAATTGGAGCTATGATGTTTAAAAAAGGGACAAAGCAGTGTATACACTGCTTTGTCCCTTTTCATCTTAATATATGGAAGCCGAACGTTGAATGTTGCCCTAATTTGAGTCGCGAGTCATCACCCGATATAGAAATCGGGGCCGAGCCAGTTCATTTAGCGATCGTCAGACAACTCTTTCGCAGGCTCATCTGCATCATCTGGACCGTTACGGGTAGACGATTTTACGTCCAGCTCCTTTTCATCATTCTTAGCTTCCTCCAGTGCAGACGGAGCGGGTTCGCCCGGGATCAATTCGCGCTGCTCAATCATACGTTTGACGACTTCATAACAGTCATCCACATGTTTGTTACCCACATAGCGCATGGCTGTGAAGCTAAGTGCAGCAGCCAATCCCTGTCCAGCAAATGGGACGAATTTGGCGACCGATTTGGTGGCTACGCGTACGCCGACTCTTTTCAAAACCTGTACAACCAGTTCTTTCGTCACCATACGTCCGATGACTTTGCTTCCGATGGACATGACGAATCCATAGATCATGGATTTGGTCTCGGGGTCCATGCCGTCCAGCTGTTTTTGTGATAATCCGAATTTATTGTTAATGGCAGGCAACAGCTGCATCAGCATCCCCACATCAGCCAGTACGTCTGTACCGGGCAGGGGAACGAGTGTTGTACCGGCAGATGCGGTAGCTCTTTTGCGAACCATGGTACGGCATTCCTTGCGAACTTGCTCCAATTGTTCCAACGTTGCTGGAATCATACGGAATCCCTCCATTCGTATATGGTATAGATATAACCGTTTTGAATTGTTTTGAATGGGTTCTCACCAGCAAAATTTGCAGCCTTATGACATAAGGTGTGGAGAAACCCTTTTTCTCATGCATACATCTGGTTAACCAAGGAAATGGTTTGTAAGATCAACGAGTTATATAGCTATTACGAATGAATGAGGATTAGGGTGCATATCTGGTTGGGGAACCTATTCGGAATGATGGTTGCTTAGCGCAGGGCTTGTTTACGGCTTCGACCTATATGGGTAAAGGTTAAGAAGCATTGGAATGGAGGAAGAGAAGGATGGAGTTTAACAAAGCATTGTTAATTCATCATCATCATTCAGGCAAGGCCAATCGTGAGAATACAGTGGGTCTTGTCGCTGGTGTGCTGGCTCCCGCTGTTCATGAACTCGTTATTGTGCGCACGGACGAACCAGGTGAGGGAGAGAAGCTGTGTCGTGAGCGTGGGGAACAATTCGATGTGGTTTTTATCCTGGGTGGGGATGGCACGGTGCATGAATGCGTGAATGGACTGGCTGATCTGCAACATCCTCCGTTGATTGGCATATTGCCTGGAGGCACCTGTAATGACTTTGCGCGTTCACTCGGCATTTCACCCGATGCAGAGACTGCTGCACAAGAAATGCTCGCAGGTCGGGTGGTATCTATTGATGTGGGACGAGCTAACGATCGGGTGTTCACGAACTTTTTTGGCATTGGCTTGATCAGTGATGCATCGCAGAATATTAACGAGAATCTGAAAGGCGCGCTGGGTAAGCTTAGTTATTTCATCAGCACGTTGCAGACGATTAGTCATACGGAGCCGTTTCGTTATCAATTGGAGGCGGATGGGAAAGAGATGGCAGGCGAAGCGGTGATGATCTACGCAGCCAACGGCCGTTTCCTGGGAACGAATGCCCTGCCTTTTGCACCGGATGCATTGCAGGATGGGGAGCTGGACGTACTCATTATTCATGAGACAGGCATCCCGCTGCTGCGAGAGATCCTGTCGCATAAGCCGGAGGGAGATTGGCAACCTCAGAGTGAGAGCATTTCATACTTCAAGGCATCTACGCTAAAAGTGAACACAGATACGCCGATGTCAGCTGACACGGATGGCGAATTGTATATGAAGACACCCGCCGAGCTATCGGTGCTGACGGGTCATCTGAAATTTCTAACCGGGGAGGTGTACTAAATCCCTGGTTTTTTGGTTTGATTTTGGCTGAAAGGAAACTTAATCATTACCTGCCTGATCTTTCATATGACGTTGCCTGAACTCATCCTCCAGCATGCTCATCTGAATGGCATCATGATATTGGTGATTGTAAAACAAGACATCCCGCTTCACACCCTCGCGCTGGAATCCGAGTTTCTCATACGTGCGAATAGCTCGCTCGTTGAAGGCGTACACTTCAAGCTCGATTCGATGCAGGTTACAGATACCGAAGCCGTAGTCCAGCATAAGCAGTAATGCCTCGCTACCGTAGCCTTTGCCTTGATGCTCCGCCTGATCGATGGCAACCCGGATATGTGCACTGCGATTCTTGGCATGCATGTCCATCAGGACGACATCTCCGATGATCTGGTCATTTTCCTGTAAAGCAATAAGTAGCATGAGTCTGGAGTCATCCTGTGCTGCATTTTCAACATAACGTTCAACCTGAGCACGTGTAAAACTGTTCTGTGTTCCCGTCAGCCTACGCATCTTGGCATCAAACAGTCCAGGGAAGTAAACATCCACATCTGTAATCTCAAAGGGACGCAGGTATATGCGCTTTGTTTCCAGCAGACGGGGGATGATTTTGGTGGTGACATGGTTTTTCCTCCTATGGGTTCAAGGCTAGGTTATTCATTTTATGTATCGTATTAATCAACGGGAAATAGATAATTAACAACACTTTACCATATTTTCTCATGCTTGTAGCTATAATGGTCGATATAAGTATTGTCGTGCTTGCTAAGTCGAAGAGAAACTCATTTTTGAAGATTCGTATTACTCTGCTCGAATTACATATTTTGATTTGCTGTACTGTATACAAAGCTGTGTTGTAGTAAACCAGACATTCATAGTTTAAAGAGGCATATCAGTTTAATCTTAGCAGGCCGATAGATTCTATAAAAATAGAAATGGGGATTTACAGAAATGCGAAAGTTAGAGAATTGTTTGAAGTGGTTTACTGTTTTTTTAATTTTGATTACACCGCTGTTTACTTCACCGGGACAGGTCTCAGCAGCGAAAAAAGAGATCTATATTACTCTTTCTGGTGAAAAACACAAATATGTGGGAGAAGTCAAAAATGGCGTACCTAATGGTAAAGGAATATCCTATTTTTCAAATGGGAAGAAGAGCTTTGAAGGTAAGTTTGTAGCGGGAAGGCCTCATGAAGGGAAAAGGTATAACGCAGATGGAAAGCTGTACTCGGATATTTCTAATGGACAGGGAAAGCTTTACTACCCAAATGGAAAGTTTAATTATGTTGGTAAGGTGGATATTGAAACATGGCTTCCTTCAGGTAAGGGCACCGAATATTATCCAGATGGAACAGTTAAATATAAGGGCGATTTTTTGAAGGGTTCGTTTCATGGTCAAGGTAAGTGGTATACAGAATCTGGTGAGATGTTCTATCAGGGCACATTTAAGAATGGATTGCCACAGGGACAAGGTAAAGCATATCAATATGGAGAAATTGCCTATGTTGGTGCATTTGATAAAGGAGTACCCACGTATTCTGGCAAAATTAAATTGTACGAAGATGGTGTAATCATCTATGATGGGCAGGCTAAAAATGGAGCTATTACCGCCAAAGGTAAAGGGTACTTGAACGGTAAGTTAGTCTATGTGGGCATGTTTAAGAACGGAAGACCAACGGGTGAAGGTAAATTCTATACGGAGAATAGTAGTGATGGCCCTAATATATCTATTTATATCACTGTTGACTAAGTAACAGGTAAGTAATTACAGAATCAATTCAACATTGTCGAGAGCAGAGTCCTATAATCATGTTTAGAGTTCAACCAATAAACCATCGGTAGGTGTGTTCATTACATCGCCCGATGGTTTTTTGGCATAACTGCTTAGAGATACAGCTATATATTCTCGCTCCGCTTAACCGCTCCATCCAGAAACAGGGCCACAAGTTCCCGTGCAAGTTCCTCAATACTGCCACCATTCATGTTGCGTACATCTTCGCGGTTCGCGAGCATGAGCAGTGACGTAAATGCATGGGCAAGCAGCATGGGACTGGCAACCCGCAAATAACCATTGTCCATCTCCTGCTGGAAGTGGGCCGCAAGCACTTCGAAGATCTGAACCTCAGCTTCTCGAATCTGGCTGAGTTGCTCCGTATTCAGATGCTTCTCGGCTTCTCGCATCATGCTCTCCGTCTCAATATGGGAGTGCTGCATCTTTGCTTGCGCTACCTTGATCAGCCGCTCTTGTAATGTGCCGGGTTCTTCCAGGCGGAGTGAAGTCTGCTGCATGCTCATCGACATTATGCGGGTAATGGCAACGGTGAACAGATCGGCTTTGCTGGTGAAGTGATAATAGATTGATGCTTTGGTTACATTGCATAATGAAGCAATCTGTTGGAGAGAGACGGGTTCATACCCATATTCCATAAACAGACGTGAAGCTGTCATCAATATGTTGGTTTGGACAGATGCCTGATCGGCACCCGTTTTGGGTCTGCCCGGTGACCGGGGGATGTTTGTTTTTTTGCTCATAATCACTGACCTCTTTACGTATTTAATCGCTGGCTAAGGATGTTCACAAATTAGGCATTGCAAAATTAACCTTCCGGTATATATAATTAACTCAATTATACTATGACCCGTGGTTCATTACTACACCATCACATAAATAGGGCTTCATAGAAACAGAATAGGGAGATGAAGAGACAATGCAGGAAGGTTCGGGTTATGGCCGTTGGGTTGCTGGCAAACGAAGCAAATGGATTACACTTTTGGTATGGATCATAATCGCCGTTGTGCTTGGCATGGTATGGCCTGCTGTAGGTGAACGTGAAACCAATAACGCACAGGATCTGAGTGAATCCAAACCATCGGTTCAGGCAGCTGCACTTGCCGAGAAGGAATTCCCTGGTGGTGAAGGATTGCCCGCGCTGATCGTATGGCGTCAAGCCGGCGGTTTGACGGATGAGCAGATTGAGAACATTCAGGCATTAACGGAGCGACTGGATCAAGATCCGGTAGAACAACAGCAGTCCGTTGCGCCACTCTATCAATTGCCGCCACAGGCGTTGAAAGGCCAGCTTTCGGAAGACGGAAGCACCCTGGTTATGCCGCTTTTCTTCAATGAAGGTGCCGATGCAGAACAATTAGAACAAGGCATTGAAGCACTTGAGCAAAAAACACAAGACATCTTCGGGGCAAACCCGTTCGATGTAGCTATAGATGATGCCAATACACTGATTGCTCGTGTAACAGGGCCAGTAGGGATATCCATTGATGCGAGCGGACTATTCTCTTCCGCCGATGTATCCTTGCTTATCGCTACGGTTGTACTGGTATTGGTGCTGCTGCTATTGATCTATCGTTCGCCAGTGCTAGCGATTATCCCAATTATTGCGGTTGGATTCGCGTATATGGTGACCAGTCCGATTCTCGGGTTCATGGCGGATCAAGGCTGGATTACGGTGGACGCACAGTCAATCTCAATCATGACTGTATTGTTATTTGGAGCAGGAACGGATTACTGCCTGTTCATGATCTCCAGATACCGCCAAATTCTCTACCATGAGCCGGACAAAAAGAAAGCCATCTTCCAGGCCATTACCGGATCTTCCGGCGCCATTGCCATGAGTGGATTCACGGTCGTTGCAGCACTACTGGTGCTGTTGCTGGCTGAATATGGTGCGTATCATCGTTTTGCCGTACCATTCAGTCTATCCATCTTTATTATGTTTATTGCAAGTCTGACGCTGGTTCCGGCACTGCTCGCGATCTTTGGCCGGGGTTCATTCTACCCGTTCGTACCGCGTACCCATGAGATGGAAGTCGAACGTGCCAAGAAAAAAGGCAAACCGGCTCCTGCCCCACGCAAAGTGAAGGAAAGCTGGATTGGCCGTACGGTGGTCACTAAACCTTGGGCCGTGCTTGCAATTACCCTGGTATTGCTGGGAGGACTGGCAGCATTCTCAACTCAGGTTAAATTCACATATGATCTGTTGTCTTCCTTCCCGGAGGATGTGCCTTCCCGCGAAGGTTTCACGGTCATTGGTGAACAGTTCTCCCAAGGCGAGCTGGCTCCAGTGAAAGTGATTGTAGATTCAGGTGGCAAAGAAACTGATCTGAAGCAGCGGCTTGAATCGCTGGATTACATTAGCAAAGTAGGCGATGCCCAACAGGGTGCCGAGAATGCTAACATTACGGCTTATGACGTGGAATTTAATCTGAATCCATATTCCATGGAGGCGATGCAGCATATTCCGGATCTGCGGGCTACTGCGGAACAGGCGCTTCAAGATGCTGGAGTAACCAATGTGGACAGTCAGGTCTGGATCGATGGTCAGACAGCAGAACAGTATGACATTGAAGTGGCTGGAGAACGGGATGCCAAGATCATTATTCCGGTGGTCATCGGCATGATTACACTATTGCTGCTATTATACTTGCGTTCTGTTGTAGCTACGGCGTATCTGATTGCAACGGTTGTTCTGTCGTATTTCTCTGCACTGGGTCTGGGTTGGATCATTATTCACTACGGACTTGGCGCCGATGCCATACAGGGCGCGATTCCGCTGTATTCCTTCGTATTCCTGGTGGCATTGGGTGAAGACTACAACATCTTCATGATCTCAAGCATCTGGCAGAAACGCAAAACGATGCCGCTTCGTCAAGCTATTAAGGAAGGCGTCGGTGAGACGAGCTCGGTTATTACCTCTGCCGGCCTGATTCTGGCAGGAACCTTTGCGGTACTTGCGACGCTGCCGATTCAAGTATTGGTGCAATTCGGAATTATAACGGCTGTTGGTGTGTTGCTGGATACATTCCTGGTACGTCCGTTCATGGTTCCGGCAATCACCACATTGCTGGGCAAGTGGGCCTTCTGGCCAGGCAAGTATATTCCGATTGCTGAGAAGAATGAGAAGAAACAGAAACAGAACCAGAAACAAAACCAGTCCATGTAATGCATGGATGGGGTGAGATGGACAGCGGGGTTTCGAGCCTGCTGTCCATTTCTTTTTGCACAACAATGGCACGGAATTGAGTTGGACGGGTCTGCTCCTGTGATGGAATGGTGGAACTGTAAAATATCCGCAGGATGAGGCGTAATCCTTGTTTTCTTTGCATAGGGAAGGTTTACGTAGCCAAGGGTTATGGGACATAATAGAGAGAGCGTCGGCCTTGAGCAGACGGATGATCAACATCAATGGGACAACCAGGGGAAGGATGAAAGCAAGCATGACGAACCAACTTAATGTGTATTTCAACCATGACGGCGGCGTAGATGACCTCGTATCGCTGTTCATGCTTCTGCAAATGGACAATGTACATGTAACCGGGGTATCGGTTATTCCGGCAGACGGATATCTGGAGCCAGCAACAGATGCCAGCCGTAAAATTATCGATCGTTTCGGTACATATTCCGTAGAGGTATCTAAATCCAACTCCAGAGGGAAAAATCCATTTCCTGCGGCGTGGAGACTGCATTCCTTCTATGTAGATGCACTTCCTGTACTGAACGAGTCCGGCAAAATGGAAGCACCACTCTCTGCCGTTCCGGCACACCAGCATCTGATCGAGAAAGTACGCAATACTGAAGGCAAAACGTTGCTCCTGTTCACAGGCCCACTGACTGACCTTGCGCGTGCACTGGACGAAGCACCAGACATTGAAGAGAAAATCGACAAGCTGGTATGGATGGGCGGTACGTTCGAGCGTGGTAACGTAGAAGAGCCTGAGCATGATGGCACAGCGGA
This sequence comes from Paenibacillus sp. 1781tsa1, assembly GCF_024159265.1. NCBI lineage: Bacteria > Bacillati > Bacillota > Bacilli > Caryophanales > Paenibacillaceae > Paenibacillus > Paenibacillus sp. 1781tsa1. The sequence goes on along the minus strand of NZ_JAMYWY010000001.1, from coordinate 6,592,014 downwards.
ATGGAACGTATTCTGGGACCCGGAAGCGGCTTATCGTGTGTGGCAGAGCGGCATCCAGATCGATCTGGTTGCACTGGAAAGCACAAACAAAGTACCTCTGACTCCAGCCGTTCGTAACCGCTGGGCAGCAGAGCGTCGCTTCGAAGGCGTTGATTTCCTGGGTAACTGTTACGCAGGTTGTCCGCCACTGGTGTACAGTGAGACAAATTCCACATACTATCTGTGGGATGTGCTGACAACGGCTTCCGTTGGACGCGAGGACATCGTGAAGAAGAAAACCGTGAACTGTATTGTCATCCCGGATGGTCCTAGCCAGGGTCGCACGGTGGAGCAAGCAGACGGACGTCCAGTACAACTGGTGTATGATACCGATCCGGAAGCGTTCTTTACGTATATGACGGATTTGGGTAAAAAAGCTGCTCCGCAGCGCTACTAATTCAGGCAGCCTTAGGGCTTGCCATCCTTAAAGGTACAACAAAAATAAAACCGCAGGCAGTGTCGGAAATGGGGTTGAACCCCATGATCCCGTCCCTGCCGTGCGGCTTTTTTGTTTTGGGCTGACTTATATAGATTGATAACAGCGATTGGAAGGTTTTTCTGTCATCGAAGTGGTGTGTGTGAATATTCTTTAGTTCAATCTATCTAACATTCTAAGCTGCCCGCTATATTTTAAATCGACTAATTAATCCGTTCAGCTCACTGGACAATACCCGCAGAGATTCAGCGGATGCACGCATCTCATCCATGGATTGCAGCTGGCTTCCGGTAGCGTGTGACACCTGTTGAATACTTGAAGAGGATTCGCGCGAGATATGCTCCATATCCTCCACGGAAGCCGACACTTCTTCTGCACTGGCAGACAGCTGCTCGGATGCTGCGGATACTTCGTGGAGACGTTCATTCATCGTTTCGATTCCGGTATGAATGGATGTGAATGAACGGCCTGCCTCCTGAACAACAGCGAGACCGGATTGGACTGCGGATGTGCTGGCAGACATATGTTCTGACAACAGGGCAGTCTGGCGTGTCATCTCGGCGATCAGTTCGGTTACATGCTGGGACGATTGCTCTGATTCCCCCGCAAGCTTGCGAACCTCGGAGGCAACTACCGCAAACCCGCTGCCATACTCTCCTGCACGAGCTGCTTCAATACTTGCATTAAGTGCGAGCAGATTGGTCTGTGAAGCGATAACTTTCATCAGGTGTGCCACCGACTCAATTTTACCTGAGTACTGCTCCAGCTGAGAGGTGGAGGCCACCATCTGCACATTTGCTTGATGAATTTTGTCCATGCTATCAATTGCCGTGTTGATGTTGGCTTGACCTTGCACCGCGTTGTTGGTCGTTTCCTGTGATACATCCGCGACCATAGAAGAAGAATTCGCAATGTGCTGCATGCTGCGCGTGATCTCTTCCATGGCTACCGTAACTTCGCCCGCACGAGCCACCTGTTCGGCAGCTCCACTGGCCGTATGATTCGTATGTTCGGCAATACGCTGGCTAGCTTCGGCAGTTGCCTGTGAATGTTTGGATACTCCTTCTGCAGCTTGTAGCAGAGAGTCGGAGCTTTGACGGATGCCTGTCATGACATCACGAGTACCTGTAACCAGATGTTTGAACTCGGAAGCGAGCTGTCCTACCTCGTCCTTGCGACTAAGTTCAACGTTGACGGTCAGGTCGCCTTTTCCAACCTGGGTGATTAACTTCTTCAACTTTACCAATGGACGGGTCAAGTAGTGGGCGAATCCATAAACCAACAAGACACTCAGCAGAACAATAGCCAAGGCTGTCCAGATCATGGTCATACGGTTGCGGGACATCAGTTCATAGACCGCAGTGGAATCCAGATCCGCACCGACCAATCCTAGTACTTTACCGTCAGCCCCATGGATCGGCACATACGCAGTAATGGTGGCGCCATATTCATCCTGTGTGAGTTCGCCCCGAATAGGCTCATTCTGTTCAAAAGCTTGCAGCATTCCTTCATAATGGGTCTCTTCTGCGGAACCGTAAGGGGAGAAGTCATCCTCTGCCACATCGGCAGCAGCCCCATCCACAACGTAGAAATATGTATTTGTTCCATTTTCTTCGCGTGTACCAAGGGTGTACAGATACTTGAGTCCATTGGCCTCACGTAGTTGACTAAGCTGCTCACGCAATGTGCCGTAATACGCTGTCTCGTCCTGTCCGGTACTGAGTGGTGCATACAGAGAGGTGTCAATTAATGCTACTGCCCGTTCAGCCACAGCCTGTGCCTGCATCCCCATGGATTGTTCGACCAGTTGAGCCGATGAACGGTACATGGTAATGCCAAGAACCGCACCCGCGGCCAGCATCAGACAGGAAAAAAATAAAAAGATCCTCATAAACAAACTGTTCATTGGTAAAAGTGTTCCCCCTTGATCTGTTGAATCAATCGTCTCTGTGTCTCTTTACTTGGTGATTGTCGTTCTTCTTTGGTTCGTATGTATTGTATATCAAATATACAGTTTTCTACTTGAAATATCGGCATCTGGTCGATAAAGAATTAGCCCCCGAGTCAATTTGATCCGGGAGCTAGTTTCGTTTCCATCCTATATTGACCATGACCATCATTGGAAGAAACCTCATTGTTACTCCTTAGAGGGACTTCCTATGACTGAGTGATTACGTCATTACATCGTTCCGCCGCCCTGGCGAACAGAGGCAGGAATCTTTTCAGGTCCCTGATTAATATATTTATTGATAAAAGTACCCACCTTGGCATCGTCGAATTGGTCGAGCTTCATCGTTTTGGTCCATGCGGTCACCACGACTTCACTGCCTTCGGGAATATCCTTATTTGGTACTGCTAGTATACCTGCCCCAGCTTCGCGGAATTTGGCAAGGTATTTCAGATGTTCCTTCAAGTCCTCGCTTGCGTTCTCACGATAATAGATGATGATATCCCCATGCTCCAGATTGTGTACCAGGTAATTATAGCCCGGGAAGTCGGTGTAAAATCCAAACTTGATATCATGCGGATTATGCGGTCCGGATGTTGGAATCGTCATCTCATACTGGATAGGGTCCTCCGTATGGTCAGCACCATAATATTTATCGTCCGTCACATCGATTGTTGCGTTGGATTCCAGATCAGCTACATTATATGTTTTACCTGCACCTTGCATGAAAAACAGGCCAAACGTAATAATCGACACAGCCATCATTACATGTGCAGCCAGCCGAAGGAATCGACTTTTTTTGTGGATGTCCGCCCGTTCCTTCTTTTTCATGTGGCCCAGGATTTTGCCCTGTGTGCGTGATGCCCAGATATAGGCGGCGATGGAGAACAGTAACACAATCACACCTACGATGAGCCACAGGTAGGATGTGCCTGCCTCATGCTCCATTTGCATATGATTCATATGAGTCATGTCCATAGAGAGTTCCTCTTCTTCCTTTGTAAAATGAGAATTAATACACTACATAACGTAGTGTTATTGGCAATGGTGAATCCACTCATTACGTAACGAGAGTTGCTGGGTTTGTGGTTGTTACGTAAATAAGAACATACCTGTTGCACTACACATTATAGTGTATTGTACATGCTCGGCGCAATGCTGCCTTGGAAAACCAAAAAAAGGCGTTCCCCGCGTGAGCAGGGAAAGCCTTATTACGATTGTACAGATAACGGCGATAATGTTTACAGACGACCAAACGGGGAAAGCATCAGCCCGATCAGTCCAATAATAACCTCACCCAACAATCGATACAGAATAAAGAATACGACCACATTGGCGATGAGTACACTGTACATACTGTCGATGGCTGCTTTGGTACGATTCAATGGATATTGGAATAGCACCGAGTTCAGAGCGACAAATATGATGATATACGAGACCACAAGCAAGGCGATCGCGATGGAATACGAGATGATAATAAACAGATTCGCCAGAACAAGGGATACGACAGCAGGAACAAGCAATGTACCGAACTGGGCAACCAGTGTTTTGGGACGGAAGGTTATTTTCTCAATTTTCAGAATAGCGTACATCAGTGCAATAGAGGCAATCAGGATAATGACGGTGAACAATAGCGGCCTTACAAATCCACCAATGAACAAGCCATCCATACCTATGCGACTGAAGGTAATTAAGAAGTATGTAGAAGATAGGACTGCAATCAGCGCCATCGTTAGCCATCCGTTTAGTGAATGCTGGTCGCCAACGGTTTTCATCGTTTGATAAGGACGGGCTAATACACTGAGGAAATAGGATAGATACTGTTTGCTTACTTCTTTGGCTTGCTGAACTTTCTCATTCTGCACGATATTATTCCACTGATTGGAGCTATTGTCACCTGCAGAAGCATGGTCATTGGTGCCTGTTGATTCTCTTGTCTGTTCCTTGTGAATAGATACGGATGGTGTGTTGTGTCGAACGGGTGCCTCGGAAGATGTGTTCTGCGTACTGGACCAGCGAGTATATTCGGGTTCTGAAGCAGCAGCAGATTCCGGGTTCTTTACAAGTGAGGGTGAAGAGGTAGTTTGCGTTAGATTAGTTCCGCACCTCTCGCAAAACTGGGCATCTCCATTTTCATGATTACATACTGGACATTGCATGGTATAAGCCTCCAATTTCTAGAAAATAAAAACATGTCAACATTGTGTCTCATTTTAACGGTTGTTGACGAAGTTTGTCTATGTTTCGCAGGAATTAATACCCTTATAGGGAAAGTTGAAACGAAGACTCGATTACGGTGTATTAAAACGAAGTTTAGAAGTAACAATAGTATAGGACTGACATGCAGGCATATTAATGTAAATTTACTGTGGTTTAAGACGAATCGTTTTTGGAGGCAAATGTCTTATCGTTCGCTTCTGTGTGTGATTTACATGTTAAGTATATCTTTTGGGTTGCTCATTTCAGAAGATTTATGTATAATCAATCGTGTTAACACGTCGAATGTACGGTAGTAAGAGATGTGGGTGAGTTCATGGAACTACTGGACAGCAATGAGAGTAAGAAGAAGATGTGCCAGTATTATAACGAAATCTCGAAGGAACTGTTCGGATTTGGCACCACTCTCCTGAGAGTGACCATTGACCAGAACATTGTGACCTTCTACGCGAAGCACCGACGTTCACCGCGCTCTGACGCCCTGGAAGGGGAGGCCCCCGGCTTAAAGCTGGAAGTGGACTTCCGCATGTCTGTCTTATATAAGAAGAAATTCCGGGAGAAGCTCGAGCAACACATGGGTTTGCCAATTGAAGCTATATTGCGGGATTATGATGCGTCCACCCAGTGGGCCATCACGAATGTGATTCTGGAACAGGCCTAAGGATGGATCGGCAGGATTGATTCTTGTTGATGTATACGGCGGTTATGGCCCGGATTCATGATCAGGTTCCGTACAATTTCATATGATGGCGTCTGTCTTCGGATTGATTCTGAAGCAGAAACCGATGATGTACCGGCAGCGGGTGTCGCTTTCCTTTGTTTACGAAGAAAAGTGTTCTTGTTTATACAAGAGCGCTTTTCTTTTTGTTTTTTTAAGTCGAACGATACACACTCAACTAACGTAATTTACACGGGCACTCGATGACAGAACAACCATCTGATCGCTGTTATCCCCAGATTTTTTGATCCTTTAATAAAGGTGAAATCCGGTGATAGCGTATGCTTCCGAAGCAGCTTTCTTTCAGAAAGCTTTTAGGCGAACGCTTCGCTTCTTCAGGTTATTTCTGTCCTCTCCGTTAGGTGTAAATGCTTAGCAGAGCATGTAAGCTAGTTCAACTTAATGGTTGGGTTGTTAAAACACATATATCAGGGGGAATCAGGATCATGATGAAAAAGTGGATTAGCGGTTTGGCAGCAGTGGCAATGACATCGGTATTACTTGCAGGTTGTGGCAGCAGCACAGAGGATGCAACAGGCGGATCAGGCAGTGGGGGAACAGCAGCTACCAAATTGGTTATCTCCACTTGGGGCTTCTCCGAAGATTTCTTCAATGAATCGGTATTTGGTCCCTTTGAAAAAGAACATAATGTAGACATCGTGCTCGAAGTCGGCAATAACGCTGAACGTCTGAACAAAATCCGTCAGGGTACATCCAATGTCGATGTTATCTACCTGTCTGACTACTATGCACAACAAGGCATTGATGAAGGTCTCTTTGAAAAAATCGATCGTTCCAAAATTCCAAATGTAAATGACATTTATGATATTGCCAAAGCCCCGCTTGGTGAAGATTATGGCCCGGCCTACACGGTTGGACAGCTCGGAATCGCCTATAACCCGGACCTCGTTTCCAAAGAAGTGACTTCATGGAGTGACCTGTGGGACCCGGCGTTTGAAGGTAACCTGACCATCCCGAATATTACGGCAACAGCAGGCCCGATGGTTGTGGATGCAGCTTCTCGTGTAGCTGGTAATGATACGTTTAATGAAGATGCAGCATTTGCAGAACTGAAAAAACTGAGCGGTAATGTGGTGAAATTCTATAGCCAAACGTCCGAGTTCGTGAACATGTTCTCCCAAGAAGAGATTGCAGGCGGACCGATCATGGAAATGTATTTCAAAGATCTGAAAGCAGCCGTGCCTAATGCGAAGTTTGTTACACCTAGCGAAGGTGCATATGCCGTGATGAACACAATCAATGTCGTGAAGGGCAGCAAAAACAAAGAGCTGGCTGAAGAGTTCATCAACTGGCAGCTCAGCCAGGATGTACAAGCGAAATCTGCCAAAGCTAAAGTCGATTCCCCGGTTAATACAAAGGTTGAACTAACTGCTGAAGAAGCAGAAGGCGTAACATACGGCGCTGAAGTTGTTGAGAAGCTGAACAAGCTGGATATGGAATTCGTGAATCAGCAGGTTAAAGGCTGGACAGATCGTTGGAACCGTGAGATTGCACAATAAAACACGTAACCGACTAAATAGTTATCTTTGATCTATATAGTTTAACTAAACTTTTTACACGAGAACGGAGAGGGCAGAAATAACGTGAAGAAGCGAAGCGTTCGCCTTTATCCCCGGATTTTCCCCTTGAAGAAGGGATTCAAAAAAATCTGGGGATAACAGCGATCGGAAGGTTATTCTGTCATCGGAGTGGTAAGTGTAAATATTCTTTAGTTCAACTTATCTTTTGCAGCAAGCAACCAATCACCGTATAGGAGTTGAGAACGGATGAATGAATCGCGGAATCGCATCATTATGGATGTGGACACGGGGATTGATGACGCACTGGCAATTTTGCTGGCGGTCAAAAGCCGGAAGCTGGACATTCTCGGTATCACCACAGTCTGTGGGAACGTATCACTCCAGCAGGCAACAGAGAATACGTGCAAAATCCTTGAACTTGCGAGTGCACCTGAAATTCCGGTGATTGCTGGAGCGGCAGCACCCCTTACTCGCAAGTCGCATTATGAACACCGAGTACATGGACAGGACGGATTGGGCGGTGCACTGCCTGATCCGGCGGTGTCCAAGCAAGCCGAGGAAGGCTATGCGCCGGACTTTATCGTAGAGCAAGCCAGGTTATATCCAGGCGAACTGACATTGATCATGACGGCTCCGTTAACCAATCTGGCACTCGCGCTGATGAAGTGTCCTGAATTGCCTTCTTTATTGAAGGAAGTCATCTTCATGGGTGGTGTGGTTCGCGGACATGGCAACATTACGCCGACAGCCGAGTACAACACATACGCTGATCCAGAGGCGGCATGCATCGTATTGCACGCAGGCATCGAGAAGCTTACGCAAGTGGGATTGGATGTAACGCGTCAAACGTTGCTAAATGAAGCAACGATTGAGCGTCTCACTGATCCTGCACTGCGCGCATACGTCGCTCAAAGTACGGAGATCTACATCAACCGGTATGAACAAATGAACGGCGTCCGCGCTTGCGCGTTGCATGATCCGCTGGCCGTTGGTGTAGCTCTTGCTCCCGAACTTGTTGGACGCAAATCATATTACGTCGATGTCGAAACCGCCAGCCGCCTGTGCGATGGCCAGATGGTATGTGACTTTCAAAACCGTTTGGGCGAGCAGCCCAACACTCTCGTCTGCGAAACCGTAGATGCAGAAAGCTTCCTTGAACTGTTTGTCAACGCGTTAAACGCGTAGTTATGATAGTTAAATTCATGTTTTACACAATAACGTAGTGACAGAAGAAAGCTGGAGAAGCGAAGCGTTCGCCTTTATCCCCGGATTTAACCTTTTCAATAAGGATCAAAAAATCTGGGGATAACAGCGATCGAAAGATTCTTCTGGCACGGAGTGAGCTAGTGTAAAGTTGTGCTTTTAACGTGTGAATAAAACCATTTTAAGAGTCAGGAGTATGGCGATGAAAAAATCAGTAATCTACTGGCTATTGCTGCCGGGGTTCGTGTTTTTGGCGGCATTTATGATCATTCCGATTGTCCTGACGATCGGATCGACGTTTTTCCAAGAAAACTCCTTCACGTTTGAAGGATACATGCATTTTTTCAGAGACCCATACTTTTTGAAAATACTGCTTACGACGCTGCAAGTCAGCGTGGTCACCACCATCGTCTGTGTGGTGCTCGGATTCCCGACAGCTTATTATATTTCGCAGAAAGCGCCGCGCCGCAAAGGCATTTTGCTGGCACTGGCGATCTTCCCACTGCTGACGAGCCCGGTCGTGCGTTCGTTTAGCTGGATGATCATTCTTGGACGCAAAGGACTGATCAATAACACCCTTGTTGGCCTGGGGATCGTGGACAAGCCGCTGGATATTCTGTACACACCTGCAGCGATGATGATCGGTCTGACGCATCTGTTCCTGCCATTGATGATTATCTCTCTGGTGGGCGTGCTGGAGAACATTGACGGTGACCTGCTCAAAGCAGCGCAAAGTCTCGGCGCATCGCGCATTACGGCATTCCGCCGGGTTGTGTTCCCACTCGCTGTGCCAGGACTTGTGATCGGAGCCGTGCTTGTCTTTGTCGGAAGCCTGACGGCGTATACCACACCTGCCCTCCTTGGAGGCAAGCAGCGCGTGATTGCTACGTTCCTGTATCAGAACGCCATGACTCTCAACGACTGGTATCTGGCCTCGGTTGTTGCCGCGATTATGATTGTGATTACATTTGTCGTGGTCGGTGTCATGAACAAAATGGCCAAAACTTTAAATCCGAAGGGGTAGACATATGCGGGAGAAACATATCGGGCTGGGCCTGTTCAGTCTGCTGGTCTTTATCTTTCTGCTGGGCCCGCTTCTGATCATATCGATCACTTCGTTTGAACCGGGAACGGTACTCAAATTTCCGCCGGAAGGGTTCTCCTTCCGCTGGTATGAGAATATTTTCAACACAGGCGGTTTCCTCCGCACGTTCCAGACGTCCATCATCATTTCCTTGCTGGGGAACCTGTTGGCACTGGTGCTTGGAGTTCCGGCTGCGTATGCACTCAGTCGTTACGATTTCAAAGGCAAGTCCGTGCTGAACGCACTGTTCCTGTCCCCGGTACTGATCCCGGGAATCGTGCTTGGTTTTACATTGATGAAATATCTGATCGTAATCTACCATCTGCCGATGTACCTTGGACTTTTGATTGGTCATACGATTATCATGCTTCCATTCATTATTCGGGTTATTGCGTCGAGTCTATCGAGCTTTGACTTCGCCGTGGAAGAAGCTGCGCTGAGTCTTGGTGCGGGACGGGTAAGAACGTTCTTCACGATCGTGCTTCCCAACATCCGCTCAGGAATTATAGCTGCGGTGCTGATTGCCTTCTTGGAGTCCTTTAACAACGTGGACATCTCAGTGTTCATGACTGGACCAGGGGTAAGCACATTACCGATCCAGATGCTGACGTATGTGGAGAATTACTTTGATCCAACGATTGCAGCAATTTCCATGCTATTGATGGTACTGACCGGACTTTTAATGTTCGTGATCGAACGGATCATGGGCGGATTTTCATACTTTACTAAACGTTAATTGGAGGCGCAGAACGCTATGGCATTGCTGACATTAGACCACGTATCCGTGGCATACGATAAGCAGACAATCCTGAAGGATTTTCAGTTGGAGCTGGAAAAAGGTAAACTGCTCTCCCTGCTCGGACCGAGCGGTTGCGGCAAAACAACTACGCTGCGCCTCATCGCCGGATTTCTGGAAGCATCACAGGGCAAGTTTATGTTCGGCGGCAAGGATTATACGAAGGTTCCGGCGAACAAGCGGAACTTCGGATTTGTATTTCAGAGTTATGCATTATTCCCACATCTGTCTGTCTATGACAACGTGGCCTTTGGCTTGCGGATGCGTAAAGTGAAAGACAAGGATATCTCTTCACGTGTAATGCGAATCCTGGAAGTTGTTAACCTGAATGGATTTGAGAAACGTTTTCCACAGGAACTGTCCGGTGGACAACGTCAGCGTGTAGCCATTGCTCGAGCATTGGTGATTGAGCCTGACTTGCTCTTGTTTGACGAACCGCTCAGTAATCTGGATGCCAACCTGCGTCTTAACATGCGGGTGGAGATTCGCCGGATTCAGCAAGAGCTGGGCATTACAACGTTGTATGTCTCTCATGACCAGGAAGAGTGTTTCTCGATCTCGGATCAGGTAGCAATCATGAATAAAGGTGTAGTCGAGCAGCTCGACCGCCCGGAAACGATTTTCAAATATCCGGCAACGGAGTTTGTCGCACGGTTTATCGGATTCCATAATTTCATTGAATTTGCGGATCGCAGCGATGCAGGTGAACTCATCACATTGCATGCGGGTGGCCGCATGTTTACGGCAACAGCGCATCCTGGAACAGCTCTTCCCGGTGCCCGCAAAGGTGCGATTCGCCCGGATGATCTGATCGTAAGTGGAGATACCTCTGCGGATGTGGTGAACGCTTTGCCGGGCATTATCAAAGTCAGCACGTATCTGGGACGCAGCTATCAGTATGTAGTTGAGACGGAACTGGGTGACTTTACAGCAAATCAGGAGATGGAAACACCGTACCTTAGCGGGCAGCGTGTTAGCCTGATTTTCCCACAGGACAAGCTTGTATTGGTAGAGTAACCGTGAAATGTAGGAATAGCTTGAAGAAATAAGAGCAGTAAAGAAGACATTTCATACGATGTTTCCGGACGAGGCAGTGGTACGCAATCAAGTGCATTGCATCAGATTAAAGTACAGGTTCATTGTCCAGTCCGGATCGTGTTGAAATGCTTGTGAAGAAGGAGATTATGCCCCATGCGTGCAGATCAACTGATTGTGAATGTACATGTGTATAACAGTTATTATAAACGGTTTGAAATGAACAACGTCGCTGCTGTGTTGGACGGCAGATTCCTATATGTTGGACCCGGTGGACCGGAGATGTTTCAGGCAGACGAAGTCATTGATGCACGAGGAAGATACATGATTCCTGGCTTGATCGATATCCATCTGCATATTGAAAGTACGATGGTGACACCGGAAACCTTTTCTCATGGTCTGATTGGCTGCGGGGTAACGTCCATTGTCGCAGAACCACATGAGATGGCGAATGTGTTTGGGCTCGAAGGGGTGCAGGAGATGATGGCTGCGAGTCGGGAGACGACGGTCGACATGTTCTATGCGATCCCAAGTTCCGTTCCGGCAACCCCGATGGAGACAACAGGTGGTTCGATTGAAATCGAAGATATGGACGTGCTGCTCGCCACTGGCGAGATTATCTGTCTCGGCGAGATCATGAACTATGTCGATGTCATCCGTGATCCGGAGTGCAAGACCAACCAGATTTTACAGCATATCCGCAAAAACTATCCTGATCTGGTGATTGAAGGTCATACACCGAAACTGCTTGGACTCGATCTGCATCGACTGATCTACGCAGGTATTGATTCCGATCATACCCATCAGAGCATTGAGGGATTACAGGCGCGGATTGCAGCAGGCATGTTTATTGAAATCCAGGAGAAATCGATGACGCCTGAGGTGATGGAGTATTTGATCCGACATGATGTGGCGCAGCATTTCTGCTTCGTAACGGACGATGTGATGCCGGATTCACTGGTGGAGCGTGGTCATCTGGATCATATCGTACGCAAGGCAATTCAGATGGGGATGCGTCCGGAAGATGCGATCTACGCAGCAACGTCTACCCCTGCTTCCCGTATGAAAATGACTGATCGCGGCAGCATTGCCCCAGGCAAAGTGGCCGATTATGTGTTGGTATCCAACTTGCATGATCTCTCCATTGATCAGGTGTACAAAAATGGCCGCAAAGCTTATGACGATTACGAACCGTATAAGCAGGAACGGATCATCGGGCAATTCCCGCCTCACTTCTATAAGAGTGTTCAGTTGGAGAAACTGGGAGTAGCAGATTTTGCAATTCAGTTGTCCGACTCGAAAGTCAGTGGACCAGGTGTTGATCTCGCGGGTAAAGGTGAGTACCAATGCCGTGTCATGATGGTGAAGGATGGTTCTACATTTGTGGAAGAACATATTGCACCGGTTCAGTCTTCGGATGGCGAACTGTTATGGGAAGAAAGCGGATATGCGCAGATCGCGACCTTTGAACGTTATGGTGTGAACGGCAATCGAGCACATGGTCTGATCGGTGGAGACACCATCAAGCGTGGCGCCATTGCAACGACATATTCACATGACAATCACAACCTGCTGGTTGTAGGACGTAATCGTGAAGATATGATATTGGCAGCTAACACCGTAATTTCGAGCCAGGGTGGCTTCTGTGTGGTGGAAGACGGCAAGGTGCTGTCCCATCTGGAACTTCCCGTAGGTGGCATTCTGACGGAAGAACCACTCGCAGTGGTGTCCCATCAAGTGAAGGAATTGCGTGCAGCCATGTTGTCTCTTGGGTACGTGCATTACAACCCGATCATGTCGATCAGTACTCACTCTCTTGCGGTAAGTCCGGCTCTGAAAATTACGGATCATGGTCTGATTGATGTGAATGCAGGTAAGGTTGTATCGTTGATTGTAGAATAAGTTTTATTAAAAAATAGAGTCACCCCATTTCATGACCATGAGTTGTGAAATGGGGTGTTTTTATATATAAGAATGACTGTTTAATGCTTCTTTGCCAGACAGAGGTTTTTAGCTATGGATTAACTTGGAGAGGGCTGCAAGAAATCCACTTTTGGACGGAACAAATGAATACATATATAGTAAGAAGAGAATGTTTGGACTCAAAGCAGGAGGATAGACAACGATTATGAATGAAATAAATAATGCTAAAACCATATTTTTCGACGTGGATGATACCTTATATGATCACTTACAGCCACTACGTGGCGCGTTGCAGGATGTTCTCGGCCTATCGGATGATTTCCCTTTTGCTGATGCCTATCACCGTTTTCGCTACTATAGTGACTGGTTGTCTGCACAAGAAGATCTGTCTGCTGTGCCGGAGCCGGGTGCGGTGGAGCGAATGCGCCGTCGGAGGTTTGAGCTGACGATGGAAGAGTTTGGACTCCCCCTACAACCGGGACAGGCTGAAGAACTGCAAGCTCAGTATCTGAGCAGACAGTTTGAGATTGTGCCTTTTGAAGGAGCATACGAGTTGATTAGAAGGCTTCAGGCAGAAGGCCATACCGTTGGTCTAATCACCAATGGAGAAGGAGAGCATCAGCGCCGCAAGCTTGAAGCACTGGATGTGCTCAGTCTCGTGGACGAGCATCTGATTTTCATCTCCGGTACGACTGGTTATGCGAAACCGGATCGCAGATTGTTTGAATATGTGAGTAAGCAGTCCGGGACAGATGCGCGTTCCAGCTATTACATCGGAGACTCGTGGCGTAATGATGTGGTAGGTGCAGTTGATGCAGGCTGGACAGTTATCTGGTTCAATCATCGGGAGGCGTTGCCGGAATCCGATCATCAGCCCCATTTTGCCGCATCGAGCTATGAAGAAATCAGTCGTATTCTGACTTTTGAGCTTGTCCGTGTTTAAGGAGATTTATGTTTTAAAGGAGCAGTCCTGTTACCGGTTTAGGTGCAGGCCTGCTTTTTGGTGTTAAAGAAGGACTTCATTTCTTACGTTATACCTTCTATAAAGGCATTAATAAAGAGACGTCCAACTCTTCGCTTTCAATTACAATGGCCATGAGTCCAGCTTCTGTTTTGGTTTCGTGCCATTCATGTTGATCCCAGAGTACGGCTTCGCCACAATGCACTTTAATATATTCATTTGCTTCGCCTCTAACCCAACCCTCTCCGCTTACGATCAAAAGGAGTTGCGGAACCACTGCTTGGTGATAACCGATTACTCCACCCTCAGGTAAGTGCATACATCCGATATGAGCTGTTTTGTCGGTCTGCGTAATACGTGACATGACGAAATTAGAATCAAATTGGGTAATCTTCTTCCCGGATTCTTGTTTAAATTGAAATATCCTCATATTTACCTCCGCAATCGTGACTAAGTTAACTTCCTGTAACGGTTACTGCCTTTAGTATGAGTATCATCCTTATCCTATCCATAAAATTGATGGAAACCCAATCAGGATGAGTCTATCATAGCTCCAATAGGTTGGGGGAGATTTCGCTTGAAATCATTTGTCTAATTGGCTGTGCCATCGTTTCTATGAAGCTGTACTTCATGGAATCTTCATTTATAAGACCGTGCAAAAGTCTTCCCAAACCGTTTATGCAGTGCTATAATTAAAACAAGATTTAGATTAAGTCTAAATTAAAATAATAAATCAAAGCAGCGCCATAACAATTATTTAAATTCTATTTTTATATTCGAGAGGGGATAAATTCCATGAGCACAATCCAAACTAGAAACAACACTTTTGCTAATAATGCCACAGCACTTCAAGATGTCCTGAACCGTCAGATCGCAGGTTGGTCCGTGTTGTACACGAAACTGCATAACTTCCACTGGTATGTCCAAGGACCTCATTTCTTCACACTCCATGCCAAATTCGAAGAGTTGTACAACATGTCTACGGCGAATATGGACGAAGTTGCAGAACGGTTGCTGGCTATTGGTGGACGTCCGGTGGCTACAATGGCTGAACAACTGCGTCTGTCTCCAATTGAAGAGGCACAAGGCCCGTTGTCTGCTGAGCGTATGGTAGAGTCGGTGGTTGCTGATCTGCGTACAATGGTAGAAGTGATTCATCAAGGCATTCACGAAGCGGGAGAAGCAGAAGATAACGCAACGGAAGATATGTTAATTGGATTCACCGCTGCGCTGGATAAAGAGGTCTGGATGTTAAACGCATTTCTGGGCAAATAAGCAAGGTTACCCTTCATCCTGACAACGATATGTAGAGTCCGTGAACAAAGTGTCCGTTCGCTTACAAATCCAGTGCGCTTGCCGTATAATGATGGCATCCAAGATGTACAGAATGGTGGAATGAATGATGCGGTCAGACCTGGAACAATTGCAGGAAGAAGCTGAACGGTTTATATATACATGTTATGAAGAGCTGGGCCATTCGCGTGAAGACGCGCAGGCCCGGCTTGTTGCCGTTATGGGCGAGATCGAAGTAACGGGTACCTATGTGCATACCACAGAAGAATTGGAGCAAGGTTGCAAAATGGCCTGGCGGAACAGCAACCGTTGCATCGGGCGGCTGTTCTGGGATAAATTGCGGATTGTGGATGCTCGTCATGCCGATACGGCAGGAACGGCAGCGGATGCTGTGTTGAATCATATTCATGTGGCATCCAACGGAGGCAAAGTCATTCCGATGATTACGATCCTTCCTCCGGATGGACCAAATGGAGCTCCGGTACGTGTCTGGAATCATCAGCTTATTCGTTATGCAGGATACGAGACAGAGCAAGGCATTATTGGAGATCCTGCTTCCGTGGAGTTGACCAAGGCGGCCATGTCCCTTGGCTGGCAAGGAGCAGGTGGCTCTTATGATGTGTTACCGCTCATAATTCAGGCACAAGGACAAGCGCCAGAGTGGTATGTTATACCCGAAGAAGAAATTGTGGAAGTGATGATCGAGCATCCGGAGCAGAAGGAGATTGCAGAGCTGGGTATGCGCTGGTATGGTGTGCCGATGATCGCCGATATGCGTCTGGAGATTGGCGGTATATCCTACCCGGCAGCGCCGTTCAATGGTTGGTATATGGGTACCGAGATCGGCGCCCGTAATCTGGCGGACACGTTCCGGTATAACACGCTGCCTGCGGTGGCGGCAGCATGTGGATTGAATACGTCAAGTGAAACGACATTATGGAAGGACCGGGCTTTGGTGGAGCTGAATGTAGCTGTGCTGCATTCGTTCAAGAAAGCAGGCGTGAGCATTGTGGATCACCACACGGCGGCAGCGCAATTTGCGATGTTTGAACAGCGGGAAGAGAAGGCTGGGCGTGAGCTGACTGGGGATTGGGTGTGGCTGATTCCGCCAGTGTCCCCGGCGACAACGCATATTTTCCACAGCTCGTATCGCAATGAGATTGTGAAGCCGAACTTTTTCCATCAGGATCAGGCGTATACGCTGAAAGATGGCGTGGCATCTGCCGCAGAACTGCGAAGCAGTGAGCAGCAGAATGCACAGGTAGAGCATCCCCAGCCACAGGCCGGAGATGTACCAATGAAATGCCCGTTTGCACATTAATTGTGCAGACGGGTTATTTTTTGTGATCCTTTTTTATCAAACGAAGGGCTTTAAAATAGGAAAAAAAGAAGAAGATTCTTTCTCTATATGGAAATATATAACATGCCTATAATGAGGTCATGACTTCACATAAGGGAGGGAACGATCCATGGGTTACATTGAAACGTTGCGAGGAATGGTTGGCAATGCTCCTGTTATTCTGGTGAGACCGAGTATATTGATCTTGAACAAGACAGGTGAGATTTTGTTAGTTCGACATCTGGATGACACTTGGGGAGTACCGGGTGGATTTATGGAGCTCGGCGAATCGGTGGAAGAGTCTGCAATACGAGAGGTCAGAGAAGAGATTGGGATAGAGATTAAGAAACTTCATCTGTATGGCGTCTTCTCAGGAAAAGAGTTATATACGAAATTAAGAAATGGGCATGAATACTACAATGTGGTCATTGGTTATATTTGCACCGAGTATGAGGGAGAATTGAAGCCAGATGGGGTGGAAGTTCTTGAAGCAAAGTTTTACAAACCAAACGGATTACCTGACAGGACAGACCCTTACTTAAAAAGAAAAATCCAAGAAAATGCAGTGCACATCGCAACATTATTGGGAAAAATATAATCGGGGAGGCTGCCATCGAAATGGTCTCTTCCACGAGTTGTAGAGCTAACGAACCGAGCGCCTCTTATTGGGCGGAGTAATTGTGGAATTGTATTTTAACGAAGTAGAAATTGAAGCGAATAACACTTGTGCGGTTCGTTAGAAAATAATTATGCCAATAAAGGGATGACCTCCGTCATATTCATGACATGTGGTACGTCTCCCTTTTGCGTTTACACCCGTCTTGTCTTGTACCTACTGCGCATCACGGCCTGAACTACAATGGCAGCAGCAATCAGCACCAGATTGAACACAAACACGGAGTACAGCGAGCCAACCTCCATCAGCAGTGCTGCAACTATTGGAGATACGATGGAGCCGATCTCAGCCGCAGAGACAATTTTGCCTATGACGGAGCTTCGGCTCTCGTCCGAGATATGATCACCAATATGAGCAAAGAAAGAATCCATGTAACATGCCCCGCCAACCCCGCCAATCAGCATGCCAACGTAGACCCATAGATGGGAGGACGTGCTTAGAAATACAACAACTTCGATTCCAATCAGGAACATGCCGAGCATACAAAGCAACAGACGATCGCCTAACCGATCAGAGAGATAACCGACAAAGGGAGCAGCGGCAAGTGTAGAAATCCCGGATACAGTGAAGGCGAGACTGGTTGCAAACGGGTCCCAATGCATGATGTGAGCTGCATACAGTGCAAAATAGGTGAGGAATACCGCATAGGCGCTCATCTCCAGAAAATGTACTGTACTGTAGCCAAGAAGCTGTTGACGCTGGGTAATCCCTGTAGTTGGGCTAATCGTTGTTGAGTCGGGAGCTTGATCGGATCGGGAGATATCCGTACCTTGCGTATGCAGTGCATCAGATGTTGTTGAAGGTAGAGGAGGGGCTGTCATCTTCATCCCCATCGCAGCGACCACAGCCATCAGACAACATAACGTAACAAGCAGAAAAGGAACCGACAGAGGCCAGTGCAGCGCGAGCCAGCCACTGATAACCGGACCGAGGACCATTCCGCCGCCCTCACTGCTGCTGATATATCCATTGTACAGGCCGCGGTTGTCTACATTGCCCCCATCTCCGATGATGGAACGCACGACCACGGTAAGTCCGGTGGAAGCCAGCCCTTGCAGCAGTCGAAGCAGGCCGAATAACACCGCAGCAGAAGACACCGCGAAGCCACCCATACAGACAGCTAGCAGTAACAGCATGAGGATGAGAGCGCGTTTACCCCCAAGTTTCTTATAAATTGCCGCAGCAGGAACGCCACCCATCACTTTCCCCACATAAAAGAGAGCAAAAATAACCCCCATCATCCAGCCGGACAGGCCGAATTCCTCAATAAACAAAGGGAACAGAGGCAGGATCATGAATCCACCCATCTGACTTAGGAAACAAATGGTCATCAGCAAAGGCAGGTTACGACGAATATCCAAGAGCCAAGACTCCTCTCACACATAAAATGGAATCCTAAAAATCCTTCATTTACTCCATATGGGTACGTATTATCGACATTACCCGTAATGTATGCAGAATTATAAAAAATAAGAAGAAATGACACGCGGCGTTTACATCAAAACCATTGCGGATATACCTGAATCATATATAATAGATGGGTTATCTATAAGGATGCATGAACGAAAAGTGTACAGAATGAAGAAGTACCTCAAGTATAAGGGGGCGATGTAAAGCATGTCAGAACAACAACCGATTATCCGCTTCGAAGCGGTGACTCAGCAATACGATCAGGATGAAGCCGTATTGAAAGCAGTCAGCTTTGAGATTGAGCGGGGTAAATTTTATACGCTTCTTGGCCCATCGGGCTGCGGGAAAACAACGATATTGCGACTGATTGCCGGTTTTGCGGAGCCGACTCAGGGCAGTATTTATTTTAATGGAGCGCTCATCAACCGGGTGCCTGCCCACCAGCGGCAGGTGAATACCGTATTTCAGGATTACGCGTTATTTCCACATCTGAATGTATTTGAGAACGTGGCTTTTGGTTTACGGATCAAAAAGATGAAAACGGCTGAAATTCGCAGCAAAGTGTTGGAAGCCCTCAAGTTCGTCAATCTGTCCGGTTACGAAAACCGTGAAATCGGCGAAATGTCCGGCGGACAGCGGCAGCGTGTTGCGATTGCACGTGCGATTGTGAACGAACCCGAGATTCTGCTGCTGGACGAGCCTTTATCCGCACTCGATCTGAAGCTGCGGACCGAGATGCAGTATGAATTGCGGGAGCTGCAACAGCGACTGGGTATCACGTTTATCTTTGTGACGCATGATCAGGAAGAGGCTTTGGCGATGTCGGATGAGATTTTTGTTCTCAACGGCGGCGTGATTCAACAGAGCGGTACACCGAATGATATCTATGATGAGCCGATTAACCGTTTTGTGGCGGACTTTATCGGAGAATCGAACATTGTATCGGGCAGAATGAAGCAAGACTTTGTGGTGGAATTTGCTGGCGCACAGCATGAGTGTGTCGATCAGGGTCTCCAGCCGGACGAGCCGGTAGAGATTGTCATTCGCCCAGAGGACCTGGAGATTACAACCGAAGAACAAGGCAAGCTGAAGGTCAATGTGGACTCCCAGTTATTCCGCGGGGTGCATTACGAGATATCCACGTACGACGATGCGGGCAATGAGTGGCTTGTTCATTCAACGAAGAAAGCCGTTGTCGGCGCGCGGATTGGACTCTATTTTGACCCGGAAGCTGTACACGTTATGCGCTTTAACGAGACCGAAGAAGAGTTCGACAAACGACTCGAAGCCTACCAAGAGGCCGCTCATGCAGACTAAAGCCAGCACACGCAATGCGTATCTGATTCCATATGTATTATGGATGGTGTTGTTTGTTGTGGCGCCGGTCCTGCTGGTCATCTATTATTCATTCTTCGATGTGGAGGGTAACTTCACGTTTGGCAACTACGCCCGATTCTTCACACCGGTGTACTTGCAGATGACGCTCAGTTCGTTCTGGTATGCATTTCTGATTACGGCGTTCTCGCTTCTCATCTCGTATCCAACGGCGTATATGCTGACCCGGACGAAGCACAAGCAACTGTGGTTGCTGCTGATCATTCTGCCAAGCTGGATCAATCTCTTGTTAAAAGCGTACGCCTTCATCGGCCTGTTTGGAACGTATGGCCTGACCAACTCTCTGCTTGAAGTCGTGGGTATTGGTACACAGCAGATTTTGTTCACCGACTTCAGTTTCATCTTTGTCTCGGTGTACATCTTCATTCCATTCATGATCCTGCCGATCTTCAATGCGCTGGAAGAGATGAATCCATCGTTAATTTACGCAGCAAGGGATCTGGGAGCCTCATCTTGGCTGACATTCCGCAGGGTTATCTTTCCGCTGACGATTAGCGGTGTGAAATCAGGCTGTCAGGCTGTATTTATTCCTGCGCTGTCCCTGTTCATGATTACCCGCCTTATTGCGGGAAACCGTGTAATTACGTTGGGAACAGCGATTGAACAGCATTTTCTCGTCACCCAGGACTGGGGGATGGGGTCAACGATTGCCGTCTTTTTGATTATTGCGATGGCGATTATTATGTTCCTGACCGGATCAGGCAAGAAGGAGGTGCGTAATGGGAAGAAACGGAAAGCTGTCTAACGTCTATCTGGCCGTTGTATTCGCCATCCTGTACGCACCGATTGCGTATCTGATCTTTTATTCCTTCAACAGCGGCGGTCACATGCGCAGCTTCGAAGGATTCACGCTTGAATGGTATAGAGAGGTGTTCGCCGATACACGGCTGCTCATCATTGTGCTGAATACATTTATCATTGCGCTCCTGTCATCGGCGATCTCGACGATCCTTGGTGTAGCAGGAGCACTGGCGATCTACCATGTGCGTCGCAAACGGACCAAGAACACGTTGCTGTCACTCAATAACGTGCTCATCGTTAGTCCGGATGTCATCATTGGTGCGTCATTCCTGATTCTGTTCACCATGATTGGTATCAAACTAGGCTTCACTTCGGTCCTGCTGTCTCATATCGCATTCAGCGTACCCATTGTTGTGATCATGGTCCTGCCAAAGCTGCAGGAGATGAGTCCGACACTGATGGATGCAGCGCGCGATCTGGGCGCTGGATCATGGCAGATTCTGACGCGTGTGGTGCTACCATACGTGAAACCAGGTATTTTTGCCGGATTCTTCATGGCGTTGACGTACTCGCTCGATGATTTTGCAGTAACATTCTTTGTCACAGGTAATGGATACTCCACGCTCTCGGTAGAGATATACTCCAGAGCAAGGCAGGGTGTTTCGTTGTCCATCAATGCTTTGTCTACCCTGTTATTCCTGCTCACGGTGCTGCTGGTGGTCGGATATTACTTCATTAACCGCCGTGCAACACGGATACCACCCGGAGGAAAGGGGCTGCGTCCATGAAGCAACTGGTACGGACATTTGCGCTTGTTTTTGTGGCCGCCTTTGCTCTTATGATCCTGGCTTCGTATCTGAACAAGAGTCAGGGGTATTCTGGCGGCAACACACTGACTATCTATAACTGGGGCGATTATATCGACCCTGATCTGCTCAAGGAGTTTGAGGATGAGACAGGTATTAAGGTCATCTATCAGACGTTTGACTCCAATGAAGCGATGCTGACTAAGATTGAGCAGGGCGGTACTACGTTTGATGTAGCGATTCCTTCCGAATATGCGATTAGCAAAATGAAAGAAGAAGACCTGCTCGTGCCACTCGATCATAGCAAATTAACCCATCTGGACAACATCGATCCGCGGTTCATGGACTTGTCCTTTGATGAAGGCAACAAGTACTCCATCCCTTATTTCTGGGGAACGGTGGGAATTGTATACAATCCCGAACTGGTGGATGGGTTGACATTTGATAGCTGGAACGACCTGTGGGACCCGCGTCTGAAAAATCAAATCCTGCTCCTTGATGGCGCACGCGAAGTCATTGGCATGGGATTGAACAGTCTCGGGTATTCCCTGAACGATACCAACGAAGACCATTTGCAAGAAGCGCTGAAGAAGCTGTCTACATTGACACCAAACGTCAGAGCAATTGTCGGAGACGAGATCAAGATGCTGCTTGCGAACGAGGAAGCGGCAGTTGGACTTGTATGGTCCGGGGATGCGTCGGAGATTATGGATGAGAACGATAAGTTGGATTATATGGTGCCGGAAGAAGGCTCGAACCTTTGGTTTGATAACATGGTTATTCCGAAGACGGCGAGTAATATTGAAGGGGCACACCAATTTATCAACTTCATGCTGGACCCGGAACATGCCGCTCGCAATGCGGAGTATGTCGGGTATTCCACACCAAACGCTGAGGCACTGAAGTTACTGCCAGAGGACATCTCCGAGGATGAGCGCTTCTATCCAGACGAGACACTGACAGGCAAGCTGGAGGTCTACGATAATCTGGGCAAAAAAATGCTCTCGCATTATAACGACCTGTTCCTGGAGTTTAAAATGCATAGCAAATAAGATGTTTTGGAGTAAGATGCATCGTGGTGTTGATTTCAGTAGATGAGCGTTATTATTTCATATAATGCGCTTTAAGCGGTAATATGCCGCTATCCACACAGAATAACGTCTCTCTGATTCGTTAAAAATCAAATACCTGTAAATAATCGCGAATAACGTGTGTGAAGTTCGTTAGATTCTGAAAAAAAGACAAAAAGGGTAGCTGCTCGTCATTTCATTTGAATGACGAACAGCTACCCTTTTTTTATTACCTACTTCAGAGCAAAAGCGTAGGTTATGTTTTTTCGTGCACACGTTAACGGAGGGGACAGAACAAACGAAGGAAGCGGAGCGTTCGCCTTTATCACCGGATTTTCCCATTGTAAAGGGGGAATCAAAAAAATCCGGGGATAACAGCGATCCGAAGTTGTTCTGTCACCGCAGTGATCAAGTGGAAACGAATAAAGGGCTACATGCGCTTTTTGCGACCCACCATGATCCATGCCCCACCCATAATCAGCACAATCGCCACGAAAGGCTGGATAAAGCTCAAACTGCTCAGCATCGTGCCAATCGACATCACAGCGAAGAACAGCAACGATATAACCGTCAGAATGTTGATGGGAATTAGCAACCATTTGTTCCGACCACCGAACCAATACAATTCAAACAAACCCACAGCTACAGCCAGAATGAAGCCCGGCCACATCGTACCCCAGTTGTTAAACAGCATAGCGATCTGACAGACAATACCAACAGTGAGCAACAATCCACCGGGAACCAGCAGTCCAACCCCTCTGCCAATCATGGAGAAGTACAGCCAGTGGAAGAACAGCCCGAGTGGAATCACGAATAACGTGGGCCAGAAGGTCGCAAAGATCGTACCCGGACCGAGTGAACCTCCCTGGTTCAGAATCAGGTACACGCCCAGCAAAATGAGAACAGGCGCAAGGATCGTACGTTTAGCCATAATATCTCTCCTTCTCAATACAAGATCAATTTCCGAACGGTCGTATGTAGAGCAATTACTTTCGTTACTCACAGCATACCATGAAGTGGAAAAGTTGATCCTCGGTCTTTGGAGTTAAAGTCAACCTAGACCAAAGTCTAGGTAGGCATTTCAGGGAAATTATCTTTTTATCTTTCTGAAGATGAGCCCATCGTTGAACATACTAAAAACCCACTCTGTTGAAGAGTGGGTTCTATCATTCTTTTTATCCTGAACGTAGCCTGTTATTTCACCACATCCGAATGTTTCTTGCCCCAGCTGTTCACACCGTCATCCTCAATGATGGAGATGGCTGCATCTGCGATGTCGGGGTTCGTCATCAGTTTCTCCTGAATCCGGAACTTGATGTCATCCGCATCCGCCAGGCTGAGTCCTTTGGTCAACTCAATCAGACCTTCCACATGATAATAACGGCCTTCCTGAATGATACGCATCATCTGAATATCGGCAACGTGTGTATCTGCCAGAATGGTCTGGGATACTTTATCCTCAATATCCTGCGGAGCCGCTACCCCGATTAATCCAATCATATTATCGTAACCGACACGGAAGGCTACAGCGATCATCAGACATCCAATAATCGTGGTTACGATACCATCAAGCAATGCAAAATTGGTCAAGGCAATAACCACGACAGAGATTAACGCGAGCGTGGCACCCAGTACAGCGACAACATCTTCGTAAAATACGAGACGGGTTGGCGGCGCGGCACGGCCTACATTTTTGATGGCAGCAGGGACCAAGGCAAATCCGGCGGCTTTGGGCGCCCGTGCTTCTTTTAAGATTTCCTTCATGGCTTTGATCAGAATGGCCCCATCAATCAGAATGTTTAAGACGAGCACACCGATATTAATCCAGAGTCCCCCGGAATGACCGGCAGGATGCTGGAGCAGGTGAATCCCCTCATGAATGGTCTCATAGGCCATAATCGTCACAACAATAACAGCGATCATACAGAAAATGTTAATGACCCGTCCGAATCCGGTTGGGAAGCGGCGTGTAGGTTTTTTCTCGGACAACACACTTCCGACAAAGACAAACCCTTGGTTAATGGCATCAGCGAGTGAATGCATCGCCGAAGCGAACATGGCACCACTGCCACTGAATAGGAAAGCTCCCCCTTTGCATACAGCAAGTACAGCATTACCTGCCATCGCAACGGCGGAGGAGGTGTTCCCCTTTTTGACGAGAGACATAAAGCTCTCAGACTTTGGTTGTTCAGCCACTTCGTATGTTCCTCCCAGATCAATGTAATGTGTAGAAAAGGTAGTCCTCATCTACATAGGTTGTGCATTTCCACTAAATGTTATTATAACCGCTTTGACATATCCCAGCATTATGCAAAAAAGGTCATATCATATGTGCGTCTTAGTACTCAATGGCCTCCAAGGCACGTAAATTCCGATTGGACTGTTCCAACAGTTCCGTAAATGTCCCAGCCACGTAATATACAAAATCCGGATCATGTATGTACATAATAATCTGCCCGTATGAACCTTCTTCTGTCGGATCAAAGTCGAACATCAGATACAGTGATCCACCTCCAAGCATGCCAAACGTAACCCATTTTTTCTGAAAAAGGTAGGGTTTGATCCGGGAATCAAGTTCTCCGATCTCTTCTTCGGTAAAATAATCATCCATGCGGTTCTCCACCAGCGTGGATTGCCCCTTTTGAATCCTTTCCAAGGACAATAGATAAAATGGCTCAGTTTCCCGTCCTTCCTCAAGGCTTGGATACAAGACGTGAAAGCCATAACCGCTCCCATCTTTACGTTTATAAAACGCACGAAAATCAGCAGGTAAACGAATGCCATGTTCCCGCTCGAATGCATCGAGCTGCTCATCTGTCACACCTTCAAACTGGCGATATGCCTCCAAGAGCTCCCGGTTTTCCTCATCTTGTACCTTCTCCTCCAGCAACATATCCAGTTCATCCATCAATTCATATATACGCTGTTCTGACATGCAATTCCCTCCTATGAACTATTCAGATAATATGATGAGTGTTATGCGAGCAAACTGTGCCTGATTTCACCTCATATTATAGTTATAATCCGAAAAAGCACACAAGAAACCGGAGTCCTTGCTTACATACTACAATGGTCTCATTATTCTAAGGTGGTTATTGCATACTCAGCACACCTGGCTCCATTCCAATCAATGATGTACAACCATCAACAACAAATAAGCATGGTTTACAGGGGCAATCTCTGTAAACCATGCTTACTTATTTTATCTACTATATAAGTGAAACTAACCTTTCACATCGTCCTCTTTAATCAAACTTCCAACAGGACAAGCTCAGGTTGCCATACTGATAGGCTTTGAACAGAAGCGAGGCCCGCTTATTTTGATCACCTGCGCCCATGGCGAGCAACAGCGGTACAAAATGCTCCGGGGTAGGCACGGCCGCTTGAGCTGAAGGTGCCAGTTTATCATAGGAGAAGAGAGACTCCGTATCCCAACTCACCAGCTTATCATGCAGCCAGTTGTCGAACTCTGATGCCCACGGGTCAACGCCGTTACTTTCCCAGTTCAATCGACGCAGATTATGAACGGTTCCGCCGCTACCAATGACGAGAATATCTTGCTCACGCAAGGAAGCGAGTGCCTGTCCGACCTGATATTGCTGCTCACCTGTAAGATAGCGATTCACAGACAAGGCAATTACGGGAATATCCGCATCCGGGTAGAGCAGGCGCAGAACGACCCATGCGCCATGATCCAGGCCACGAACATCATCCGTTTGTACCGGAATTCCGGCTTCTGCCAATAATCGCTCTACTTCGGCAGTGGTTTCTGCCTGTCCTTGAGCCGGATACTTGATCTGGTACAGCTCGGGCTGGAAACCTCCAAAATCATAGATGGTTTCGTAATTGGCTACCGAGGATACAAGCTGAGTTGTGGATTCCCAGTGAGCAGAGAACAATACGATTGCTTTGGGTTTCGGCAGTTCCTGTCCGAGTTTCTGCAAAAATTCGGTGTACGCATTCTCCTCCAGTGCCAGTGATGGGGCACCGTGAGCAATAAACAGGGATGGCATCATTATGAATTCAGTCCTTTCGGGTCTTCGGTAGTCAGATTCGCATCCGTCCGAAGCCATTGTTGGAATTGTTGATATAGATCGGGGGTCACTTGATGCCCACCGTTGTAAGGTACATATGTGACGTGATGGGTATGTTGACGGAAGAAATTGGCGTTATCTTCGCCCAGTTGCAGCGGGAATAGATGATCCTGATCTCCATGCGAGATAAACACGGACAGCTCCGAATCGGGTTGCAGCTTGTACTCGTCTTTCACAAATTGCGGGATGTACCCACTCATGGCTACAATGCCTTTAATGGCATCTCCCATGATTAGCGATAGAGTCATTGCCATAATGGCGCCCTGGCTGAATCCGGCAATATAACGCCGCGTGGGATCAATTGCATATTTGGCGGACAGATCAACAATTAACTGTTGCAGTCCCAGCACGGAGGCATCATACAATTCGCGGATGGGATTGCCAATGCTTTTAATTTGAAAATAAGCATAACCACTACCCTGAACGATAGGCCCACGGATGGCGACGATAATAAAATCAGACTGTAGGGGCTCCATCAAACGAAGCATATCTTGCTCATCTGATCCCATGCCATGTAAGGCGAAGATGACAGGATAACGCTGATCAGAATTGTAATGGTTCGGTAATCGGACTTCATGTATATAAGGAGAATTCAATGAAAACACCACCTGATGAGAAATGAGTTACATACTATATATTGTTCTGATAGTAAAGTTCACTAATATGAAATAAATATTCTTATTTATGAACAAAATTTATCATGGTTTGATTGTAGGGTCAATACTTTTTTTGTATGATGAATATATGTTGTTTATAAGAAACCTTGAATGGCTCTAAAAGAAGTGTCTCTGCGTATGGTTCATAATTTATTCCCGAGGACGTGATCAGGATGTTGAAGAGTATTGTGCCTATTCTAAGGATGTTTGATGAAAAAAAGGCCAAAGAATTCTACCTTGAATACCTGGGTTTCCAATTGGATTGGGAACATCGATTCGAACCGGATATGCCCTTGTACATGCAGGTTTCGCTCGATTCCATTGTGATTCATCTGTCCGAACATCATGGAGACTGTACACCTGGAGCTGCGTTACGTGTGGATACGGATAACTTGGATACATTACATGGTGCACTTCGTCAGAAAGAGTACAAACATGCGAGACCCGGTATCGAGGAGACCCCTTGGAATTCAAGGGAAATGACCGTGACAGATCCGTTTGGTAATCGGATTATATTTGTTGAGACACGTGCCGAATAGATAACCTGAAGAAGCGACGCGGACGACTGGTGTCTTAAATAGATCATTAGAAGGGGAGGGACGCATGATGGATATCGGCTTGGCTATTCGTACGATCCGCAAGCAGAAACAAATTACGATCATGCAGATGTGTGAGGGAACCGGTTTGTCCAAAGGTTTTATCAGCAACGTAGAAAATAACAAAACGTCCCCTTCCATTGCTACGCTTGAGAGTATTGCGGATTATCTGGAAGTGCCACTTCCTTATTTGCTGTTGACACCGGAGCAACGGATGAACGTGGTACGCAAAAACGAACGCAAGGAAACGACGGCCGGTAGTGGACAGATCAAAGTGCAGCACCTTACCGCCAAAGGTGCCATGCGTATGTCCATTGTAGAATTGCCCCCAGGCGCATCGACAGGGATTAGCAAACATGCGGGGGAAGAAAGCCACCTGGTGTTACAGGGCAAGATTCGCGCGGAGCAATGCGAAGATGTGGAAGTTCTTGAAGTGGGTGACTCATTTACCTGGAATGCGATTGTGCCCCATGAAGTGACCAATATCGGTGAGGAGCCTGCCGTGGTGCTCATTGCGGTGTCCAAGGAATTGGGTTTGGACCATTTGTAGAATAAAAAAAGGACGACTCCCTAGTCATGAACATGCGAACATGCATACATGTACAATGGGAGACGTCCTTTTTAATATTTCTAACGAACTGAGTGAGCCTTATTAGATGATTTTAAGCAGACATTGGGATGTAACGAATCTCAGACGTTTTATTTCACTGCTGTGTGTGTAATTTGGCTACATTCCACATACTTCTGGCGAAGTAACGTCGCTGAGATTCGTTACGTTTCTCATTTCCTGCAAAAGAGCACAATAAGGTGTGAGAGATTCGTTGGAAAGGTCAGAAGCACACTGTCTATTGTGGATTCGTCGTCCAGATGCCTGCTGCTTTAACGAAGACACGATCGGACAGCTTGAGCGTTGCGAGTGCAAGTTCAGCTACATCTTCCGCTTGCATCATGCGATCTTCGTCGCCAATTTTAAGTCCGGCATTGGTCGCAAGCTCCGTATTAACTGTGCTTGGTGTCAGTGCGGTCACACGAATGTTGGACTTGCGCACTTCCTGCATCAGAGATTCGGTCATGCCGAGTAGCGCAAACTTGGACGCACAGTATGCTGAGCCTGTAGCGAATCCGCGCTCACCTGCAGTGGAAGCAATATTGATGATACTGCCGCTACTTTCCTTGATCATGCTTGGAAGGACAGCGCGTGTGACGTAATATGTACCCATAACGTTAACATGCAGAATGCGTTCCCACTCTTCTGGCTCCATATCCAGCAGTGTGCCGAAGCTTGCGATACCTGCATTATTGATCAGAATATCCACCGCACCAAGTTCCATCTCAATGGCTGCTACAGCGGCTTCCGCCTGTGTGCGATCCGAGATATCTGCTACAGCACTGGTTACTTTCACACCGTATTCTTGACTAAGAGACTGTTGAAGAGCCTGTAGATCGGAAGCGGTACGTGCGATAAGGCCAAGGTGCACACCTTCTTTGGCAAGGGCTTCAGCGATGGCACGACCGATACCTTTTCCGGCACCTGTGATGACAGCTGTTTTATTTTTAAGTTCCATGTGGATAATTCCTCCTTAGAATTGGACTAGCATTTGATTATACTATATTACCCACAGTTCGGAAATTTGCTTCATCACTATCTATTTGGTAATCTCAATGCTGCCAGAAGAAGTACGGGCTTTGATCACTTCCCGGCTCACCATTGGGGATTCAGGTACATCGACACTTCCGGAAGTAGCTTTAGCGTCGTAAATTCCGTCGAAATCAGGTGCAGCTTGAATGAAAATATCTCCTGATGTTCCAGACGCATTAATCGGGGCGGAATGGGACTGTTCAATATGAATGCTACCCGAAGTGAATTGAACATCGGCCGCACCATTTAATTCAGTGATCTCAATATCTCCTGATTCAATATCACTGTTTACTTGACCAACGACCTGATCAGCAGTGAAGCTTCCGGATGTCTGTTTCACGGTCATGTCTCCATCAATCATGGAAGCAGTAATATCACCCGAAGTTAGAGCCAATTCAATCTTGGACGCCTTGATGTTTTCCAGACGTATGGAACCGGAGGTGTTATTCAGCTCAAGCTTATTGGCACTCAGATCAGTTAGATCCCAGTCACTTGAAGAGGAGTCCAGCTTAACCTCATTTAATTGGTGTTCTTCAGGCAGGGCAACGGTTATTGTGGAGTCTTGATCATTCCAGTACAGGGTGAAAAATTGCAATCGTTCACGCTCTGTCTGTGACAGTTGGAAGGTGCCATTCGATAAGGTGGCTTGTTCGAAGCTTTTGACTACGGCAGGGTCCCATTTACCATCCACTTCGATATAACCATTCGAGTCCGGGCTTACAACAAATTCAATATCTGCACTGAAATTAGCATTCATCATAATGTTCTGCAATTCATCCGCTTTGAAATCCCATCGTTTGGAATAATGCTCCCGTTCATCCCCGAACTGAACGCCATAGATGGATGTTCCGAGCAAACCTATTCCGATACATATCACGGCAAGCGCAAGCCATTTCTTGGTGCTCATGCGGAAACATCTCCTTTCATCGTATTTTTATTCCATTTAATGTATCGAATAGTGATGTTTTTGAAGGCTCTATACACGGATTTCGATGCAAGGGCAAACAAAATGCCGACACCGAATGCACCAATCCCCACGAAAATCTCAGCCTTATCGAGTTGACCCAAGAACACGAAGTCCACAACCGCTGCGACAGGTGCAAGAACCAGTAAGGACAAGCTCGCGAGCGTAAGCCATACTGACCATAGAGTAAGACCAAGTGGAATGCCAAGCATCAGATTCAGGAATAACAGGCCAACGGCTGTGAAGAAGTTGCGAGTGGCTCTGGTGTTGTTTCTGGGTGACCGCATTTCGCGATACGTCGGTGCATAGAACGCATCTGAACCCGGCGTATGCATGTCATAACGATCACCGAGTGCTTCCTTGGCGATTTCTTCCGGCTGTCCGAGTTCCCGAGCGATCTCTTCTTCCAGCCTGCCTTCTCGTAGTCCAAGCTCGAAATGTTGATCATAGTCGGCGAGCAACTCTGCCCGTTCCTGCGGTTCCATCGGCCGGAGATGAATTTCCATGGCCTGCATAAATTGTTGTCTATTCATTATGAGTTCCTTCCTCAATCAGATTTGCGACATTGCGCACAAATTCATTCCACTCTGTCGTCAGTGCCGTCATATAGTCGCGACCTGTATCGGACAGTCGGTAATACTTACGCGGCGGTCCTTCGCTTGATTCTTGCAGATAGGTGGTGCAGTACCCGTCATTTACAAGCCGGCGAAGCAAGGGATACAGTGCGCCCTCAGCAACTTCGATATGTTTGGAGACCGCCTGAGCCAGTTCGTAGCCATACCGATCCTGGCGGTTAATTAATACCAGGACGCACAGCTCCAATACTCCTTTTTTGAACTGGATGTTCACATTCACACAGGTTCCTCCTAAATAGCTTCATTTATCGCTAGTGTATATTGTTCAGTAGTGGTGAAGTTATCATAGCATTTCGGTACTGTTTAATGCAAGGTAGTGACTTTAAAATAGTTCCGTATCACGATTTATCGATAAGAAGTTTGTTTAATACTGACGCTTAGCTGAAGCTGTCTGTTCAGCTATAATTCAGCATACGAAAAAACCGGATCGGTTACTTCCGTCTGGAGGCGGATTCCGATCCGGTCTGTGAGATGAACTTTTGTTTCTTTGGTTTACAGGTTAATCGCTAAATGTCGGTTATTCTTGTGCATCCAGAACTTTAAGGTCTTCCACAGCAGGGCCCTCAATGACATGGCCTGCATAATCGAAGCGTGAACCATGGCATGGGCAATCCCACGAACGCTCGCCCTCGTTCCATTCGACTTCGCACCCCAGATGGGTGCAGGTGGTATCCACCAGAAACAGCTTGCCAGTGGTGTCCTTATAGGCGCCAGCACGTTTGCCGTTATGACGAACGACGGCCCCTTCGTCTTCGCCAATATCGCTAACATTTTTGTGCACAATGCCTACTTTACCGGAGATTAATTGCTTGGCTACATTCACATTTTCCACAATAAAATGTTTCATGCCAGGATCGGCCTTGAATCTTGCCGGATCAAATATGGCAGCATGTGGATTGTCACGACCGGTGATGCGATCTGCAAGAATGTGTCCTGCCATCGTGCCCGTTGTCATTCCCCATTTGGCAAACCCGGTCGCCACATAGACACGTTCATGTCTTCCAGTAATCGGCCCAATGTAAGGCACCTTGTCAATAGAGATCAGATCCTGAGCTGACCAGCGAAAAGGAATGTTGCGGATACCAAATGTCTCCGCTGCGAATTGCTCCAGGCGTTCATAATGACCGAAGGTGCAGATGCCTTGTCCGGTTTTGTGATTTTCTCCCCCGAAGAGAATGAGTTCTTTTCCCTCATGAAGGACAGTACGCAGAGATCGGTATGGTGTATCGTCCGAGATATACATGCCACCAGCATACGGTTTTTCCGGTTCGACTAATACGGCGTACGATCGCTCGGCATGTAATCGTGTGAAATAAAATCCGGGATCATAGACGGGAAAATGAGAAGCCACGACAATATGTTCCGCTGTTACGGATGGACCATCTCCATATGTTCTGACATGTAGTGAAGCATCTTCCTCTACATCGGTTACGGTGGTGTGCTCATAGATACGCACCCCTTGTTTCACAGCGGAATCGAGCAAGTAGTGCAGATAGGCCAGTGGATCAAAGCGTGCCTGACCCGGCATGCGAATGCCTGCTCTGGCGGGAACTGGAATAGGGAGGGGATCAACCCACTCACCAGGAATATTGAGTTTCCCATAAGCGGTCAGCTCGATCTCCAGTTTTTTGATGTTTTCCTCGGATTGAATGTAGACGTAGGCATCTTCCTCTGCCCACTGGCAATCAATCTGTTTTTCCTTCACCAGATTGCGCATCCACTTGGCGGCATCGGCATTACCTTCATAGTACATCCGAGCCTGCTCTTGTCCGAAGTGATGCATAATTTCATCAAATATGACGCCGTGTT
This sequence comes from Paenibacillus sp. 1781tsa1, assembly GCF_024159265.1. Classification (NCBI taxonomy): domain Bacteria; kingdom Bacillati; phylum Bacillota; class Bacilli; order Caryophanales; family Paenibacillaceae; genus Paenibacillus; species Paenibacillus sp. 1781tsa1. Next base: position 6,558,990 of record NZ_JAMYWY010000001.1, on the reverse strand, counting down.
GGGCAGATACCTTGGCGGTGGTATGACCGGTCGTGCCATCCAATACTTTTCCAGCCTCCAGCACGACCACACGCATACCCGTCTGTGCCAGCAGATAAGCGGTAGTAATGCCTGCAATACCGGCACCAATAATCGCTACATCAGCGGTGATATCTTCAGTCAGTTTAGGATAGGCGTCGAATTCATGCGTAGCACGCCAAAGTGATTCGGGGACGGGCGGCAGACCCGTCTTGGGCTGCTGATTGTCGTTCATTAGTCTTCCTCCTTATTTATCTTCATTCGGTTGATTCGCATATCGTTCAGTGCACATCGTTGTACTCTTATTCATGATTGCCAGACTATGCCAGGAAAAAACGGTGCTGTTCAGATTTTGCAGAGGGGATGTTCACAATTTCCTGCGCAGAACCTCTATTTTTTTTGTTAAACATGCTATATGATAAGATTACCGAAACCGTTTTAGGTTTTGAAAATGAAATAGAGGTATACACCTGTGAACGTTGATTATAAAAGGATTAATCTAACCATTGGAAGAACGAATTCATCCGAATAAACCACCATTTTTTCTTGAGATATGTATTCGCTATCATTTTAACTGTGAGTTTTGAGACACGTCCTAATTACCGATAACCAAAGGAGATTCCATATGACTACCAACCAAACGAAATATCCGTTTCAAGATACAGCACTAGAGTTAGATTCCCGCGTGAAAGATCTTGTATCCCGCTTGACTGAAGATGAAAAAATTGAATCCATGCTGCAATATCAGCCAGCAGTAGATCGCTTGGGTGTGCCTGCTTACAAACACGGAACGGAAGCGGCCCACGGCCTGGCCTGGCTTGGAGAAGCAACATCCTTCCCACAACCGGTAGGGTTGGCATGCACATGGGATGCGGATCTGATGAAGGAGATTGGCTCCGTTCTCGGAGACGAGGCACGTGTATTTTATAAGCGCAATCCGGCAGTGAACGGTCTTACGCTGTGGGCACCTACAGTGGATATGGAACGTGACCCGCGCTGGGGACGGAATGAAGAGGCGTATGGTGAAGATCCGGAACTGACAGCCGAGCTGACGACAGCATTGGTCAAAGGAATTCAGGGCGACCATCCGAAGTATTACAAAGCGGTAGCTACGTTGAAGCATTTTCTTGCGAATAATAACGAAGTTGATCGTGGAAGTGGTTCGTCCAGCATTGATCCGCGCAACATGCGTGAATATTATCTGAAAGCATTCGAGAAGCCATTCAAAGAAGGCGGCGCACAGTCCATGATGACTGCGTACAACTCCATTAATGGTACGCCAGCGTTGTTGCATCCTTTTGTAAACGAGATTGTTAAAGGCGAATGGGGCATGGATGGTTTCATTGTCAGTGATGCAGGCGACGTAATGGGCATCAAGAACGATCATAAATACTATGATTCCCACACACCGGGTACGGTAGAGTCCGTAAAGGCAGGAATTGATAGCATCACCGATGATGCTGAGCTGTCCAAACAGGCGCTGCGTGAAGGGTTGGAACAAGGTACACTCACGATGGATGACATCGACAAGGCGTTGTTTAATACGTTCCGTGTGCGTTTCCGTCTGGGAGAGTTCGATCCGGAAGAAGGCAACCCGTACGCTGCTATTGGTGAAGAGTCCATGATGACGGAGAAAGCAAAAGAACTGTCGCTCAGAGCCGCGAGAGAACAAGTGGTATTGCTCAAAAATGACAAAGGCACACTGCCGCTGGACAAAACGAAGGCAGGTAAAGTGGTTGTCATTGGTCAATTGGGCGGAACCGTCTATCGTGACTGGTATGCAGGTACCATGCCGTATAACGTATCCCCACTTGAGGCGATCCGTGGCAAAGTAGGCAGCGACAAAGTAGCGTTCAAGGATGGAAATGACCGCATTACGTTAACTTCCGTGGCGAATGGGAAGAAGATTGGACTGGCGGCAGGTGAGAAATCACCTGTTATTGCATCGGGAGAAGCGGAGACGTTCATGGTGTCCGACTGGGGCTTCGGAAGTTTTACTTTGCAGGCAGAAAGCAACGGCAAATATCTGACGACAGATGAAGAGACCGTAACGGCTTCCGCAGATGAAGTGTATGGCTGGTTCGTGAAGGAAGTATTCCACCTGTTACCACAAGAGGATGGCAGTGTAGGTCTCACCACATGGAATGGCAAAACGGTGACTGCACCTAATGGCGGGAACGATGCATTCACAGTGTCTGAAGATCTGAAAACCTTCGGTACCACAGAGACATTCAAGCAGGATGTGATTGTGAATGGACTCGAAGAAGCAGTAGCAGCTGCCAAGGCTGCGGATACGGCGCTTGTCTTTGTAGGTAATAATCCGCTTGTCAATGGGAAAGAAGAGATTGACCGTCCAAGTCTGGATCTGGCTGAATCCCAGCAACGTTTGGTTGAAGCGGTCTATGCCGCGAACCCGAACACGGTAGTTGTCATCGTAGGTAGTTATCCGTTCACATCCAACTGGGTTCAGGACAATATCCCGGCGGTATTGTATACTTCACACGCAGGACAGGAACTGGGTAACGCAGTAGCTGACGTATTGTATGGCGACTACGCGCCGGCAGGCCGTCTCAATATGACGTGGGTACAATCGGCAGATCAACTGACTGACATTAAGGATTACGATATTATTCAATCCGGTCGGACGTATCAATATTTTGAAGGCAATGTACTGTATCCGTTTGGACATGGTCTGACGTATGCAACATTTAAATACAGCAATTTGAAACTTAGCCCGGCTCAAGTGAGTACAGAGGGCAACGTTACGGTAACCGTAGATGTGACCAATACCGGTTCAATCGCCAGTGACGAGGTTGTACAGTTGTACGTTCGTGCAGGCAAATCCCGCGTGAAACGTCCACTCAAAACGTTAAAAGGATTCCGTCGTCTTCATATCGAAGCGGGAGCTACAGCTAAAGTTAGTTTTACCTTGCCTGTTCAGGAACTGGCCATCTGGGATGTAACTCGTGATCGCTATGTTGTGGAAAGTGGAACTTACTCCATTATGGTTGCCAAGTCTTCCTCCGATGTTCAGCTGGTTGCAGACCTGACGGTAGAAGGAGAGACGATCCCTGCTCGTAATTTGAGTGTCGCCACCCGTGCCGAGAATTATGATGCTTACCTGGGTGTTGACCTGGATGAGAGCAAAGAGGGCGGAAGTGCTGTCCGTGTCGTTGGAGAGCAAGGATGGATTGCCTTCAAAGATGCCGATCTGGGTAGTGGGGCAGCAGCAATGGAAGCACGTGTCTCCGCAGAACAAGCTGGCGCTGTGTTGGAAGTGCGACTCGGCTCACCAGATGGTACACTCGCAGGACGTGTGGAACTGGTACAAGGCGAAGCCCAGCAGTGGTCTACCGTGAAGGCAGAACTCACAGGTGCATCAGGCGCGCAGGATGTATACATTGTGCTGTCGGCAGGTGTACGTATCAGTCACTTCGAGATTCGTTAAGTTGAATATAGCTAATGAAAAAGCCTCCGAATGTTTTCGGAGGCTTTTGTTGGTCTATAGCTGGTTGGATCAGGATGCTTCTTCCTGTCCAACTCTTTTATCCTGAGCGGTAGCAATAGAATTATGCAAAATGCTTTGCCATCGCACGTATTTTATTTTCCGTCAAACGTAATCATTTTTTGCACAAATTGCTTCAATTGTTTGTTGGTTTCGTTCAGCTGCTCAATTGTGCTCATGAAATTGTTTACGAGTTCAGCCTGCTCTTGGGAGCTTGCAGTGATCTCACCTAGTTCATTCTCCATGCCTTGAATGGATTGCCGAACCGAGAGAAGAGAATCTTCAATACGGGCCGTTGCTTCTTTGGTATCCACGGACAGTTTGCGAATTTCTTTGGCAACAACGCCAAAACCTGCACCTGCTTCACCTACACGAGCCGCTTCAATGGCTGCATTCAAGCCGAGCAGATTGGTTTGTTCGGAGATTTCACGAATGAAGCTGGCGACTTGAGTTACATTTCCTGATTTCTGTACGGCTTGTTTGGAATTGTTCCGGATCTCTTCGGTGGTGGCACTGAGTTCCTCGGAGTGTGCTGCCACATGCTGTACACTGTCAATTAACTGGTTGGTCAGGTTTTCGGTAGCATCCATGAGTTGTTGCAGCTGGTCCTGGTCATCCATACTGTAGAGCAGGTTAAACAGGGCGATGACTTCACCTTGTTCATTTTTAATGGGGATAAAGGCCACGTCAAAAGGAACACCGAACAAATCTTTAGGATAGTGATCGAATCGTTTGACTGTACCGCCGTTGAGATCAGCAAAATTTCGATTTCCATCCAATAGAGGGTCACCGGGTTGATAATTCAGTTGCTTTAACGATTCTCCTGCTGAGAAATATAAGAATTTTTCATGATCAATAACGGAGAGGGTTACATCCTGACGAATCGTATCTCGAAAGAAAGGCATACATGTAATCAATGCTTGAACAATATCCATATAAAAGATGATTCCTCCCTGGTTACCTTATGTAAACGGTTAAATTTTAAATGCTAAATTAATAACTACCTATATAATATATCGTCATGCAATAGAGAAGAAAATAGAGAGAATGGATAAAACATAATTCTTTAGAGATGAATTGGCTGCACGTCAAAAAGACACGAGTCCGCGGGACCCGTGCCTTACAGCATACTGAGCTGCATCGTAACGATGGTTTGAGTGGTTAGTGTTGCAGGCACATCAATCAAGCGTTGATTCCGACTGCCACGGAAGGGCAGAGAGACGTCACGCTCAGCTTGAATATATCGACCGTCGATAATGACGTCGCATAGTCGGGCAAGCTCCGCTCTCGCAGGGTCAGTCATCAGCTCTTCATATTCGAATCCAGTATAAGCCCATACTGTCATATCAGGACGTGCCGTGCGGAGCTGCTGAACCCAGTTCGCACATTCTGCTGCCGAGAAAAAGGGATCACCGCCACACAACGTCACGCCATCGAGCAACGGATGGTTCGTCACTTCATGCAGAATCTGCTGCTGCCGCTCCTCTGTAAAAGGCTCACCCGCTCGAAAGCTCCATGAATCCGGACTGAAGCAGCCTGGACAGGCGTGACGGCATCCGCTGATGAACAACACCGCACGCAGGCCGGTTCCCTCATTCACTGATTCCGGAATGTATCCATATAGATTCACCGGTGTTTCACCCGATCCCGCACTTCAGCCTGCTTCGCAGCATTAAAGCGCACTTTGTAATCTCCGGTCAGATAGCCGGTCACACGGCGTAACCGCTGGAAGTGTACATGGTTCTCGTGGGCTTCACAGCCTGGGCATACCTCCCCGATAACACCTTCATAACCACATGCAGGGCAGCGATCAATGGGATGATTAATGGAAAAATACCCGATATCCTGCGCCAGTGCATACTGCACGATTCGCAGGAAAGCTGCGGTGTTGGCTCGAACGTTGCCGTCAAGCTCCACATAGGAGATTGCTCCCGCATTACATAAAGTATGGAACGGGGCCTCCAGTTCAATCTTGCGATAGGCTGGAAGAGTGTAATAGACCGGGATGTGGAATGAATTCGTATAATACTCCCGATCATTAACTTCAGGAATGAGCCCATATCGCGCTCTGTCGATCTTCGTGAATTTGCCGGATAACCCTTCAGCAGGTGTAGCAAACAGGGTGATATTCAAGTTATGCTGCTCGCTCATCTGATCACAGAACTCTCTCATGGTGCGTATAATGTTCAGCGCTTCACGATGCACATGAGGGTCCTGTCCATGATGGCGTCCATAGAGAGCTGTCATACATTCAGCTAGACCGATAAAACCCAGGGATAACGTTCCATGCTTTAATAGATCCCCAACGGGTTCATTCGGAGCAAGTTGCTCTCCGCCTTCCCATACCCCCTCCCGCATCATGAAGTCTGACGCCTTCGCAGGTTGCACGGTCTGGATACGATACCGATGCAGCAGACCATCCGCAGCATTTTGCATCACGGATTCCAGTGCAGTGTAGAATCCCGCCCGATCGGCAACCGCTCTGTTGCCTTGGCAGATGCCAAACCGAATGCCGAGCTTGACCAGGTTAATAGTATTAAAAGACAGATTCCCTTTACCACTTTGACGATTACGACCAAACCGGTCAGCCAGTGTACGTGTGCGGCATCCCATGGTTGCGATGATCGTATCCGGATCTTCCGGACGATAGAAAGGCAGATTGAACGAGGCATCCACATTGACAAAGTTAGGATACATCCGCCGGGATGAACACGTGACCGCGAGGCGGAACAAATCATAGTTTGGCTCGCCTTGAGCCTGGTTGATCCCTTGTTTACATTGGAAAATATGTTGTGGGAACACGGGAGTCTCCCCGTTGCCCAGGCCACGGATGGTTGCTTCCAGCAATGAGCGTGATACCAACCGTCCTTCCGCTGATGTGCATAAACCATAGTTCAGAGAAGTGAACGGAATCTGACCACCTGCCCGACTGCTCATCGTATTCAGGTTATGAATCAGCGATTCGGCAGCTTGTCCTGTCTCCAGTTCAGTCTCTTCGTAGGCGAAGGCATATGCCCGCGGACACTGATTCTTCGCTTCAATGCTGTCCAGATAAAGTTGTTCATCTTCAAGCAGAGCATGCTCACCAAAAAGCCGTTGTCCTTTGCGATAATGTTTGCGGAACGATCGCTGTACATAAGGGGCCAAATCCCAGTCAATCTTATTAGCCGATACGCCGCCATATTGACTGTTCTGCTGGGATTGGAAGATGATTGCAACCAGAGCCATTGCAGACATGATCGTCTGAGGTGTGCGAACCGAACCGTTACCTGTATTGAAACCCGCAGCCAGCAGACGGTCAAACGGGATAAAGATGCAGTTGGTTGTACCAAGTGCATACTGATCCAGATCGTGTACATACAGATCCCCACTCTCCACAGCTTGAGCAAGCTCTTCCGGCAACACATGACGCAGAGCATGCCACTTGGCGGTCTCCGAACCGAGCCTGCTCATCTTGCCGCTGAAGGAGTCCCCGTTCAGATTCGCATTTTCCCTCAGCGTATCGGCGTCTTCAGCGCCAATAATTCGTCTTCCCAGGTCGGATAATAGATCGGATGCCGGTGGAGTGGCATACTCAAGCAAGTTCATGTAAGGTTCCTCCTAAAATGATTTGATGATCCTTTTATTCACGTTAAATACTATATGTAGATTTGTATTATCCATTTATAAACTATATGTGGTTTTTTGGGTGTGATAATGGTCACACAACTTACTGGACAAAGTGGACTTTCCTTTAATTACTGCGGATAAAGGTTCCCAAAGTCTGAGTAGAAGCGTATAATTTCTAGTTATTCTGCATGTAAAATAACCGAAGTTGGACAAGATGAACTTTGAACATCTGAAAAGGCAATTTGCAATACATTTAGGTTTGTTAAATCATCCGTTCAAGACCTGCTTTTGTCCAAAAAGGGGCTATTGGCAGGGAGTATGATTCTCTTTTACTTCTACGGTGTTAATCATATAAGTATAGATTGTGACAGATATTCGGATTCTTGATGAACCCTTGTACGTGATTAAACATTCTGATATACAGATTTGAAAGTGCAGCTAAGACAAGAGGGGTGAATCATGGGGACGGCAGAAGGCATTACGAGAGGCTTCTATGAAGACATAAAGGAAGCTGCGGCCCATATCGTGGACGTATTAAGCGGGATATTGAAGGTCAATACCATCTTCGTTGCCACGAATGATGGGGTGACGAATGTCATTTTGGAGGCCTTTAATCGTACGGAAGAGTTGATTGTTAAAGGCAGTGAGCTTTCATTTAACGAATCATATTGCAGTTTGGTATTAAAAGATAAGGGTAGCGTTCTTACCATCCAGAATACATGTGAGAACCCAATGACACGCTCCATGGACGTCACGAGTGGGCTTGGGAGTCGTTTCTTCGTGGGGGTACCTATCATGCGAAGATCTGGCGAAGCATATGGAACGATATGTCTAATGGACAACGCTGGTTATGTAATCAGTGAAACGGACATGAAGACGCTGAACGCGATGGCTGTCTTTCTGGGATATGTTGTGGATCTGGAGAGCACCTTGCATGTTCAGGAACGAAAATTGAGTGATTCGGAGCAAATGAAAGAGCAGCTCCAGGCAGAGAAAGAACGCGCCGAATCCGAGGCCATGACCAAATCGCAGATGTTAAAGCTGATGAGTCATGAGATTCGCAATCCGTTGAACGGCATTCTGGGACTGACGGATCTGATGCGTACACCGGATATGCCTGAGGAGCAATCGGAGTATGTAAATATGATTGAGACGAGTGGCAATATACTACTCTCGTTGTTGAACAATATGATGAACTTCAATATTAATGAGGCAGGCAAAACAGTTATCCATGATGATCCGTTCGATCTGGTCGGCACCATTGAAAATACCGTTTATCTCTATGCCGGAATGGCAACGGGCAAGAATGTTGAACTGGGATTGAATCTTGATTTGAATGTGTCGCAAGTATTTGTGGGTGATGAGACCAAGATTGGACAGATGCTTGCACATGTCATTCAATATGCTCTTGATTCAACGCGTGAAGGCTCAGTTCTCATCACGGCAGTGGTGAACGGAGAAGACACAGAGGAGACGGGAACACTTCTGCTCAAGGTGAAGTACACCGGTCAGATGTTATCCGATAAGAGATTGCGTACCGTAAACGGCCAAGATGAAAATTTGGATATCCAAAAACTGATCGGAAGCAATCTGGGTTTGGCAGTAAGCCAAAATCTTGCCATTCTCATGCATGGCCGTATTCAGGTGAGTAGTGCGGGGGAGAACGAGACGGAATTCCATATTGCCCTTCCCTTAGGCAGATACTGGGAGTTACCTCAACTGGCAAGTATTCAGCAGCGGTTAAAAGGGAAAAAGGTGCTGCTTGCCAAGGACCCTGATATATTGCAAGGTGTTTCTTCCCTGATGCGCAGATGGGAGATGGATGTGCATATGACCTCAGGTTCGAGTGTAGCGCATGAGTGGATCAAGGAGGGCTTCAAGCCGGATGTGGCCGTTGTAGATATGGGACTACAGGAAGGCGGCGCAGTTGATTTTGTACATGAAATGAAACAACGGCTGGAGAACCTGCCCGTCATTGCTCTGATTCCATATGGTATGCACATTGACCCGCATGAAGCGGAAACCTTTGATGCTGTTCTGACGAAGCCGGTCAGACAAGCTGATCTGTTGAATGCATTGAGTATTACTCTGCCTTAAACGAGCAGCCGGATGGAGAGTTATCTCAGTTGGCGCACCTGCTACGGGTGCGCTTCTTTGTTCCCCTTTGGATTTTTCCATTTTCTGCGTCAAAGCCCTTTTAATCCGAGCTGATTACGTTACAATAGAATGTGAACTTCATCTTTATAACCATAGAGGAGGATATGCAATCAATGGATTATCGCAGATTGGGTGGAAGCGGACTGAAAGTAAGCGAGATCAGCCTTGGAAGCTGGCTGACGTACGGAGGGTATGTGGAACGTGAAAATGCGGTGAAATCAATTGAAACTGCATTCGATGAAGGCATCAACTTTTTTGATACAGCCAATGTGTACGAACGGGGTGCAGCAGAAGAACTGCTTGGACAGACGCTCAAAGCGTATTCTCGTGACTCCTACGTGCTTGCAACGAAAGTATTTGGCAAAATGGGGGATGGTCCGAATGACCAGGGGCTCTCTCGTAAACATATTAAGGAACAATGTGAAGCCAGCTTGAAGCGCTTAGGCGTTGAATATGTGGATATCTATTACTGCCATCGCTATCATACCGAGACACCAATTGAAGAAACACTCCGCGCGCTCGATGATCTGGTGCGTCAGGGCAAAGTGCTGTATGTTGGTGTCAGCCAGTGGACTGCGGCTCAGATGGAAGCTGCCTTGGGTACAGCAGATCGATTGCTCTTGGATCATATCGTGGTGAATCAGCCGGTGTACAATATGTTTGACCGCTATATCGAAAATGAAATTATTCCGCTGGGTGAGCGTAAGGGTATCGGACAAGTGGTATATTCCCCGCTTGCTCAAGGTCTATTGACGGGGAAATATACGTCCGTTTCAGATATCCCCGAGAATAGTCGTGCAGCTAAGCTAGGATGGGACGAAGGGAAGATCAATGCGGATCGCATCGGGAAAGTTCGTCAATTGATTGAAGTGGCGGACAAGCTGGATCTGAAGGTTGGGCAACTGGCCTTGGCCTGGATTCTGCGCCAGAACAATGTATCCAGTGCACTTGTAGGGGCGAGTCGTCCTGAGCAGGTAAAAGAAAATGCGGCTGCATCTGGCGTGAAGCTGGATGCTTCCATTATCGAGGAGATTGAGGGTATACTTGCCTGATTCCAGTCAGGTATTCGTCTGAGATGATGTGTATTGAGGTATAAATCAAGGGATGTCCTGTACGCCTGATTGGGCGTGCAGGACATCCCTTTTTGAAGTGGAGCATGCCAGCTTTAAAGTGTAAGAGGGAAGGACCGTAAAGGTAAGATACATACACGGTTACGTCCTGTATTCTTGGCTTCGTATAGTGCACGGTCAGCCTGTTCGAAGAAGTCGTTATCGTCATGATCCACACAATGATCCGGATACACGGCTACACCAATGGAGATGGTTAGACGTGTGGTGTGCCCGTCAGGCAGGGCAAAGTGATATTTCTCTACTGCCTGACGGATAGATTCGGCGATAGCCATGGCCTGCCGTTGTCCACAGTCAAGCAAGAGAATAGCGAATTCTTCACCACCGTTTCTTGATACGATATCGGCGGAACGTGCGTGTTCAACAAGAAGTTGTCCGAGTTGCTTCAGAACGGCATCGCCAGCCGAATGACCAAAGGTGTCGTTTACCTTTTTGAATCGGTCAATATCGATGGCAAGCAAGGACAGCTTTTGTTGGTAATCCCGCGCATGCTGAAGTTCCGATAGAAGTGATTTTTCGAACTGTCGCCGATTGCTAAGGTTGGTAAGATGATCGGTAGATGCTCTTCTCTCCAAAAGAAATAACATCTCATTGGATTTATTGATGAATTCTGCGATGAAATAGATAAATATTCCACCGACAAAGGAAATGGTCATTTGTAACGGATATACCTTCATTAATGAATTCATGCTGTCCGTATTCAACATAAGGATAATAAAGATTAACGTTATGCCGAGCAGATTCATCGTAATAATTTTGGTCAGTCTGGACCAGGAAGCATAGGCGAAGTATACACCGGACAGCCCGATCAGAGTCATGACAAATCCTGCATCTATGGCAGAGGATGATATACCGAACATCAGAATACGCAGGACCGAGATCACAAGCCCCGTAACGACCGAAGCCAATCCTCCCAGATATACCGCTGCGGTAACGATGGCCAGATGCCGTAGATCTACAATCGTAGTCTCGTTTAGAGGGAAAGAATAGTTCATGAGTACCGTGCCGTATATACCGAATAATAAGCCACCGATCAACTGAACACGTAATGAGGGAAAAGGCAATCGGATATTATAGAACTTCGCGATGATCGCGGACACATACATAAACGTAATCATGACACAGATATTAATGAAAAAAGTGCTAAACAACCGACATTCCCCCCTTTTTACGCACATCCCTATATTTTATCTGAAAAGTGGTGTCGTAGCGAACCATATTATCCCAAAATTATGAGGAGATTGCTGGGAAAGGTGTTTTATTTGCATATACAGGATGTTGGCGTGGATATTGACTTCAATATACAATAAGATTTATACTTAATCTAAATCAAAATGTATTCCTTCTTTTTAGGGAAGACCATCATAAGTAGAAGATCAGTGTCTGATTTCATATAAAATGGATCAATGATAAAGGAGAAATGGTTGTGAGAACTTTAAATCTGACGATACAACGGCAAGCGGTATATGATGTGGTGCGCCATTCGGAGGATCACCCGACAGCTGCTGATGTTATGAATCGACTTGTGGAACAAGGATATAATCTGGCCTATGGTACGGTGTATAATTCTCTTCGTTATCTGACGGACAAAGAATTGATACGGGAGCTTAAACTCGGAGAGACAGCAAGCCGGTACGATGCCCGTATGGATGATCATCAGCACATTATGTGTGAAGTGTGCGGCAAAGTGGACGAGGTGATGACAGAGGTTCCTCCACAATGGATGAAACAGGTAGCTGAAGAAACCGGATATGCAATCGATCATGCTCATGTGGTCTTTGGAGGTGTCTGCGGGGAATGCAGAAACAAACGGATCAAGTAAAAATAAAAGTTCCTGGCCGCCGCTTACCGCTTAGGGTTAAACCCGCTTTGTCTGATGCAGCACCCCTTGTGGACAATTGTCCTGTTACAAGGCGTGTTATTCTGATTAGCCCGATGCCAGGGCAGGTTCATGAACTGGTAAAGGCCTTAACGGATAGCTGCTTCGATGTACTGGTCTTTCATCGCTGGGAACCGGATCTGCATGAGCGTCTTGTCTTCGATCTGTTGATCTATGATCTGTCTGTTGCCGGAACGATCGATGCATTTGCCGGTATTAGCAGCCGATTGAATCGTGAGGCTGAGCATACAACCCCTTGTTTGTATCTGGTCGGTGAGAAGATGATCGGCAGCGCGAGTGGACCGATGCTTCAGGAGGAATTGCTGGTGTGGCCTGCACGCCCGCAGGAAGCACTTTACCGGGTGCAGCGTATGATTGGCAACAGTCCTGCTCTGCCCAAACGTGGATTTTTGCCTGAGGAAGGGCAGCGTGTCGGATTCAAAGATCTGTGGCTCGATCGTGAACGGATGAGTGTGCAGCGTGATAATAACCGAATTCATCTAACCAAGACCGAATATGATTTGTTACTCAAGCTGATTGATGCCAAAGGTGCAGTCATTTCCCGTGAGGAGATGCTCAGCGATATCTGGGAGACAGACTTTACGGGTGGAAGTAATGTGGTCGATGTTCATATCAAAAGCTTACGCAAAAAATTGGGCGATAACGCGTCTTCGCCTCAATATATCGTAACAGTAAGAGGAGTGGGCTACCGCCTGGCGGATTAGTCCGCTTTTTTTCTTGCCTAATTTTATCGTTCACCTCATGTATTTTCGGGTAAAGCCTAATAGATAGAGTACATCCGAACCATTTCCTTAAAGACATGTTCATAGTTCATTCATGAAGTGTTGAAGAATCTCATCTTAATCTCATGTGAACCTCATGCAAGAGCAGAGTGTGACATGTTAGAATCAATTTAACAGTTAGATCAAGTCTAAATGTATATTTATATCGAAGCCGAATATGATTTTAATAGTAGATATATAGCAGCCGTGAGACCCATTAGAGGAGGACGACAGGATGACAGAACGTATGACAACGAATCAGGGAGCACCTGTAGGTGACAACCAGAATTCCCGCACAGCAGGCAGAAGAGGGCCGACACTGCTTGAAGACTACCATCTCATTGAGAAAATTGCCCACTTTGACCGTGAACGTATTCCCGAAAGAGTCGTACATGCAAGAGGTGCCGGAGCTCATGGTGTATTCACGTTGGAGCAGAGTATGAAGGCTTATACAACAGCGGACTTCCTGCAAGATCCGGGTACGGAGACGGATGTGCTGGTTCGTTTTTCGACCGTTATTCATGGTACAGGATCACCGGAGACTGCACGAGATCCGCGTGGATTTGCTGTCAAATTCTATACTCGGGAAGGTAACTATGATATCGTCGGTAACCATCTGCCTGTGTTCTTCATTCGTGATGCGATGAAGTTTCCCGATATGGTTCACTCTCTGAAGCCGGCTCCGGATACAAACATTCAGGAACCCGCCCGATATTGGGACTTTATGACCCTCTCTCCAGAATCAACACATATGATGACCTGGTTGTTCTCAGATCTGGGCACACCGGCAAGTTATCGTGAGATGGATGGTTTCGGCGTACATGCTTTCAAATGGATTAATGCACAAGGGCAGGTCCACTATGTGAAATACAAATGGGAGTCTGCACAGGGCGTACGAGGCTTCTCTCGTCAGGAAGCTGCCGAAGTACAGGGGCAAGACTTTAATCATGCTACCCGGGACCTGCATGAACATATCAAGAACGGGCAATACCCACAGTGGAAGTTACAGGTACAGCTCTTGAAGCCAGAGCAAATGGATGATTTTGCTTTTGATCCACTCGACCCAACCAAAACATGGCCTGAAGATGTACTGCCGTTCCATACAGTAGGGACCATGACCCTGAATCGGAATCCGCAAAACTTCTTTGCTGAAGTGGAGCAGGCGGCCTTTTCTCCTAGTGCGCTTGTACCCGGAATTGAGCCTTCCGAAGACAAATTGCTGCAAGGACGCCTATTTTCCTATCCAGATACACAGCGGCACCGTCTTGGAACGAACTATTTGCAGATTCCGGTGAATTGCCCGTACGCACCTGTTCGTAATCACCAGCGTGATGGACTCATGAATGTGAATCAGGACCCATCTCCGGTGAACTATGAACCGAACAGTTCCGGAAACAGCCCGCAGGAAGATCCGGCATACCGGGACAGTCAGGTTCCATTGCAAGGGCATGTTACACGCGAGAAAATCGAAAAAACGGATGATTACACGCAAGCAGGAGAGCTTTTCCGTTCATTTACCCCTGTAGAGCAGCAGCATTTGCTGGATAATCTGATCAATGACCTCAAGGGAGTATCTGTTGATATTCAAATGCGTGCCCTGTGCCACTTCTTCCGGGCGGATGGACAGCTTGGCGGACGTTTGGCTCATGGACTTGGTGTGGATATTTCTGCACATATGCCGTCACAGGATGGAAAATAAAGCACAGTAAAACCATGTTCTCACAACATCATATGGACTGATATTCGGTGAAGACCGGGCAAACCGTGAACGTACGGAATTTCCCGGTTTTTCGCTTTTTTTTGCTGAAATGGAAAACAAATTTACAAATCATTTACATAAAATAGCTGACATAGAGGTTGACTTCTCATTTGATGGCACTACAATGGGTAGTGTGAGGGGTGTCAGAACATGAGAATACACAATTTCAAAGTGGGTGAGCGTGGGCTCAACCGATTTTTCGGTCCGCTGGAGGCCAAGATTATGGACATTTTATGGGCTCGTCCTGGCAGCAGCATCCGTGAAGTGCAGACCGCACTTGAACAAGACAAAGACGTCAATTTTAATACAGTCATGACCGTGATGAACCGGCTCGTGGAT
This sequence comes from Paenibacillus sp. 1781tsa1, assembly GCF_024159265.1. Lineage (NCBI taxonomy): Bacteria > Bacillati > Bacillota > Bacilli > Caryophanales > Paenibacillaceae > Paenibacillus > Paenibacillus sp. 1781tsa1. The sequence continues at coordinate 6,543,815 of NZ_JAMYWY010000001.1, read as the reverse complement.
AAGGGACTTCTCGGAAAGTCACAAAAGGGCAGAACATCTTTGTACCAACCGGTACAGAGCAAGGAGGAGTTTATGAACGACCAATCCAAGGAACTGTCACATGAGTTGGTGGATGAATTCGGAGCTTTGGCATTGAATCATATGCTGGATGCGCTGGACGAAGCAGATGCAGGTCTGATTGAACGCCTGGAACAGAAGATCAAGCAGTGGAAAAAGGATAGCGATTAATATGTGGAAGACCCGCTCGAAACTTTTGTTTACCGTCGGGTTTGGCATTCCGTTACTCGTGTTCATGCAGATGTTCATGTACGCGATGTACAAAATCTTTGGCTGGGATATCCCGTTTAATCTGCTCTGGCTCTGCAATCATTGGATGAGTCGACTGGGTTGGTTATCCGTGGGACATTTCCTGCTGGCACTGGTATTGCTGACATTTGCGGGAACAGGCTGGTTGCTAACGGTACGTATGATGAAAACACGGGCAGCGATCCACAAGCTCCGCTCCATGGAGATTCGGGCGCTATCCCGTGAGTTGGAGTCCACATATCATGATCTAGGACAGCCAAGTTTCATTGTGGTGGACAAGCTTTCACCCGTCGCATTTACCATTGGTCTATGGAGGCCCTATATTGTACTTTCCACTGGGCTACTGGACATGCTTGATGCGGAAGAGGAAGTAGCGGTTGTCTATCATGAAGTACACCATCTGTGGCACCGTGACCCTCTGAAGACGACACTGCTATCGGTATTTGCAATTATGATGCCGTATATTCCTGTCTTAAAGCACACTTCAAAGCAATATCATATCGTTCGAGAAATTCTGGCAGACAATGAGGCCATTGAGCGTACAGGCAATGTGGCAGGCATTGGCAGTGCTTTGCTCAAGTTGCTCCGTGCTTGTCCTGAACCTTGGGGAGCAAAAGACCTGACCGTTCAATCCTCATTTGCAGATACGTCGGTGAATGTCCGAATTTCACGTCTATTGGACCCGGAAAAGGACGTGACGCTGAGATTGCCACGTTATGCTGTTCTGATGTCGGCTACTGTTTTTCTATTGCTGTCTATCTTGTTTGTTTGGTCCATCGGATAGATTAATCTGGGTAAATGTGAGGTCGAATATGTCGAATATAACGAGAAAGGAAGATGAACATGAATAATAAAAGTGTAGAGATTGGACTGCTTTTCTCCAGGATTATGATTGGTTTGATCTTTGTATTGCATGGTTGGAGTAAATTCGAAGGTGGAATTAGCGGTACGGTAGGATTTTTTGAAAGTATCGGTATTCCCGGATTTCTCGCATCCGTTGTAGCGATTATTGAGTTGGTAGGTGGTGCAGCGATGATTCTGGGTCTCGGAACACGTGTGTTTGCTGCTCTGTTTGTTATCGTTATGGGTGGTGTTCTGCTTACAGCCAAAGTGGGTCAGCCATTCATGAGTGGTACCGAGTTCGATTACCTGCTGTTGGCGGGTTCACTGACACTGCTTTTCACAGGAAGCCGTTTTCTGGCTGTGGATTATCTTTTCTCCAGACAGGGGAACGCTCGCCAGAATGTGAGTGCTTGAAGTGACTAACGATTGTTAAATTAATAATGAAGTTCAGGATTAGTCCTGTAACGAGGTTCTTTATTGGCCAGGCCGGTTCGGAAATTGTATTTGCGAACCGGCCTGATCGGTAGAGAACTTTTTTAGTTTGGACGACATGCCTGTGGTTTGTTACAATGAGAATAAGTATGCAACTAAGAAAAAATAAGGAGGATGCATTTTATGATTAACGTCATTCCATCCGATGCCCGCTCCAGCTTTGATCGAGGCTGGCTCCGTGGTAGTCACAGCTTTTCTTTCGGAGAATACCAAGACCCGGAGAATACGGCGTTTGGACCAATGCGGGTAGCGAACGACGATGTAATTGCGCCTGGTCGCGGTTTTGGAGCTCACCCGCATAGTGATATGGAGATTGTGTCCATCGTACTCAGAGGCAAGCTACGACATGAAGATAATCTGGGTAATGTCGCCGTTACAGGTTTTGGCGGTATTCAGCGAATGTCAGCAGGCAGTGGCATGATTCATACCGAGCATAATGCATCCGATACCGAAGAAGTACGTCTGCTTCAGCTCTGGTTCATGCCGCATACGAAAGGGCTGCAACCCTCGTATGAGACCACATCATTTGATCCAGCGGCACTGGCAGGAGCATTCGTGCCGATTGTATCCCCAGATGGAGGACCAAGAGTTGCGAGCATTCATCAGGATATGACGATCTACCTTGGCCGATTAGCCAAAGACGAAACGTTTACCTTTAATCAGGATGCAGGCCGTCGGATGTACATTTTCTCCATCGAAGGCAAGCTGGGATTGGATGGAGAGTACCTGTTGAGCGAAGGTGACACGGCTCGTGTGGAACAGCGAGATTCAATCGAACTGCAAGCAAACGAAGATACGTTCTATATGATTATTGATTTGCCGTAGATGGCTGATGAAATGAACTCCAAGATGAAGGAGGATATACACGTATGGCGCAACAGGAATGGTTTATGGTCAAACATGCGGTGACCGGGCGAGGACTGGCTAATAGCAAAACAGATTCCCTGTCCTATCGTTTCCAACAGGAAGGTACAGGCTTCATATTTACCGTGACGGGTCTGGACGAGCAGATTGTGGAACAGATTGTGGAGCTTAGACAGGAACTGAACGTATTTCGCTTCGTCCAACGCAAAGATCAGCCCCTTTTGAAACACTGGTACTACGTAGATGGTGAACGGGTCGTGTACGACAAGGAGAGTCACACGCTAAGCATCTATGCGAAGTCGGAGATTCGCTATGTGCCTGAAGATTATTTTGCAGATTAACTACACGCCATAATAAATATTAAGCCTTCCACATGGAAGGCTTTTTTCCTTATATATTATTAATCCTATATTATATGTATTTCAGGTTGTTTCATGAAATTTAAGAAAAAAGAAGCAAGCGGAGGTTGACATGATGAATTTAGTGTCGATATAATTTATGTAATTGATAATGAGTATCAATATCAAATGATGCGAGGTAGAGCAACTACGAATGTTTTACGGCGATCGGTAAGGGGATTAGTAGAGAGATGAAGTTAGGTTATATGTTGATCGTATTGGCTGTCTTATCTATCGTATACATATTTATTGGCAATTCAGACATTTCGCCATTGGATATATTTCATTTGTCCTCTGTCCAGCTACAGGTATTACAAGTTAGCCGGTTTCCCCGCCTGATCAGCATTCTTGTCGCCGGGATCAGCATGAGTGTAATCGGACTGATTATGCAGCAACTGACACGCAACCGATTTGTATCCCCAACAACAGCAGGAACGATGGACTCAGCGAGATTGGGTATTCTTGTGACGTTAATGTGGTTTCCCGGAGCATCCCCTCTGCAAAAAATGCTGGTCGCTTTTGCCTTTGCTCTGGCAGGAACGCTGATTTTTATGCGAATTCTGGAGAAAGTCAAGTTTAAGGATACGATATATATTGCTCTGCTAGGTCTTATGTTTGGCAACATTGTAAGCTCCGTCACGACATTTTTTGCTTACAAAAACGATCTGATCCAGAACATCTCGTCTTGGTTGCAGGGTGACTTCTCCACCATCATGAAGGGCCGTTATGAACTGATCTATATCAGTATCCCGTTGCTCATTATCGTATACCTGTTTGCTAATCGTTTTACACTTGCAGGAATGGGCGAAGATTTCTCAATCAACCTTGGGTTGGCGTATCGTCGAGTAGTGAATATCGGCCTGATTCTGGTGGCGATGGTCTCAGCGGTTGTGATTATTACGGTAGGCACAATTCCGTTTCTGGGCCTTGTCGTGCCGAATATCGTAACACTCTACAAAGGGGATAACTTGCGTGATACGTTACCTCATACGGCAGTACTTGGTGCGATTTTCGTTCTGGTCTGCGACATTTTGGGTCAATTGATTATTTATCCTTATCAACTTTCAATCAGTCTGACGGTGGGAGTTGTGGGTAGTGTATTATTCCTGTATTTACTGCTTCGAAGAAAGGCTTATGGATCATGAGAATGAAATATACGGCGAACACATGGAAGTTGATCTTGTTCATTGCAGCGGCGGTGCTGCTGATTGGCGTATTTCTGGTCATTCAATCCGGAGGGAACTGGGACTACATATTGCCTCGAAGAGGGAAAAAGATTCTCGCCATTGTATTGACAGGTGCCTGCATCGCGTACTCTACAGCTATTTTCCAAACGATAACCAACAATCGCATTCTGACACCTGGCATCATGGGCCTCGATTCCTTATATATGCTGTTTCAGACGTTTGCCGTGTTTGTGTTTGGAAGCACACATATCAGTTTTGTGAACAAAAACCTTAATTTTGCAATATCTGTCCTGCTCATGACGTTGTTTGCTCTACTATTACATCAGTTCATGTTCCGCAGGGAACAGGGGCGTAATATTTATCTGTTGCTGCTGGTGGGTCTTATTCTGGGTACGCTGTTCCAGAGCATGTCTTCCTTCATGGAGGTACTGATCGACCCGAATGAGTTCCTTGTGTTGCAGGGCAAGATGTTTGCGAGCTTTAACAATGTGAATACGGATCTGCTGATCATCTCAATCGCTGCGATTATTGTGATCCTGCTGTACGCGCAGAAGTTTACCAAATATCTCGACGTATTGTCCCTCGGCAAAGATCACGCAGTGAATCTCGGGGTCGATTACGATTACATTGTGAAGAGGCTGCTGCTGGTGGTGATGGTTCTGGTTTCGATCTCCACAGCGCTGGTGGGTCCAATTATGTTTTTGGGATTGCTAGTCGTGAATCTCGCGCATCAGGTGTTCCGGACACATCGGCATAAAGTACTGATCTGGGGTTCGGTCCTGATCGCAGTAGTTGCATTGGTTGGTGGACAACTCATTGTAGAACGGGTGTTTACATTTGCGACTACAGTAAGTGTCATTATTAACTTTATAGGCGGCGTGTACTTCATCTATTTACTGCTAAAGGAGAATAAGTCGTGGTAGAAGTCAGAAATGTTACAAAACAATACGGCGGCGTCCGAGTAGTGGATGACGTATCACTGAATATTGCCAAAGGAAAGATTACATCATTTATTGGACCAAATGGAGCTGGGAAAAGCACCTTGTTGTCCATGATTACCAGGCTAATCAGCAAGGATACAGGACAAGTCCTGATTGAAGGGCGCGAGATTGGAGACTGGAAGAACAAGGACTTGTCGCGCAAAATATCAGTCCTCAAACAATCCAATCACATCAACATTCGGTTGACTGTGGAGGATCTTGTGGCTTTTGGAAGGTTCCCGTATTCACAAGGAAGGCTCACACCTGAGGATCAACAGTGGATTCAGGAGGCCATCGACTATATGGAACTGGCCCCATTCCGCAAGAAGTATCTGGATGAATTGAGTGGAGGACAGCGGCAGCGGGCATATATCGCCATGGTGATTGCCCAGAACACCGAGTATATTTTGCTCGATGAGCCTTTGAATAACCTGGATATGAAACATTCTGTTCAGATTATGAAGGTGCTGCGAAGAATGGTGGATGAACTCGGCAAAACGATTGTCATTGTCATTCACGACATCAATTTTGCCTCCTGTTACTCCGACTATATTGTTGCACTCAAGGATGGACGCGTAGTGAAAGAAGGCAAGACGGAAGACATCATCGATACGGGTGTATTGCAGAGCGTCTATGACATGCACATCCCTGTGCAATGGATTGATGGACGTAAGATTTGTGTGTATTTTGCGTAAGTGAAAAGGTAGTCAAATATAGAGAGTGAGAGGTGTCTATTCATGAAAAAGAGTTGGGTGTTTACGTTATTAGTGGTGTTGTCGGTTCTCCTGGCAGCTTGTGGTGGGAATAAGGCGGCAGATCATACAGGAGCAAGCAGTGGCACAGGATCAGAAGCTGCTGCACCAGCAGATCAAGCAAGTGAAGAAGTGGTTATCAAACATAAACTGGGTGAAACAAAAGTAAAGAAAAATCCAGAGAAGGTCGTTGTCTTTGACTACGGTGTATTGGATTCATTGGATCAGCTGGGCGTAGAAGTTGCAGGTGTTCCGCAGGAAGGCGTACCTCCTTATCTGGACAAGTATAATGATGCAAAGTACACCAATGTTGGTGGTCTGAAAGAGGCTGATTTTGAGAAAGTCAACGCGATGAAACCAGATCTAATCATTATCTCGGGACGACTCCAGGATTCGTATGAAGAACTGAGTGAGATTGCACCAACGATATATATGGCGGTAGATACGGCAGATTATATGAATTCCCTGACCAGTAACGTAAAGACCCTCGGGGACATCTTTGGTAGAGAAAAAGAAGCAGAAGAAGCCATTGCCTCGATCGAAACATCTGTTAAGGCACTACATGACAAAGTAACGACAGCAGGTAAAAATGCGCTAATCGTCCTGACGAACGAAGGCAAACTGAGCGCTTATGGTGCGGGTTCCCGTTTTGGTGTTATTCATGACGTATTTGGTTTTACTCCGTCAGATCCGAATATTGAAGTATCCACACATGGGCAGAGCGTTTCGTTTGAATATGTCATGGAGCAGAATCCGGATTACCTCTTTGTAGTGGATCGCAGTGCAGTGGTTGCAGGTAACGGTGAGGCATCTCCCGCGAAACAAGTGATCGAGAACGATTTGGTGAAAAATACAACAGCATATAAAGAAGGACATATTGTTTATCTCGATCCGAATTACTGGTACTTGTCTGGTGGTGGGTTGGAATCCATTCAAGAAATGATTAAAGAAGTGGACGCAAGCATCAACTAAAGTGAAGTAAACAATTCATGCGTTGGGTGTCAGGAAGGTCTCTGTTCAATACAGAGGCCTTTTTGCTGTCTGAACTCAGCGAATTTAATCGTAATTTTGCAAAAAAGACCACATAATTCCCAGCTGTCTGGCACAAGCTACCTTGTATAAAAAACAAGAACGGAGGGGCGGCATATGGCGGACAAAACATCTGGGAAAGACAAGTCCCAACAACCGGGGCGAGCTTCAGAAGAGAAAAAACATATCCCTTTGGGACTGCCATCCCCGCCTTTTCTACGGCAGCCGATTAGTGCAGTACATGAAACTCAGGTTCAAGCGGTAAAGGAGATCTTCTCCGAATGCTCGGATGTGGTTTTTCGCAACGTCATGATTACCCCGGAAATGAAAGGGCTTCTGGTCTATATTGAAGGCATTGTTAACTCGGCTGACATCCAGGAGCATATGCTGCGCCCAATTATTCGAGGGCTGGTGCAGCAGCGTACAGATGAACCAGATGTTCCACTGGATGATACACGTGTTGAGCTGACACAGGTGAAGCGAGTGGATACTTGGGCTGCTGCGACAGAAGGGGTGCTGGCATCCTCTGCCCTTTTGGTTGTCGATGGAAGTCGCGAAGCCTGGATGTTCAATGTCAAAGGCGGCGTCAGACGTGGTGTGGAGGAACCGCAGACAGAATCCGTCATTCGGGGACCGCGTGAGGGATTTACCGAAACACTCCGTGTGAATACGGCTTTACTGCGGTTCAAGCTGAAAACTCCCTCTCTTAAGATGGTGAGTATGACACTAGGCACCGAGACCAAGACCGACATCGTTCTGACCTATCTGGACGATATTGCTGATCCGAAGTTGATACGGGACGTGAAGAAACGTCTGGAAAAAATAAAGATCGATGGCATTCTGGAGACGGGTTACATTGAGGAACTGATTGAAGACCACCCGTATTCTCCATTCCCGCAGATGCACTATTCGGAGCGCCCGGATACAGTAGCAGGCAACCTGTTGGAAGGGCGATTTGCCATTTTGGTAGACGGCACTCCCTTTGCGTTAATTGCGCCAGTCACGATGTGGCAGATGCTTCAGGCTAGTGAGGATTATTATGAACGATTCTTCATCAGTAATCTGGTACGCTGGATTCGCTTTTTATTCGTAGCCATTGCTCTATTTCTACCAGCATTGTATATCTCAATCACAACATTTCATCAGGATATGTTACCTACCACGCTAATTCTGAGTATTGCCGGTGCACGGGAAGCTATCCCTTTTCCGGCTCTGGTGGAAGCCCTCATCATGGAGCTGTCGTTCGAAGCCCTTCGGGAAGCCGGGGTCAGGTTACCCAAAACAGTGGGTCAAGCGGTCAGTATTCTCGGCGCACTTGTGATCGGGCAGGCCGCAGTTCAGGCAGGAATTGTGTCTGCACCGATGGTTATTATCGTATCCATGACAGGTATAGCTTCCTTTACAATTCCGCGGTTTAACTTTGCGATTACTGTGCGTCTATTGCGATTTCCGATCATGTTATTGGCGGGTATGCTCGGACTGTATGGCATTGTCATTGGCTTGGTCCTGATCTCGGTGCATCTGACACAGATGACTTCGTTTGGTGTACCTTATCTGTCAGGTCTTAGCCCTTATAGTAAGACAGACACCAAGGATATTCTTATTCGTGTGCCGTGGTGGAAAATGATCAATCGTCCTTCTACGGTTCAGGATAACCAGAAACGGATGAAAGGCAAGATCAATGGTTCGCCTGAAGCTGAGGAAGGATGGTGAACACATGTTTCATATTCGTAAATTCCGCGCTGTGTTGATGTTATTGCTGTGTACCCTTTTCATATCAGGATGCTGGGATCGTAAGGAAATTAATGATATTGCCTTTGTGATTGGCATAGCTGTTGATAAGGAAGGGGACAACTACAGATCCAGCCTCCAGATTGCACTTCCCGGTCAATCCGGTTCTACCGGAAGTTCGGGAGGTGGCGGGGGTACAAGCGGGGACAAATCGTGGTTCATGTTGTCCAACACCGCGAAGACACTGAGGGGGACAACACTTGAAGGCCAAAAAGCACTCTCACGAAAGATCTATTATGCGCACCGTCGTACCCTGCTTATTGGAGAGGAACTTGCCCGGGATGGCGTGGCTCCGATGCTCGATTTGTTTACACGGTACCCGCTCAACCGATTCTCTGCATTACCGATCGTTACGAAAGGTGCAGCGTATGAAGTCATGGATACAGATGCACCTATAGAGAAGTTTCCATCTGAGATGGTGAGAGAGTTGTGCTTTCTAAATATGCGTAATCCACGTTCCCTTAAAACGTTCACCGATTCCATCCTTAGTGATGGGGTAGATCCATTCCTGCCTGTTGCTTCAAAAGTGGAAAATGTTCCAAAAAATTGGAAGGACGCTAAAACAAACATCAAGCTGGATGGATTGGCCGTGTTCAAGAAAGACAAGCTGGTTGGCATGATTGACAAGGCTCCCGCCGATGCCTTGATTCTCGCTATGGGGGAAGCCAATGCGCCCGAAGTTATGGTCAAAGCTCCACGCGGAGAAGGAGATATATTCATCAAGCTGAATGAGAACAATTCTTCACTGCACCCCATTGTCAAGAATGACAAGGTTTCTGTGACCATTCAATTGTACGCCAAAGGCGTGGTGGTAGATAACGAATCGAATTACGGTGATCTGCGTGAAAAAGAGATTTTGAAATTAAATGACGCGATCCACAAAAAAATAAAAGAGGATATCGTTGAAGGAGTTCGGTTAATACAGCAAAAATATCATGCCGATATTCTCGGGATTGGCCGGTCGATCCATCAACAATTGCCTAAAGAGTGGGACAAAATGAAAGATCGATGGGATGATATCTATCCTGATGTTGAGGTAAACGTTATTCCCCACGTCATTATTGAAAATGTAGGGGTAATCAATAAACCGATCGGTGTCGTTGAGGAGGATATCGTACATGATTAAACCACTTTTGTTCACCTATCTGGGCATGGTCATCATTGTCATTGTGATGGATTTCCGACATCTGAAGCAGGCGGCAGTCATTAATCGCTGGTTATCCTACGGTCTGATTGCATTAGGAACAGGCCTTTGGCTCTATGTAACCCATTTAAGTAAAACTTTTTTTGTATCGGTATGGATCAGCCATGTCATCCAGCGATTCTTACCGCTTCCATAGATACGGACTAGCAAAGGGACGGAGTACCAATTAAATGATAGAAAGGAGGTATGGTATGAATCAAAGTGTGACTTCTCGACAGATTGCACTGCTCGTGATGCTGCTCAGTATGACGGGCACGTTGATTCAACCCCATGCACAGGCCATATATTATGCGGAGCAGCACGCTTATCTCTCTTATGTGCCAGTTGTTCTCGTGATGATTATATCCATGTGGATGGTAAGCCGAATCCAGCGGAGATTTCCGAATCAGGATCTATTTGAGGCCCTTGCCGATCGGTTCCCCTTTATGGGAAGGCTCGCAGGTGTAATGTACATTTTGTTTTTTTTCTTCATATTCTCAAGAGATATCCGATTAATTGGCGATTATGTAAGTATAACCTTGCTGGAGACAACGCCGATATCCATTGTGGTATTGTCCCTCATGATTATGGCGGTATTTATCGTCCGGGGTGGGCTTGGTTCGTTGATCGGAATGTCGGAACTCTATGTTACCCTGTTCCTGTTGAACTCTATCATTGTGCCTTTCATGCTTATCCAGCAGATCAATATGGACAATCTGATGCCTTATTTTCATGTCGATACGGCAGGTGTAGGCAAAGGGAGTTGGTACATATTTTCTTTTTATGGCGAGATGATTGCCTTGCCTTTTGTCGTCAAGGGCAGTGATTTTCGCTTCAAGCCTGTATTATGGGGCATCATTATCTCGGGATTGCTAATGATGTTGATTATTGTGGAAACCATCACGTCGATTGGTGTGCCCATTGCCTCCAGACTAGTATACCCTTCGTATGAACTTGCAAGGCAGCTGCAAATTAGTGATTTCCTGGATCGGTTTGACCTGGCGCTGGCAGCGGCAACCTTGCCTGCCATGATTACCAAAATTGCATTTGATCTGTACTTTGTCTGTTGGGGACTGAAGCGAATGATTCCGAACGTTTCCGGAAAGGTCATGACTGGTCCGGTGGCACTGTTAGGCTTTGTTTGTGCATTCTGGTTTTTCAGAAACGCTATTCAGCTTTATCGTTTTACCCGGGAATGGACTTGGATTGCCATTGTTTTTGAAGTGCTGTTCCCGATTGTGTTGTTTCTTTTCCTTCGTCCTCGCAAAAAGGATAAAAAAGAATCTACCCAACAGAGATCGGGAGACCAGTCCAAGAAAGAGAAGCATGAACAGGGGCAAGGCTCCTCTGATTCGGAGAAGAATGGAGATAAAAAAAGGCAGGATTCTCATGGTGGAGAACTCCAGCCTTCCTGATATATTCCATCAAAAATCGTTATAGATGAAATGGGCAAAAAGAGGGGAAGCACAGTTTCCCTTCACAGAAGTACCCTGTATACTGTAGTCAGACTGATGAACATTCGGCTGAACTAACGGGGGGAACATGAATGGCTCAACATTTGGCAGGTGTACGTGTAGCATTGACTGGACCGCGAAAATCGAAAGAAATGTCCATACTGGTTGAAAAAATGGGGGGAATCCCGCTTGTGCGACCTGCACAAGGTACGGTATTCCTGGATGATCGGAGTATCAGGGATGGGTTGGTATCCTGGATCTCAGACCCGCCAGACTGGGCGGTGTTAACGACGGGTATGGGATTGGATGCATTGTTTGAAATGGCTGAGGATATGGAAGTCGCAGGACAATTGTTGGATGTATTATCGGAATCCTCCATTGCAGCGAGGGGATACAAGACGGTGAATGCGCTCAAAAAGCGCAAGTTAACACCGCTGGTACGAGATGATGATGGTAGCACGGACGGGCTCATTCGAGAATTCGCCCCACATGATCTCGCAGGGAAAAAGGTCATATTGCAGCTTCATGGGGAGACAGCTCCCAAACTCGTTGCATGGTTGGAAGAACAAGGTGCAATCGTCAGACAAGTGCTCCCTTACCGCCATGTACCGCCGGAAGAGGCAGAGCTGGAACAGTTGTTGAATGAAATTCTAAAGTTCGAGGTAGATGCCGTTGCGTTCACAAGTGGACCCCAGGTCAGATTCCTGACGCAATACGCGGCCTCCCAGGACAAGCTTGAGCCGATGCTTGACGCCTTCAGACAAGGCGTAATTCCTGCATCTGTAGGTAGAGTTACAGCAAACTCGATGCGTGAAGAAGGCATTGAGGCGCTGGTCATTCCGGAGGAAGAGAAGATGGGCGCACTCATCGTTGAGCTCGGACGTTACTTTGCGGCGGGGCGTGCGGCCAAGAGTAGTGGCCTGCAATCCTAGTTATCAATGACTATGGATGTATTTAATCATTCGGTAGATGCATGGTTTAAAACGAATCTTATATGTATGTTACATCAGGTTCTGATCCGTTTTTTTGGATCAGGACTTTTTTTTGGTTTGTCTGAAAATAGAAGAACGGACAAGTATCATAAGCATGGACATTATTTCCTGCGCGGTGTTATTATGAAAACAATATTGAATGAAAACAAGCAAGGTGCTCTTGCGTGCAGCAAGAGGTAACAGGGAATCGGGTGAAAGTCCCGAGCGGTCCCGCCACTGTAATGGTGAAGCCCTTTTTGATCCAAGTCACTCGGAAAGCCGGGGAAGACAGAAAAGGAAGCTGATGATCCAAAGCCAGGAGACCTACCTTGCATGTGTCACCTAACCCTTCGCGGAAAGGAGTGGTGTACGAAGAATCAGGAAATGGGCGAACAAGCGGTTCGCCTGGCTGGCCCCCCTTGGGCCACATAGTCACAGGACTACTCTCAGGGAGTCTGGACTATGTTCTTGAGTGTACGTACATGCGTATCCCATCCGTTACAAGGATGGGATTTTTTTGTTTTTATAGATAAATGTACATCCTTGCGATACCTACCCGATGTAGGGAAATTGCAGGTAGAGGAATAGATTAGTTGGATCACAACAAGTGATGTAAGAGCCTTGTTTGATAGTCTGAGTAAACAGAGCTGACGAGTTGGACATGCAGTACAGTGGGGGAGAAGGTCGGCATAGCCGTCCTTCTTCACTGTTTAGATCAGTTCGACAAGTGTGATGGAGGAGGAAAAGCAATGCATGATCAAGGCAAGCTGCTGATTATCGGGTTCGGTCCGGGAGCAATGGAACATATCACGAAGCGGGCACTCGAAGCACTTCAGGAGAGCGAGGTTATTATCGGATACAACACCTATGTGGATCTGATTCGACCTCTGTTAAACGGGCAAGCAATTGTACGCACAGGTATGACGGAGGAAGTAAGCCGTGCACAAGAAGCGGTCAGACAGGCGGAGATGGGCAAAATTGTTGCCGTAATTTCCAGTGGTGACGCAGGCGTATATGGGATGGCGGGTCTGGTATACGAGGTGCTGATGGAGCAAGGCTGGAAGCCGGATACGGGTGTTGCCGTCGAAGTTATTCCGGGCGTGTCGGCCATTCAGTCTTGCGCATCACTGCTTGGTGCCCCCGTCATGCATGATGCATGTACGATCAGCCTTAGTGATCACCTCACGCCGTGGGAGACCATTATTCGCCGGGTCGAAGCCGCAGCGTCCGCTGATTTTGTCATTGCCCTGTACAATCCACGCAGTGGACGGCGCACACGCCAGATCGTGGAGACACAGGAAATGATCCTTCGTTATCGTGACCCACAGACCCCGGTAGGTCTAGTGAAAAGTGCATACCGTGAGCGTCAGGACGTTGTCATGACCACACTCGAGGATATGCTGAATCATGATATCGGCATGCTGACGACCGTGATTATCGGCAACTCTTCGACCATGATGTACGAAGGACTCATGGTCACCCCGCGCGGGTATCAGCGGAAATATACGCTGAACACCGCGGAACAGTCGCTCAGACCCCATGAGCGACTACGCACGGAAGCCGAGCCATGGTCGCTCGGCGCAATGGAAGCCCGCGCTGCCGCCTCCGGCGAGGCAGCGGGTGAGAGCGCGGCCAGCGTAGCATCAGCCGCGCAGCCACAGGCGGAGCCAGCCCTGCGCGGCGCAAGCGCCGGAGCGGGCACGGCTCCGCAAGGGCAGCCGCCCGCTGGCGCAGGGGCTGCTGCCGCTACGCCTGCGGCAAGCCCGGCGAGCAGCGCTGGCACCGCCGTGCTTGCTGGCGAGCGACCTGCGCCCGTTGCGGCAGTTGCCGCGCCGGGCCAAGTCGCAGAAGCGCCACGCGCCGGCGCAGCTGCGCTTGCCGCCGAGGCGCTGACACGGCTCGCGGCAGGTGGCGCGCTCGCGGGCGAATCGGCGAGCCGCTGGCTGGACGCAGCTGCGCCGAGCCGAGAGGCAAGTGCACCGCAGGCTGCGACCGCAACGGCGGTACGCAACGTGCCCGAGCCTGGGCGTAAGGCGCCGCTGTTTGAAGTCGGCGTGTCGCCCGGCGTGGGCAACAAAAAATTTACCGCAGCCCAGATGGCGCTGCTGGCCCAGTGTGCAAGTGAAGACGGCGAACTGGAGTACACGCCGGAGCACCAGATTATTCTGAGAGTGCCGACATTTGAACCGGACTCGCTGGTTGAAGAGCTGCGTGCAGCGAATTTTATCGTTGTACCGATTGGTGATGTCATCAAGGTGAAGGCTTGTGACTTCTGCAACATGGAGAAGGACGATGCTGTCCCGATGGCTAACCATTTACAGGCCGTGATTGGCGGACTGGGTGCACCCAAAGAAACAAGTGTGGCGCTGAATGGGTGCGGTATGGCATGTTACGGGGCAGTGCTGGAGGATATCGGCATCGTGTATCGCAAAGGTGCATATGACCTGTTCCTCGGCGGCAAGAAATTCGGCCGCAATGCGCATCCTGCTCAGCCTGTAGCGGAGGGAATTCCTGGTGACCAGATTGGTGGTATTGTGGAACGCATTGTAGCCGATTACAAGGAAAAAGGTCATCCGAATGAGCGATTCCATAAATTCTTCAAACGAGTTGGCGTAATTCAGGGCTTCCGCCATGTGGATGCACCGGTCACTGTGGAAGTAAACCCGATATGTGGTGACTAATTCCATACTCAATTCCTTGCTAAATACCTAACTAAGCCTTGAGTAAGTATTAATTAAGTCCTTGCCTGCATGGCTTCTTTCGTGGAGACGTGATGGTGTAGCCTGTCAGGACCTATCTAATATTTTGCAATATTCGCTGGATTTCAGCTGACATAGATGAATTGATTTTTACGATTAATGCAGTGAATGGATGGAATGACTGGTTGACGTAGTTTTAGCCGGATGAACTGGAATGCCGAATGAATATGAAAAGTCTGATCTGCGGTTCAGACGGGGGAGGATAACAAAAGATGGATGCAATATTGTTGGTGGGACACGGGAGTCGTGATCCCGAGGGGAACCGGGAACTGAAGGAGTTTGCACATGAGGTAGCAGCGAAGGCACCCGAGAATACGTTGGTGGAGACCTGTTTTCTGGAATTAACGAGACCAAGTATTGCTGATGGTGTTACCGCTTGTGTGGACCGAGGTGCAACACGTGTTGTGTTGGTGCCAATCATTCTGTTTGCTGCCGGTCATGCCAAGATTGATATTCCTAACGCCATTGACCGCGCCAAGGCACGTTATCCGCAGGTGGAATTCGTATATGGTCGCCCCATCGGTGTTCATGAGAAAGTTGTTCAAATCATGCAGACCCGTCTGCAAGAAGCACAACCTGTACTTGTCGCATCCCAAGGCGGTACAGCGGTAGCGGCTCCACCTGCTCCGGTGACGGATGAAGAGACCGCCGTACTGGTGCTTGGACGGGGAAGCAGTGACCCGGATGCTAACAGTGACTTTTTCAAAATGACCCGGATGTTATGGGAGAAACTGCCGTACAAGTGGACGGAAAGCAGCTTTATTGGCGTGACTCAGCCCTCTTTCCCGGATGGATTGGAGCGTTGTCTATTGCTGGGCGCGAAGAAAATCATCATCATGCCTTATTTCTTGTTCACAGGTGTACTGATCAAGCGTATTGATGAAATGACCGCAGAATTTGCAGCCGCACATCCAGACATTCAGGTCGAGGTTGGTGGATATTTTGGTTTCCACCCGAAGCTGGTTGAACTGGTACTAGAACGGGCCCATGAGGGGTTATACGGACGTGTAACAGCCAACTGTGATAACTGCCAATTCAGACTGGAAGCAGCCAAACACCATCACCACCATCATGATCACGACCATGGGCATGACCACGACCATGACCACGATCACGACCACGACCATCATCACGATCATGGACATGAGCACAGTCACGACCACCATCATGAACATCACCATGCCCACGACCATGATCATTCAGACCATGATCACTCGCATCAACATGACGAGCATGACCATCATCACGTACATGCACACGATGACCAGCATAAGCATGCCCACGATCATGATCACACGCATACTGCCGTCGATCGTCAAGTGCCACTCGATTATCATCATGATCACGATGAAGAGTTGCATCATACACATCACGAGCAAGAAGGTAATCGAAACAGCCCTCATGACGAGGCAGAAACGGCACAAGGAGATGTTTCTACCGATCAGTCACAGGTTGCAGCAACTTCGGAGCAGGTGAATTGTCCATGATCTTCATGTTGTGTGGTACAAGTGATGCCAGGGAACTGGCTCTACAGATCCAGCAGCAAGGTGCAGACGTGCTGACTTCTGTTGTAACCGACAGTGCTGCCCATAGCCTGACAGAGGCCGGATTACCTGTTCGGACAGGCCGTTTGACTGTGGAAGCGATGGTGGAACTTGTGCGTGAAAAAGGTAGCCGTGCCATCGTGGATGCAAGTCATCCGTTTGCCGAAGAAGCACATGCCAATGCGATGGAAGCAGCTAAACAGGCGGGCATTCCATACATTCGTTACGAGCGAACGGGTCTCGCGTACGATGATCATGCGTTGCTGCATGTCGTGTCTTCTTACGATGAAGCGGCACTTAAGGCCAAAGAACTGAAGGGCTCGGTCATGCTGACGACAGGTAGCAAAACATTACAGATTTTCACCAAGCACCTGCTCGGTGATCCGGACATTCGTCTCGTTGCCCGCATGCTTCCACGTCTCGATAATATGGAGAAATGCGGTGAACTTGGTGTGGAACAGCGCAATATTATTGCGATGCAGGGACCTTTTTCCCGTGAAATGAATGAAGCCTTGTACAAGCACTATGCGACGACGGTAATGGTTACCAAGGAGAGCGGCAAGACCGGAGCGGTGGATGAGAAAATCCAATCTGCACTGGAGCTGGGCATTCATGTTGTGTTGATTTCACGCCCCGAGGCTGAATTTGGAACGGTGTTTGACCATTTTGAAGGTGTGCTTGATGAGTTGAAGCGTGTATTGGTGCAGTAGAGCACCCCAATAGTCTTAATTTGAATAATGAATTTTTGAATGACACCACTAGTAGAAGGAGTGAAATACACATGGATTTCAAAACGGAATTTAAACCGTTGACTGTACAACCACAGGAGATTGAGGGGAAAAGCTTTGAGATGATCACGGAGGAACTGGGTGAGCACCCTTTCACGGATGAGCAATATCCAGTGGTACAGCGTGTCATTCACGCCTCGGCTGACTTCGAACTGGGTCGGAGCATGGTGTTCCACCCAGATGCCATTCAAGCAGGGATTGCAGCGCTTCGCGCCGGCCAATCCGTCATCGCTGACGTACAGATGATTCAGGCTGGCGTAAGCAAGGATCGCATTCGCGGTTTTGGCGGAGATGTGCATGTACATATTTCCGATCCCGATGTGATGGAAGAAGCCAAACGTTTGAACACCACTCGGGCCATCATCTCGACGCGTAAAGCGAACCAATTGTACGAAGGCGGAATCTATGCCATTGGTAATGCACCAACAGCACTACTGGAACTGATCCGTCTGGTCAAAGAAGGCGAAGCCAAACCGGGCCTGATCATTGGTATGCCGGTTGGATTCGTATCCGCAGCAGAATCCAAAGATGAGCTGCGCAAACTCGACATCCCGTTTATCACCAATATCGGCCGCAAAGGCGGAAGCACCATCGTCGTAGCCGCCCTGAATGCCATCTCCCTGATGGCTGTTAAGGCGTAGTTGTAATAAGTAAACGCCCGCAGGTTATTGGAAAGCGCTAATTAACTTTAACGAATCCCATAGGCCTTATATTGCGGATTATCATCCTTTTCATATTTTAACGAATCTGAGTAACGCTATTCCGTTGAAATACGCCAAAAAGTGGTGAAAACAACGTCTTTTTAATGAAATAACGTCACTACGATTCGTTACAATTTTCGTTTGTGGAATATGGCCCAAATAGCCTCCCCTCGATTCGTTAAAAATGTAGATGTCATCTAAATGCATCCACTCTAATCGCATGACTGAAAGGGATCGCACGGGTAAGCACGGTTCACCGTCATAAGGTAATCAATCCACAAGTATCACCTACTAGCAAAAACGAGTAGCGGACGTACAAGCACAAAACCGCGTAACTACATTCCATGCCAAGTCCTATTGGCATGGAATGATCAGTTACCCAAATAAACCTCAGGGCATTGTTTAGCCCAAGAGGTGGCATTATGCACTGTGCCAGGTGGATGCAGAAGCAGGTAGCAGCGAAGGGGACGGAATCGATTCTGAAGAAGCGGAGCGGTCGCCTTTGTCTCCGGATTTCTCCCTTTTGGAAAAGGGAATCAACGAAATCTGGAGACAACAGCGATCATAAGAACGATCCGTACCCGTAGCGGTCACCCAAGCGCCAAAGCCACCACCCCGCACGCAGCGTAATGCCATCTAGCTAATTAAAGGACGGGAGGTTCAAAACCCATGATAGGCGGCAATACACCAGACCCCGACAAACCAATGCGTTCCGGTTTCACCACAGGAGCCTGCGCCACAGCGGTAGCCAAGGGAGCAACGCAGCTCCTGTTAACAGGTGTTATTCCGGCACAGGCCGTGGTTTCGTTGCCTGCGGGCTTTGACCACTCGTTCGAACTGATCGAGCAGGAATTGACCGATGGCGTAGCGACCTGTGCCACCATCAAAGACGCCGGGGATGACCCGGACGCCACACATCGGGCGAAGATCATCGCACATGTGTCCTGGCGGGACGAGCCGGGCATGGAGCTGGATGGGGGCATCGGCGTAGGCCGAGTCACGAAGCCTGGACTGCCCGTGCCTGTAGGCGAAGCGGCAATCAATCCCGTTCCGCGCCGCATGATTACCGAAGCCGTCACTCAGGTGCTCGCCGAACACGGCACAGCCAGAGGCGTGCGGGTCGTGATCAGCGTGCCGGACGGCGAAGAGATGGCGAAGAAGACACTGAACTCCCGTCTCGGTATTCTGGGCGGCATCTCCATTTTAGGTACACGCGGCGTGGTCGTTCCGTTCTCTACCTCTGCTTACAGAGCCAGTGTGGTGCAGGCCATCTCAGTTGCGCAGGCATCCGGATGTGAACATATTGTGCTGACAACGGGTGGCAGCAGTGAGAAATACGCCATGAAGATGATGCCCGAACTGCCGGAGGAAGCTTTTATCCAGATGGGGGACTTTGTTGGCTTTGCGATCAAACACGGTAAACGGTTGGGCATGAAACACATCACTCTGGTTGGGATGCCGGGCAAATTTGCCAAAGTGGCCCAAGGCGTCATGATGGTGCATTCCAAGAGTGCGCCGGTGGATTTTGGATTTCTTGCGTCCGTGGCCCGCGAGACCGGAGCCGGGGATGAACTGGCGCAAGCGATCGAGGAAGCCAACACGGCGACTCAGGTGGCAGATATGATGACCGAAGCCGGGTACTTGCCCTATTTTGAAAAGTTATGTACATACGCCTGTCGGCACTGTTTGGAACATGCTGGAGGCGGCGTGACGGTAGAAGTGGTATTGGTAACGATGAAAGGAATGGAACTGGGGAGGGCGGAAATCAGTGAACTCGAAGACAGCAACTGGAGCAAAGAATCGTAAAATCCGCATTATCGGCGTAGGTGAAGAAGGCGCGCCAGGATTAACAACGGATAGCCTGAATCTCATTCAGGAAGCAGATCTACTCGTTGGCGGAGAGCGCCAGCTACAATATTTCCCGACATTTGCAGGTGAGAAGTTAGCGATTAAGAGCGGTTTAAGCGATCTCGTTGTGAAAATAAAAGCGTTACAGGCCACACACAACGTCGTTGTGCTTGCCTCGGGTGACCCGCTGTTCTACGGCATCGCCGGGTATTTAGCGCGCAAAATCGGCCCGGATCAACTGGAGATCCGGCCTAATCTCAGTTCGCTGCAGCTGGCATTTGCCCAGCTTGGCGAGAGCTGGCACGATGCCGTGCTCGAAAGTGTGCACGGACGCCCGCTCAAGGGCCTCGCACAGCGCATCGATGGCAAAGCCAAAGTTGCGCTGCTCACGGACGAGCACAACAGCCCCGCTGCGATCGGGGCTTATCTGCAACAGTTCGGCATGACCGAGTATGATGCCTACGTTGCAGAGAACCTGGGTGGGGCAGACGAACGCGCCCGCCATTATACCCTCAACGAGCTGGCGGCAGCAGAATGCAGCCCGCTGAACGTCGTGATTTTGCTGCGCCGCAAGGATGCACCTGCGCCGCGCAAAGGCTTCGGGTTTGCAGATGAGGAATTCCATCAGCGCAAACCCGAAAAAGGCCTCATCACCAAGCGTGAAGTCCGCGCGTTCAGCTTGTCTGAGCTGAAACTTGGCGAGGACAGCATCGTGTGGGATATCGGCGCAGGTTCAGGCTCGGTGGCGGTGGAGTGCACGCGGCTGGCGCCGCGGGGCCAGGTCTTCGCCATCGAAAAGAACGAAGGTGACCTCGTGAATATCGAGGCCAACCGGATCAAATTCCGGACAGACTTCACCGTCCTTCATGCCAAAGCACCAGCAGGGCTGGACGAACTGCCGAATCCGGATGCGGTGTTCATTGGCGGCAGCGGCGGCGAACTCGCCCAACTGATCGCTTTGTGTGCGTCCCGGCTACGCCCGGAGGGACGCATTGTGGTGAATGCAGCGACCATCGAGACGCTGCATGACAGCATGAAGGCCATGCGCGAATCGGGCCTGATCGCCTCTGTGACGTTACTTCAGACGGCGCGCAGCAAGCCGATCCTGAACATGACCCGTTTTGACGGATTGAATCCGATTTACGTGATCACAGGACAGCACACAGTAACCGAAGAAGCGGAATCCGCAGACGGAGCAGAGTGATTTTTCAATGAACGAACAAGGGGGAGAATAGCATCAGCACAACAACAGGAAGTACGACAGGGGAAATTACAGATACAGATGTGTCGTTGAGCGCTAAAACAGTAGGTACGCTGTATGGCGTGGGTGTCGGGCCGGGAGACCCGGAACTGATTACCGTGAAAGCGTACCGGATGATCCGGGAATGTCCCGTGGTCGCTTATCCGAAGAAACGTAAAGGTGGCAAATCATACGCCCATGAGATTGTGGAACTGTATGTGAACCCGGAAGAAAAAGAGATGCTTGGCCTGATCTTCCCGATGACCAAGGACCCGGTTGTTCTTGAACGCGAATGGGGCAAGACCGTTGAAGCGTGCTGGGGTGCACTCAAGGAAGGCAAAGATGTTGCCTTTGTAACCGAGGGAGACCCGAACCTGTACAGCACATTTATTCATTTGGCACGTTTAATGCGAGAGCTGCATCCTGAAGTGCCGATTAGTTCGATCCCGGGCATCTCATCCGTATTGGGTGCAGCGGCAGCGCTGGATATACATCTGGCAGATGGAGATGAGCAGGTAGGCATTATCCCGGCTACGGCAGATAAAGAAGCGATGCGACAGGCAATTGAACATCACGATACGATTGTATTTATCAAAGTGGCGAAGGTGCTTGACCCGATGCTTGAATTGCTGGACGAGATGGGACTCGGCGGCAAAGCTTCGGTTGTCACCAAGGTCACTTCTCCATATGAACTGGTCTGGCGCGATGCCCGTGAACTGAAAGGGCAGGAGCTGGAATATCTAAGCCTGATGGTGGTGAGCAAATGAAGACATTGGAAGCGAAAGTCTACATTGTAGGTGCGGGCCCGGGCGATCCGGAATTGATCACGGTGAAAGGTTCCAACATTTTGAGAAGTGCAGATCTGGTGCTGTATACGGATTCCCTCGTGAACGATGAACTGATTGCAACCGCGAAGCCCGAAGCAGAAGTGCTGCAAAGCTCTGGCATGGATCTGGAACGTCAGGTCGAGCTGATGTGTGAAGCGACTCGTGCGGGTAGAAGTGTGGCCCGTGTGCATACGGGTGATCCGGCGATGTACGGCGCGATTCTGGAACAAATGGTCCTGCTGAAACAGCAAGGCGTGGAATATGAGATCATTCCGGGTGTGAGTTCGGTCTTTGCTTCAGCAGCTGCATTGGGGGCTGAACTTACCGTACCAGAACTGACGCAGACCGTTATTCTGACACGTGCAGAAGGCCGTACCCCAGTGCCTGAACGGGAGAAACTGCGTGATCTGGCATCCCATCACTGTACGGTGGCGCTCTTCCTGAGTGCAACTTTGGTGAAAAAAGTCGTGGTTGAATTCCTCGCCGCAGGCTGGAGCGAAGATACACCTGTGGCAGTCGTGCAGCGGGCAACATGGCCTGATCAGAAAATTGTACGGACCACGCTTGCCAATCTGGCAGCGGATCTGCGTGCGGCAGGCATTACAATGCATGCGATGATTCTGGCGGGCTGGGCGCTCGATCCTGACCTTGTGAATCGGGATGCCCACCGTTCCAAGCTCTATGATAAAACCTTCACCCATGGCTATCGCAAGGGAGTGAAGTCCGGTGAGTAATCCGTTTGCAGCCGTTGCCATCACGAAGCATGGTGTGGAGATGGTGCGTAATCTGGCAGGACAGTTCCAGGGTACAGACGTGTATTATATGAGCAAGTTTGCTCGTGGAGATGAAGAGCAGTTGGGTTATGAGCTGTTTGAAGGCTCGGTGAAGCTGATTTTACCTGACTTGTTCAAGCGATATAATGGCATCATTCTGTTTATCTCACTGGGTGCAGTTGTGCGGATGATCGCTCCGATCCTGGTGGACAAAAAAGTCGATCCTGCCGTACTGGTCATTGATGACCGCGGCGAAAATGTCATCAGCGTGCTGTCGGGTCATCTCGGCGGTGCAAATGAGTTAACACGTCAGGTCGCGGAAGTACTGGGCGCACGTGCTGTCATCACGACAGCTTCAGACGTGCAAGGCACCATTCCGGTGGACATGTTTGGCCGGGAGTTGGGCTGGATCGTAGACAGCTTCGACAAGGCGACACCTGTCAGTGCGGCTGTTGTAAACGAAGAACCTGTCGCCCTCATTCAGGAGACGGGGGAGAGAAACTGGTGGAGATATAACAAACCCGTGCCGGATCATATCCGTGTCTTCAACAGCCTGGAGGAAACGGAATCCTTCCCGTTCAATGCTGCGCTGGTCGTCAGCGACCGCCTGCTTTCGGCAGAAGAAGAGGAACGTTTTCTCACCAATGGTGTATTGTATCGTCCGAAAAGCCTCGTGCTCGGCATGGGCTGTAATCGCGGCACATCTGTAGAGGAATTGGAGCAGGAAGTCCTCACCACTCTGGAGGAGTTATCTCTTTCCGTGAAGAGCGTGCGCAACATTGCCACAATTGATCTGAAAAAAGATGAAGAAGGCCTGTTGGCCCTCTGCGCCAAATACGGCTGGGAACTCGTGACCTACACCCCTGCGGAACTGAATACAGTGAAGCTTGCGAATCCTTCTGAGACAGTGTTCCAATATACGGGAGCATATGGCGTAAGTGAACCTGCGGCGTTGCTCTCCTCCGGAGCGGATCATTGGCTGCTGGAGAAGAAAAAGAGCGGCAATCTGACGATCTCTGTAGCACGTGTTTTATTTGAGTAGAGTATGCATGAAGTGAAGCTACTTTACACAATAGCACTGCGATGACAGAATACCCTTCCAATCGCTGTTATCCCCGGATTTTTTTGATTCCCTTTTCAAAGGGTAAAATCCGGTGATAAGCGTATGCTTCCGATGTAGCTTTCTTTCAGAAAGCTTTTAGGCGAGATGATGCTTACGAAGTAGCTTTCTTTCAGAAAGCTCCGCTTCTTCAGGTCTTTTCTGTCCTCTCCGTTATTTTGTAAACATTCATTTCATGAATAAAGAATGTGTATTAATCTTGACCGCATCGCTATATGATGCGGTTTTGTTTAGATTATAGAATTTATACGTTTTCAGCGGAGCTAAAGGATTCGATAATCGCAAGAAAAGCAACAACTAACACACGAATGGTTCATCCTTGATAGTTCTTCGATCAGAAGCTTTTGTTATATAGAAGAAAAGACGTAAAGGTGGAGATGACAATGAGCATTGCAAATCGTAACGCCAGACCCCGACTGATCATCGCAGGCACCGGAAGTGGTGCAGGGAAAACGACAGTAACTTTGGGGCTGATGAGAGCACTTGCCCAGCGTGGTTTGAGCGTACAAGGGTTCAAATGTGGCCCGGACTATATTGATCCGACATACCATACCGCCGTTACGGGCAGACCGTCACGTAATCTGGATGCATGGATGACATCGCCTGAGTATGTGAGAGATACGTTCGAGAAGGCATCAGCAGGACATGATATCTCCATTATAGAGGGCGTTATGGGCCTCTACGATGGCAAAGATCCGCTCAGCAATACAGGCTCAACTGCAGAGATTGCTCTGGTCACGCAGACCCCTGTGATCCTGGTTGTGGACGTACGCAGCATGGCTCGCAGTGCGGCCGCGATTGTACTGGGTTTTCAACAGTTGGAGCCTGAATTAAATATTGCCGGAGTGATCGTCAACCGGTGTGGAAGTGCGGGGCATTATACCATTGTGAAAAAAGCCATTGAGCAGATATGCGGCATTCCGGTGGTTGGCTGGCTGAAGCGGGACGAAGACATGTCCATCCCGGAGAGACATCTGGGACTGGTGCCTGCTATTGAGCGCGGTGAGTTGGAACCGTTATTCCAACGTGCTGCCGATGTGCTGATGGAAGGCACTGATCTGGATCTTCTGCTGGATCTGGCAGCAAGTGCCCCGCCGCTAAATGCAGAAGAAATGAGCTCTTCAACCACTGTCCACACGAACTCAGATCATGCTGAATCAGGCTCAAATTACGATTCACATTCCGATTCAGTGACCTATGTTAATAATCGACATGTATCATATGCGGTACAGCCTGTTATTGCCGTTGCGCGCGATGCGGCATTTAATTTCTATTATCCCGATAATCTGGAATTGCTCGAAGCAGCCGGGGCTCGATTACAATACTTCAGTCCACTCGCTGGTGAAGATATTCCAACGGATGTCGATGGCATCTATTTGGGTGGTGGATTTCCTGAGGAATTTGCAGCGGAGATTGCCGGTAACCAAGGGTTCTTGGAAGGACTTCGACAGGCTGCACAATGTAACATGCCCTTATTTGCCGAGTGTGGCGGTTACATGGTGCTCGGGGAAACGTTAACCGACCGTGAGGGTGTCACCTTCCACATGGCGGGGATTATTCCTGCACAGGTGCAGATGCAGAAGAAGCGGGCTGCGCTCGGATACCGTGAAGCCAGTAGCATTCAGGATTCCTTTTTGCTGAAAAAGGGTGAAGTACTTCGAGGTCATGAATTTCATTATTCCACGATGACCTATCGTGATGAAGAAACGATCCCTTATGCGTATGAGACCAAGGGGTTACGTGGCCTGAAGCAAGAGGGATATGCCTCAGGCAACATCGTGGCCGGGTATACGCACGTTCATCTGGGCTCTTACCCGGCAGCAGCTCGAAGATGGGTGGAACATTGCGCGGCCTTTCGGCAGGAGCGATATGGGTCAGGAATAATAACAGAGCAATAAACCGCTCAATTCAATAAGCAGAATGGCTCTAATCTTTCTTTTACCTCATGAGTCTTTGGTCGTGAAGTTGGCGATCCCATTCTGAATTAAAGGTTTTCAGATGAATATGTGGAATGAATAAAAGACAGAATCATTTTGCGAGGGAGGGACATCATGATGAGAACCGTATGTGTAACGGGAGCTGCTCGGGGATTGGGACTCGCTTTGACGGCACAGATGCTGAAGAGAGGGTATCTCGTGTATGCGGCCGGTCTGGACGTGGAAGATTCCGAGGGAATTCGCATGCTTGCAGAAGGATATCCTGACCATCTGCGTGCCATCGAATTGGATATAGCGGACGACCTGTCGGTGGCTCTGTTCACGGAGACATTGAAGCTGGATACGAATCATTTGGATATGCTGATCAATAATGCGGCTATACTAGGGAGTATTACGGATCATATCCGCGGGCCGTTAAATATGGCGGAGATGGCTGAAGTATTTAATGTGAATGCCTTAGGTACACTGCGTGTGACTCATTCCCTGTTCCCCCTCCTTCTTCAAGGACAGGTCAAGCTGATTGTTGATATCTCTTCTGAGGCTGGAAGTATAGAGCAATGCAGTCGGGATGGGTGGTATGCCTATTGTATGTCCAAAGCTGCTTTGAACATGCAGGCCCGTCTTGTGCACAATGGTCTGAAGGATGAAGGCGGACAAGTGATGCTTGTGCATCCCGGTTGGGTACAGAGTTATATGCGGGGCGAATTGGATGCTTCTGCCGATCTCACGCCCGAGCAATCTGCACAGCATATCGCAGTACTTATCGACCGCCATGAACAATTTAAAGGAGATCAGCCCGCATATGTGGACTACAAGGGAGAGAAGCTCCCCTGGTAGTTGGTTTTATACAGTGAGGTGAACAAGAAAGGAGATTGATTGAATGGATCAACGTAAAAAAGCATTGCTACTAGGCGATTATACACATCCGGACTGGCACCCGCTTCAGGGTGTGGATGCGGAGATCAGCCGGATTTTCCATGATACGATGACTGTACAATGCAGTGAGAATCGAAATATGTTGCTGCAAGAAAATATAACCGGATTTGATGTGTGTATCTCATACATGGACGATTGGAAGGGTAAAGTCTCTCCACAGCAGACAGCAGGTTTGTTGTCCTATGTGAGTAATGGGGGTGGACTGGTCATTATACATAATGGCATTTCGCTCCAAAATCGTTATGAACTCAAACAGATGATCGGTGCCAAGTTCCTGCATCATCCGGCTTATGCACCACTTGAATTCACTGTAACGGGAGAAAGCCATCCCGTGACGGAGGGCATTACGAATTTCACAATGGAAGAAGAGCCGTATCAGTTCGAGTTTGGTTCTTTTGCCGAAACGAAGATATTGCTGGAATATCAATCCGAAGATGGACCGAAGCCTGCGGTTTGGGCTCATCGATATGGGGTTGGACGTATTGTTTATCTTATGCCGGGGCACCATGTACCGTCTTTTGCACACGAAACGTACCGCAAGTTACTTCTGCAAGCAGGTAAATGGGCTGCACGTTACGTCTGATCGGACTGACATTTTTGCATGCGGAGTATAAGGGGTATAATATAAAGATCAACGAAGAGGAGGATGACAAAAATGAGCGATTTGTTCAAAAAGGCGATCTCGTTAGGGCTTGGACTTACTGTCGTAAGCAAAGAAAAAATTGAGAAAACCGTGGATGATTTGGTCAAGCGCGGGGAACTTGCGCCCGGTGAATCCAAAGCTTTGGTTGAACGCCTGATGGAACGGGGCGATGAAGAGCAAGGCCAGTTCAAGAGAGTGATTCAGGAACAAGTCAAGCGCGTGCTTCAGGAAGCGGGTGTGGCATCCGAAAGCGATGTAACCAGTCTGGAACAGCGCGTTGCCGTTCTGGAGAAAAAACTTGCCGAACTGGGCCACTCACCACAGCTTCAACCTGATGAATCCCCGGCTCCACTTGAAGTTCCTCCTCCTCTCAAAGGAAACGAGATCGAGTAGATGGCAGTGCGAATCAAACATGTCGGCAGATACCGTGAAATTGCCATGGCGCTTGTGCGTCATGGCTTCGGTTATATGGTCGAGGAGCTGGGGTTGTTCCAGTTGCTGGCTCTGCCCAGACGGTGGATGTCTCGTGAAGCACATACCACCAAAACGCTGAGTGAACGCATCAGGCTTGTGCTGCAGGAGCTGGGGCCAGCTTTCGTCAAGCTGGGGCAACTCGCAAGCACAAGGGCAGATCTATTGCCTGAGTCTGTCATTCGCGAGCTGGTGAAGTTGCAGGATCAGGTCCCGCCGTTCTCTTCCGAGACGGCACGGGGTATTTTGGAACAGGAATTGGATACACCGCTGGAGGAGATCTTTTCCCGGTTCGAGGATACCCCTGTAGCTGCGGCCAGCATTGGACAGGTGCATCTGGGCAAACTTCGAAGCGGTGAATCGGTAGCCATCAAGATTCAGCGGCCAGGTATATCGCGTATTGTGCAGCGTGACCTGGATATTTTGCGTGAGCTGACAGCCATGGCCGAGAAGCGCTGGGATTGGGTGAAGCAATATCAGATCCCGCAAATGGTAGAGGAATACGCTCAGGCATTGATGGCCGAGCTGGATTATACGGTCGAAGGACGGAATACGGAAAAGATTGCACAGCAATACCAACAGGACAACAAGGTGAAAATTCCGGCAATCTACTGGGATCAGACGTCGTCACGTGTGCTGACTATGGAGTATATCGAAGGTATCAAACTCAATGATCGTGAAGAACTGGTCAGACGCGGCCATGATCTGAACAATATTGCTGAGCGGCTGGTGGACTCATTATTGAATCAGATCTTTATTCAGGGTTTCTTTCACGCTGACCCACATCCGGGCAACCTGATGGTATTGAAGGATGGACGTCTTGCCTTTATAGACTTCGGCATGGTGGGCAGTCTGAGCGATGAGATGAAACAGCAGCTTGCTACGCTTATTATTGGGTTAATGCGCAAAGATACGGACAGTATGATCCGGGCCATAGAGAAGCTCGGCATGATGCCGGATGACATGGATCTGCGTGGGCTTCATGTGGATTTGGACAAGTTGCGTACCAAATATTACGATATTCCCTTTTCCAAGATTAGTGTGGGTCAGGCGTTAAACGACTTGTTCGGCGTAGCCCAGAGGCACCGGGTGGTCATGCCCGCCGATATTCTGTTACTTGGTAAATCGTTGCTGACGATGGAAGGTGTGATCGAACATCTCGATCCTTCCCTGAGCATTGTAGATATGGCCGAGCCCTTTGGGCGGAAGCTGATCAAGGAACGTTTTAGCGCAGGAAGAATCAAGAATCGGTTGTTCCGCAGTGCGGCTGATATGGCCGAAAGTGTCATCGGTCTGCCAGGGCAGTTAAGGCAGTTATCATCCATTATTAGCAAAGGCAAGCTGAGGTTGGAGATCAGTGTCCCTGAACTGGATGCACTCATGCGCAGAATGGACCAGATTAGTAATCGGCTGTCCTTCAGTATTGTGTTACTTGCCTTTTGTATCATCATGGTGGGTTTGATTATCGGTTCGTCAATTAGTCATCAGTCCACGATGCTGTGGGATATTCCGGTCATTGAGATTGGTTTCCTGGTGGCGATATTGATGGTGGCTTTCCTGCTCTATTCGATATTCAAATCAGGAAGATTCTAGCATAGTATCGCGAGAATACCCGTAAAGAGACTTTCTTCAAAGGATCTTTGCGGGTTATTTTTTGAGAAAACGAAATGATTGAAGAGAATCGGAGGGCTCACTGTGCGAAAAATGATCATCAACCTGGTTTTAACGTTTCTAACCGGTCTGTTGGCTTATTATGTTCTGACTCGGACAATAACATTGGATGCGGTATTCGTTAGTTTATCGGCAACAGTCTTTGTAGCGATAGTATATCTGGCGCTTTATTGGATTAAGAAAGCTCGTGCATCTAAAGATAGACATGTATAACGCTGTTGAGAAAATAGAAAACTATATTGCTGTATAGCTGTTAAAGTTTTATGAGTATAGCATGGGAGAGTAAATGATAGGAAAATTAAGATAATTAGAGATAAGTGAATGTTTTCCCAGTGAAATTGTATTAGTGATTATTACATACCCTGACTATAATAATAGGTCAGTACAATAACGGACCCGGTTTTTCTGAGAGAGGGAAACCCATGGGCATCTGGAGCAGACCAGGATGTCACACAAGGAAGATAACTGATCGTTGTAACGGAACAGAAGCAAAAAACACTGGAACGGAAAACAGACATGATGATTCATCCAACTATCCATACGATAGGGGTGGTGAATGAGCATGTAACTTAGATGCATAGGCAATTGTGCGGAGAAGATTCCGCTATTTTGTGCTGTCTCACACACTTTTATTAATTACTGAGTGTGTTGATCAGTGATGAATGCTTCCGTTACGCTTCAGGGTCATCTTCCAATTTGAGTAATGACATGTAGGAGGAACGGTAGAGAACATATGAATACTTTAAAACAACAATGGTTTGGCAACATTCGTGGAGATGTCTTAGCAGGGATTACGGTAGCGCTGGCGCTCATTCCGGAAGCCATTGCTTTTTCCATCATTGCAGGAGTCGATCCCATGGTCGGGCTGTACGCTTCGATTACCATTGCGATTGTGATCTCGATTGCAGGGGGAAGACCCGGCATGATCTCGGCGGCAACCGGTGCCATGGCGGTACTGATGGTTGGACTCGTCAAGGATTATGGGGTGGAATATCTTTTTGCCGCTACGATTTTGACGGGCATTATCCAGTTTCTGCTAGGCATATTTAAGGTTGGGCGATTTATTACGTTTGTGCCTCATTCGGTACTGACCGGATTCGTGAATGCACTGGCTATCCTGATCTTTATGGCGCAGTTAACTCACTTCACGGGAGCGAACTGGATTATGTATGCGATGGTGGCGGGCACGCTGGCGATCGTTTATATTTTGCCGCGGTTCTTCAAAGGCGTTCCGGCTCCGCTGATTGCAATCATCGTGATGACGATTATTACCCTGGTGTTTCATCTGGACGTAAGAACGGTCGGCGACATGGGGAATATAACGAGCACTCTGCCGATGTTCCACTTGCCGAATATTGCATGGACTTGGGATACGCTGATGATTCTGCTGCCTTACTCATTTACCATGGCATTGGTTGGGCTGCTGGAATCTCTGCTGACCGCAACCATCGTGGATGAGATGACTGAAACCAGGAGCAGCAAGAACCGTGAGGTGCGTGGTCAGGGTATTTCGAATTTTGTGAACGGCTTGTTTGGTGGTATGGGCGGCTGTGCGATGATCGGGCAGTCGGTCATTAATGTGAAGTCTGGTGGGCGTGGAAGATTGTCCACGTTCACTGCGGGTGCGTTTCTTGCGATCCTGTTGCTGCTGTTCAGCGGTGTGGTGAAGCAGGTACCGATGGGTGCGCTCGTCGGTGTGATGTTTATGGTGTGTATCGGAACGTTCGACTGGAGTTCCATCAAAAATATTGCCCGTGTTCCGCGGGCGGAAGCCTTTGTCATGATTGTGACGGTGGCGATTGTGGTCTATACCCACGATCTGTCGATTGGGGTCATCGTCGGCGTTGTGCTCAGTGTGCTGCATTTTGGCTGGAAACAGACCAAAATCCGCGTACAGGCGAGCCAGGAACAAGGGCAGAAGGTGTACCGGGTTCACGGACCGTTCTTCTTCGGTTCTTCGTCCCGCTTCGTGGATGAGTTTGATGCAGAGGCTGACCCGAAGGAGATCACGATTGATTTCGGAGGTTCACATATCTGGGATAACACTGCGGTTGTGGCTATTGGCAAAGTGAAGTTCAAATACGCTAAGCTTGGGAAAACGGTACACCTGCGAGGATTGAACGAAGAGAGCTCCCGTATTCTTGAACGGAGTGGATTTGCCACAGCGAGCGGGCACGGTTCGTAATTTGGTTGAACGAAGGTGCAATGTCGGAACGCTAGTTAAGCAGACAAGGTGAACAAGGTAAAAAAGGTAAAAAATGAACAGTTCAGTGAATCTGGAATAAAGGATCTGAACAAGCAAGGTTAAGAAGTTATGAAGGTTATTGTTCTAAAGTAGTGGTGAGCAGACGTGCGACAGCCATATGTAGTAAACGTGCGATAGCCCTATTGCGATAGCCCTATATAGTAGACAACATAAAAAGTTTTTTATCAGCGACGCACTTTTTCCCAATGTAATTCGGGGAGAAGGCGTCGCTGTTTTTATTTAGAGGATATGGTGTGTACTGCGAAGTAGTGGTAGTTCTTATAGCAGTATAGATAGTTATAGTAGTGATAGTTTTAGTAGAAGTATAGGTAGTGTTGGCTGTTTTTGGTTGATAATGTTGGTGTTGGTGTTGGTGTTGGTGTTGGTGTTGGTGTTGGTGTTGGTGTTGGTGTTGGTGTTGGTGTTGGTGTTGGTGTTCTAGCTTTTGCAGTTGATGTTCTGTTCTAGTAGAAGTTGTTATTGCTGTAGCTGATGTTATTGTTCTTAGGCTTGTGTCCTTTTACTGGTCTGTACGTTCTAACGAACCTGGCACGTCTTATATGGGGGTATTTCATGTTTTCGTTATTTTAACGAATCTCAGACATCTTATTATGCTGATTTCACCTATACTGATGCCGTTTCGCGGGTATATCCGAGTAATAAGGTGACTGGAGTTCGTTAGAAAATCCAAACGGCTTTAATTGGCGTAATAGGGTGTCCTAGATTCGTTAGAATTAGTGGTGCGTGGGAATTGCATCGTTAGAGCTATTTTTGAACTGCGAGAAATCTTGAATCTTGATCCCAATGTACAGAGTGATTCCAGGTACCTTTAATTCCTGAACTTTCGCAAAATCGCTTCCTTTTGATCTGTTTTAGGATGACCTTCACAACAATTTATAGAATCATAGCAGCAATCTCAACGCTATCTCTAAGCCTATCTATCCTAGGGTTATGAACATAACGATCCATTACATCCTTCTCATGGAGTACCATTATCAGGTAACTGCTATGCCCTCAGCCTGACCACGTGCATTCAAATTCCCAACCCCATCCACAGAGTCCGAGTCATATTTCGAGCTGGCAACTTAGGTTGCTCCATTCATCATCATTTTCAGAGAGCACCTGTAGTTCATCTCATAACCGACCTTAAACTCACTTGGTTGATACAAGTTACGCTGATCTTTGGGTTTTGTGCTACAAGTTGGGGGTGTAACGCTGTATCCCCTTTTGTTTTGCTTGACTAACGTGTAAACTACAGGGTATGGAGAAGAAGAGCAACGAGTGGATTGCTTTTTAAAAAATTCATTTCATAATCATGATTGAACTAAGGAAAACTAGTCTTAATGGCAGATACTGATACTTAAGTCATTATGAAATGGACTTATCTAAATGAATATACAGAGGTGTAACGATTGGCAAACTTTGAACAACTGGGCATTCGCCCGGAATGGTGCGAGATCCTGAAACATCAGGGCATCGCCGTGCCGACTCCGGTACAGGAACGTTCGATTCCGGTACTGCTGGGTGGACGCGATATTATCGCCGAGGCACAGACAGGCACAGGGAAAACGCTGGCTTTTTTGCTGCCGATTATTCAGAAAATTAATGTATCTGACCGTTCGCCGCAAGCGTTGATTATCGCGCCTACGCGTGAGCTTGCGCTGCAAATTACGGAAGAAGCGAAGAAGCTAACGGCAAACGACGATAAACTGCACGTACTTGCCGTATACGGCGGGCAGGATGTGGACAAGCAACTGCGTAAATTGCAGAACGGCACCCAGATCGTGATTGGTACACCGGGTCGTCTCCTGGATCACCTGCGCCGGGGCACGTTGAAGCTGAATAATGTCAAAAAACTGGTGCTGGATGAAGCCGACCAAATGCTGCACATGGGTTTCCTGGACGATGTGGAGACGATTCTTAGCGAGCTGCCACACAAACGCCAAACGATGCTGTTCTCAGCAACGATGCCGAAGGGTATTCGCCACTTGGCAAAGACCTACATGAAAGATCCGGAAGATGTAAAAGTATCCTCCCAATCGGTTATCCCGATCAAACAAATTCGCCAGCAGGTGCTGGAATGTACGGATCGCGGCAAGCTTGAAGCACTTCGCGGCATGATTGATACGTATCGCCCATACTTGGCGATAATTTTCTGCCGGACCAAGCGTCGTGCATCCAAGTTGAACCAAGATCTGCGTGAAGCAGGTTATGCAAGTGATGAACTTCATGGAGATCTGTCCCAATCCAAGCGTGAGAACGTCATGAAAGCGTTCCGCGATGCCAAACTGCAAGTGCTGGTTGCTACAGATGTAGCTGCACGTGGACTTGATGTTGAAGGCGTAACGCATGTATTTAACTACGATATGCCGCATGATGCGGAAAGTTATATCCACCGGATAGGTCGTACGGGCCGTGCAGGCGGTACAGGCCTTGCTGTAACCTTTGCAACAGAGCACGACAGACCGGAACTTGCACGTATTGAACAAGGTATTGACCAAAAGCTGTCCCGTATCCAGTGGACGAGCGAAGGTCCAATTGCTTCAACAGGAGCAGCTAGACGTTCCATCAACAGTCAGGGGGATGACGAACGAGGCGGACGCTCTTCCGGAACAGGCAGCGCCCGTCGTGGTGCAGGCCGTAACGATCGCAGAGATGGCGGACGTGGGGGGCGTGGTTCCCGCGGTGGCGAAGGTGGACGCAGTGGTGGTCGTAGCGGCGGCCGCAGTGGCGACGAGCGCAGCGCAGGCCGTGGTTCCGCGCGCAGCAGCGACAGCAGTCGTAGTGCAGCAGGCCAAGGTGGCCGCAGCAGTAGCCGCGGTGCGAGCCAAGGCGGACGCAGTGCGGGCCGCAGTGGCGATGAGCGCAGCAGCGGCTGGGCTGGCCGTAGTGCTGACAAGCGCACCTCCGGGCGCAGCAGCGAAGGCTCTCGCCGTCCGGAATCCGCAGGACGCGGACCGGCGAAGGGCGACCGTCGCGATTCTCGTCGCGGACGGTAAAGCATATTATTATATTCATCGCAAGATTTCGGTGCAAGTGGCGATACATGATAGTTGAATCAAGAGACGCTATACTAGTGATAGCGTCTTTTTTGTACCATTTTGGATATATTGAACTATACATAAAAAAGATATTTAGGTAGAAAGTTTCATGTAAAATAATAAAAAAAATGGTGTAATATTCCATTATACTGCTAAATGTAGTAAAAACAATTATTGGAGGTTTTTAAGTGTCTTTAATAAAATCTAAAGTATGTACATCATTTTTAGCAATATCGTTAATGGTTGCAGGTCTAAGTTCTGCTTATGCAGAAGATAGTGTTAATGAAGCTTCTTTAGGGCAAATTGGAGATGATGGTGTTAGTATTATGGCTGAAGCGGAGTACCCAGGAGCAGGTACATACTACAAACCCGTATCTACAGAGAGAATTGAGGATATCGCATTTGAAATGGACGTTGAAAATATAGGTGCAATATCAACTACAGTAGTAAGAAGCGTAGCGGTTCGGAAATTTGCTCAATTGTCGATAGGTGGAGAAACTGAATTGGGCATAATGGGACAGAAAGTCAAGGCTACCGCCAATGTTAGCGCCGGTGTGGATCAGACAGTAACAACAAGTGTTACTTGGAATGTACCACCTAAAAGTAAATATACGATCAGGGCTGGAAGCTATGTCATCAAAACCAACGGTTATTTAGAAACAGCAAATTCTGGAGGTGTAGTTGTTAGTCAAAAATACACTACAGGCAAATGGACTACCAAAGATCTGGTTGATGGTAAACCGGCTAAATGATATTTGGAGGGAAAAATAAAGGTTTATGAAATTTTTATATATTTTAATTATGAGCAGCTTGATACTTGCTGGCTGTAGCAGCACGAATCAAGCTGCTCCTTCTAAGGAACTTAATCAAGATGGCGATGTCTCTCAAAATCCTGAAATAACTAAGGAATATCCATTCTTGACAGGTGCTCATTTTGAAGGGGATGAAAAAGGGTTTGTCATAAAGGATTTTGCTATAACATATGACAAGGATAAAAATGAAATTGTTTTTAATAATATTTATACATTTGGCGATAAGTCCAGACAATATCTGCTAAGTGGAGATCATGATTACTACATCTATGTATCTATACCAGAGCGATTAACAACGTACTTTACTGAAACCGAGACTGACCCAGTAAAAGGCCCAAGTTTGGTTGAAGGTGAAAATGCTCAGTATCAGGTAGAACTAAGAGCTTCATTAAAAAATGGGGTTTCAAACCAAATTATTGAATCTATTTTGAAAGAACCATTGGGTTTTTCTATTACTGTATATGAAGATCCTGAGTATCCAGCAAAACGTATTATAGGTGTCTATGATTTTCATGAGTAGCACTAAATCTGTATATTATTGAATTTATATGAGAGGGCTCGGGTACAGATGTACCGAACCCTCAAGATCGAGGGTCGCGACGTAAACCACGTCGCTGCCCTTTTTCAACAGGACAGATGATCGTTTGCACTTATTGTTTTTTGTCAGCTGTGAGTGTCTGTTTGCGTGCCAGCTTGATTCCATGGAACATACCATTCAGGTATTCCCCATCTGGTTTTTATTTTTTTCGTGTACTGCATATACATTTGGGAGACTTCCATAAAATTCAAAACACCTCATCCTAGACCTAAGGATGGGGTGTTTTTGGATCATTTCTTATATCATTAGAAGCATAAGCTTTGATTCGTGGTGCTGACGCGCATGCAGGGGTGAGTGAAATTGTATTCGTCTATATACACGGAGTGAGTTTGCACTAAATTACGTTTTACATTCCCAGCATACCATGCCTAAAACTGAACATCTGCGTACTGATCCCGATATTTCTCGTTATACACCCGGCCCACCGACTCCGCCAGTCCTCCGCGTGCTTTGCTCGGATAGCGTTCAATCGTGTGATAAAGTCTCATGAATCGATCTTTGGGCATAAAGCGGGCGTAGCGGGTAATAAGACTAGGGAATAACTCAATATATTTGCTCTTGCGAACGGCAGCAGCAGCAACGGCTGTAAGAATCTGAATTCCATTGTGTAGCTGTAAAATGTTCACTTCATAGGTAGCGATATAACGAATCGCGTCTTCTCGGATCAAATCCGGTTTGAGCCGTGCAATCTCACCGATATATTCAGCGAGCAGCCGCTCGAAGCTGTGCAGCAGCAAGGGCTTGAGCTGCAGATCCATATCACTGCGCAGGACAAAGGATTGTAACAGCGCAACCTGTTGCAGTCGAATTCGGTCATTGTAGACGAGTGAGCCGATCTCGCGGAGCATCTCATAGGCCAGTGCTTCATCCTGCTTTCGGGCTTCGGCGACGAGGGCCCAGTTGCGGTTAATGCCCTGACGGATGAGTTCCTCATCCTGTTGCAACGTGCGCTTCAACTCGCGCTGCTGCTCTACCTCGAACGAACGTTTCTGCATGAAGATCAGTAATGCCAGAAGCAACAGGGAAACGCTGGCTGCCGCCATGGTCTGATCTATGGTCTCACCAAAATAGGTGGCCGCTGTACCGAACAATATCGTAATAAACAGGTCGCGTGCAATTCGGCGTTTCACACGGGAAGTCGCTTTCTCCTGAACGGAATACAGGGTACCCCTGCCACAGGCTGTGCACTCATCTTCCCACAGGCAGGTATACTGTCCACAACGTGTGCAGACTTGCAACTTTTCATAGGCATAGGTCGTTCGATGAAATGGTCTTATGGATACGACTAGTTTAGTACTCATGCTCAATCACGCTCACCATTCAGAATAGTGTAGAGGGTACGATCCGTGTCTTCGCGGGAGACCGCTTTCCGCCGATGAAGCTGGAGTGCAATTACCTTTATGATGACAAAAAGAAACAATATGGCGAGGCATCCGTATGTAACCATAATCCGTTCCCTTCTATGGCTTGGTGAACAAGCGCTGTTATATTGCAGTTTGCTGGCAATAACTATATCATATTTCCATAGTTGGTACTTTTGTGCCAGTTCAAGGCATGAAATCGTCGATTTTTGTCAGTCATTACAAAACTGTAACTCAAGATAGGGGTGCTTTTCAGAATTTATTAGTAGACTGTTAAGATTTCCTTAAGGCTTGACGCCTATAATAAACTATTCCCATTTTAATCTCAAACGTGAAGGAGTACACCCAATGCTGCGGACACGCAAAATACGCTGGCTCAGCGGAACGATGGTTCTGCTGGCTATTCTAACGCTACTGCTACCTCAGGCGTTGCTGCCACACGCTGCAGCGGCTCAGGCACAGACAAGCGGAATCGATGCGGTACTTGTAGCCGATGTAAGTAACTCGATGAATACAAGTGATCGTGACAAGATCAGTAATGAAGCCATGAAAATGTTTATTGATATGCTGCCCGTCCAGGGGGACAAGGTAGGGATTGTCGCTTATACCGATCAGGTGGAGCGGGAAAAGGCAATGCTTACGATTCAGTCCGATGCGGACAAGAGCAGCCTGAAGGACTTTATTGATCAGCTCGGCCGGGGGCCATATACCGATGTCTCCGTTGGTGTCGCCGAAGCCGTCAACATTCTGAATCATGGTGCAGACCCGTCTCACTCGCCAATGATCGTGCTGCTGGCGGATGGCAACAATGACTTTAACAAAACCAAAGGCCGTACACAGGCACAATCCGACGCTGATCTGGCGAAATCCGTGAAGGAAGCACAGGATCAGGGTATCCCGGTATATACGATTGGACTGAACGCCGATGGCAAGCTGAACAAGGATGCACTCGCAGACCTCGCGAAGCAGACCGGAGGCAAGTCATTCATTACCGATACGCCGGATGATCTGCCACAGATTCTGAGTGAGATCTTCGCCGATCATGCCAAACTCAATGTGGTGAAGCTGCCCTCTGTAACGGGAAACGGCAGTTATCAGGAAGTTACCGTGAACGTGCCAAACGACAGTGTACTGGAAGCGAACATCTCGATTATGTCTTCGAAGCCGGTGGAAGTGCAATTGACGGACCCTTCCGGACAAGCTGTGGATCTGAACTCGGATGCAGCCAAGCTCTCGACATCGAAGAGTTATTCGCTCGTGAAGCTGTTGAAACCCCAAGAAGGAGACTGGAAACTTCGGGTAAAAGGGGCTCCGAAAGACAGCATCGATATCAACCTGTTGTTCAACTATGATCTTCAGCTCGTTGTGGACCCAATTAAGACCAAGTCCTATACCAAAGGGGACAAGGTTGATCTTGCTGCCAAACTGGAGAATGGCGGTCAGCCACTTCAGGATAATGATCTGTATGCAGATATGAAGGCCACGCTGGTTGTGAAAGATGTGGATACAGGCAAAAGTGAACAACAACCGCTGGAAAACACAGGTTCTGGTTTTGCCGGAACGTTTGAAGTACCGGACAATCATAACTTTGAATTGGTCATCCGTGCGGAAGAAGACAGCTTCTACCGTGAAAGTGCGCCAATCACGATTAACGCAGGCGGAGCAACCGGAAGCGGTGCTCAACCGACCACGCCAGGCGGTGAACAGGACAAGCCGTTCCCATGGTTACCTGTCATTCTGGGTGTTGTAGCCCTGATTGTAGTCGGTGTTGGTGCCTGGTTCCTGATGGGTTGGCTGAAACGCAAAAACCGGGGCTTTGTCGGTCAGATGATCGTTGAGATTCGTGATGAGAACACGGGCGACAAGTCATATCCACAATATAAAAAGCTGGTATCCTTCCGGGGCCGGTTCCATCTGCATCAATTGTTGCAACTGGACCCTGAGCTGAAGGAAACCGAAAAATATGTATTTACGCCCAGCAATGGGGATCGAATTATAATCCGTAACACCGCAGGCGGTACGTTGGAGAAATCCGGTCGTGCAGTCGATGCAAGCTCAGGCGTTGAACTGAAGAACGGTGACCGACTGAGCATCCCGCTGCAACAGGCGGACAAGACCATTTTAATTGAGTATCTGGTGTAAGTTGATTGTTTGGTTTAAAAAGAATGCCAATAAAATTTGGGACCAACTGATTACACGAGAACGCAGAGGACAGAAATAACGTGAAGAAGCGGAAGCGTTCGCCTAAAAGCTTTCTGAAAGAAAGCTACATCGGAAGCATACGCTATCCCCGGATTTTCACTTTGTAAAAGTGAATTGAAAAAATCTGGGGATAACAGCGATCGGAAGGTTGTTCTGTCATCGGAGTGGCAAGTGTAAATTTCTTTAGATTGAATTGTATAGATTGAAGCATATGTGCGTTAATCAAAGGAGGACATGGAATGAAACCGATTGTTAGAGAACATATTCAGCAACTGGATGTATCACTTGGCGGAGGCATTGTCAGTGAGAAGATCAGAGTTGATACCATTGATAACCCCATTCTGATTATTGGTCTGGGAGGAACGGGAATTGATGCACTGCTGCGACTGAAATATCAGATCAACCGTCGTTTCAAGCTGCCTCAGGACCCGGTATCCAAGAAAAAAATGGACAAGCCGGACAATGTGGAATTTCTGGCTTTTGAGACAAACGAACAGGATCGCGCCAAAAAGTATAAAGGAATCGGACTTGATCCGATCAATGAATTCGTATTGCTCTCCAATGCCGAGATTGGCGGACTGCTACAGAACCGCAGCGTGCTGGAGCCGTACATCACGGACTGGCTGTCTCCCGAACTGAGCATCACGGACGGCATGAATGGCGCTGCAGGTGTGCGTCAGGCTGGACGTCTACTCTTGTTCACCAAGATTAATCAGGTTGTTCAGGCCATCGACAAAAAGAT
This sequence comes from Paenibacillus sp. 1781tsa1, assembly GCF_024159265.1. NCBI lineage: Bacteria > Bacillati > Bacillota > Bacilli > Caryophanales > Paenibacillaceae > Paenibacillus > Paenibacillus sp. 1781tsa1. The sequence goes on along the minus strand of NZ_JAMYWY010000001.1, from coordinate 6,503,306 downwards.
CAAAACCTTGTCCGTAGGCACCAACAAAAAACTGATGGTGTTCCTGCTGACAGGTCTGTCCGGCGGTACAGGCAGCGGCTGTTTCCTCGATATTTCCTATATCGTGCGCGGCATTATCGAACGGGATCACGGCTCTGCGGGGATTGACCGCGTGAATACGCTGGGCTACCTGTTCACGCCAGACGTGAACCTGTCCAACAAAAGCTTGAGCGAACACACACGCGAATACATTCGCAAGAACGGATATGCGGCACTCAAAGAGCTGGATTATTGGATGAACGTGGACAGCCGCGGTGAGCGGTTTACACAGAAGTACGGCAATATTTTAACGGTTAACTCACCACTGCCACCATTTAACCTGTGTCACCTGATCTCAGCGACGAATACCGAGGGGAAATTGCTGGAGAACGCCTACGATTACTGCATGAACGTCACTGCCGAGAACATTACCAACTTCATGGCAAGTGAGGAGAAGCAGTCGGGTGAGGAGTTCGCGATCCATGACTATATCAGCAACATCCGGACTAACATTGCACAGATGAACAAGGTGTACCCGGCTAACTATGATTACAACATCATCGGTGCGTCTTCGGCTGTACTGCCGATTGAAGAGATGACCACCTATCTGGCGTATCGCATGTTCGACAAAATGAACACCATGTTCTCCAAAGCACCGAATCAGGAGGATACCGAGAAGTTTGCCCGCAAGCTGGGCATTGATCTCGAAAGTGTGGTCAAGTCCTTTGAAGCCCGTGTGCCTGAGCCGCTGCCTGGTTATCAGAACAGTGAGCGTTTATCCTATGGCAACGTGGTGAAATCACAGGTTGTGAATATGGATACCGAACTGGAGCAGAACTTCCTGGCGCGTGCTCGTGAAGAATATATCAAGGCGAAGAAACAGCTGCCTGGTGAGATTGCGGGTCAGTTCACCGAACAGATCCGGCGTATGTTTTTGCATCCCGAACAAGGTCCGTTCTATGTCTCCCGTCTAATTTATACGGAAAAAGGTTTCTGTGTACTGAAGATGATTCAGTCGTACATCGAAACCCTGCGTGAGAATGCCTTCCGCATTCCGCGTGATATTGAAGCGGCTCAGGAGCAGTCCGAAGAGAAACTGGGCGATGCGAAGAGTGCTTTTGTCTCCAAAGAGAAGAAAAAGAATGCTTATATTGAAGCAAAAATTCATGAGTACTGGCTGCACGCCGACGTGGAACGCAACGATCAGATGATCGAGTTCTATGAAGATCTGTATGAGTTGCTGAATCAGGAAAACAGCCGCATTTATAACGTATTTACCGAGACGCTGAACGCCCTTAGCTCCATATTTGCCAAGAATGGTGATCTGCTGACACGCGGCGAAGAACAAGCCGATCACAAAGGCAACAAGACATATTACTGGAACGTCGTAAGTGTACCGGATATCGTCAGTGTGGTGGACGGGCTGTTGGATAAGCGTGATACAGATGATCTGATCCGCGACTTCTCCCGTGAATTGCTGGAAAATTCCAGCCAATGGGTGAAAGAAAACGAGATTGATATCGTCAGTTCCATCTCCGACTTCCTGAGTGAGAAATTCGGCGATCTGATTACTCGTTCCATGGAAGATTTCCTGGTAATCAAATACGGTCAGGATGAGTCGGTCGAGAAATTCGTGGAACGTTTTATTGCCGGCAAGCTGGATGATGAGGCCGTTCCAGTGTTCAATCTGAGCAACAGTACGGGCAGTCTGCATTTCCCTTCATGGGGATTTGTATCGGTACCGGCACAGGCGCCTGGCATTCTGAAAGGGATACGTAATTATCAGAACAATGCCGTGGGCAAATCTCATTTTACCGTTAAGGAAAGTGAAGTGCGTAACCGGATATTCTGGCTGAATACCCGCAACGGGGTACCTCTCTTTGTGTATACACCGCTCAAAGTATATGAGGAAAGTTATGAACGTACCATCCTGGACAAAGAAGGCATTGGTCGTCACTTGGTGCAAACGGAGAAAAACAACTGGACCTATCTGCCGTCTCCGATTCCGGAGAAATCATGGGGAGATGTGTACGAGAACGCCCGCGTGAAGCAGTATAACGCCCGTGTGCGTAACGAGTTCGAGCAGGCGCTCGGATACAACATCGTGACAGCCAAATCCATTGATGAGAATACAAGCAACCGGTATGCGATTGTGACAACAGAAGCATTTGACTTGTCCGCCAAACTGGGAGCCTACGACATGCGTCTGACGTCCACCACGCCGAACCTCGGCGAAGTGAAGCGGGCTGTGATTGAACTGAAACGTCTGCAATCCGAAGGGTTGCCGCGTGTAGGCGTTAAGGATATTTTCGGCAGTATTAATGAAGATATGGCCAAAGAAAACCTGGTACGCTCTCCGCAGCTGATCGCACGCGTACGTGAGGAACTGGCGAAGATGAATGCCATCTCGGCCAAGGTCGCCGAACTCGAAGGCATTCTTGCCCAGTACCAAGACGAAGAGCAGTGGTATGACCGCTTCATCGAAGCGTTATATACCGACACTATCGTCAAAAAAGGTGCGCTCTACGTCTATGACCGTGACCCGGAAGAAGACGCATGGGAGCCATTCGCGAACTTGATGAAGAGCCGCAATTTTGCCGAGTATGAAGTGTTTGGCAACTTCCGCGGTCTGGCGGAGAAGGATCGCAGTACACTGCTGCGTAAAGCCTCCCGTCGGGATAATGATCTGACGGCTTCAGAAGATATCACCCCACTGCTGACAAAGCTGGATGATCTGGCTGCGCTGTTCATGGAATCGCGTGATCGCCTCGAATATGAGCGGGTAGAATTGGCTAACGGAGAAGACATCTATCAGTTCTACAGAACAATGTCGTCCAAGCTGAACGACATTCGCAGAAGGCTGAAGTAAGGGTGGCGGCCGGGATGGAGTTCAATTCGAACAATACCCTGAAGCGTGATCTGGAGAAGTATGCAGCACAGTACGCAATAGAGCAGGAGCGTCAAGGCAGCCTGGGTGATGGACGCAGCAGTATCCATTACCCGGCTTTGTTCCTTTTCGTGGGTGATCTGGTTGCACCCGCCGTGTCTGCCGTGCAGGAGATCAATCGGCTGAAATGGGATAACGGAGACGGTGTGGTCTACATCCAGATTGGGACTGAAGATCAGGAAGCGGGTCCAGGTGAAACGAGGAATGGTGGCTCTTCCGATGATGGCCAGGTGACTCGTCACCGCTTGCCACTGTCCGCTGGGCAGACGGAGCGACCGTCGAAAACGCGGCGTAAGGATGTACATCACAGTTTCCACGAATCGGATCAGGCGCTCTTTGACCTGAATCGTACGCTTCGGCGGGTCAGTAACCGAATTGCCGAATATGGACGGCTGTACTCGTCATTTGATCGGATTTACGTTACGGTGGTAACCAGAGCGGATGATCCGTTGAATGTATTGTTGCCAGAGCTTACCAAGCTGACGGAGACCATTTTGTCTCAAGCCTTCAAGTCGGTGCAGACGGATCTGCATGTACTGGTCAGCGAGATGGAACAGGTGGATTCCTTCGGATATGCCAGCGCGGCAGGCCTAGCTTTTCTAAGGGAGCTGGATTATATGCAGTCGCTGGACTACACGTTCAGCGGTAATCTGCTGGTGACGGAGGATGGGATCTCCATTCCCGTTACACATCCCGCGTCCCCGTTGTATGATCTTGTATATCTGTTGTCCGACAAAAATGAGCGTGGAACCGGCGTTCCCGGTGGCTGGATCGAAAATGCCGAGATTATCTGCCGGATCTGCCTGTTGAAGAACAGGAAGCAGGATGCAACTCACTCGGGTACCGTTTCAAGCACGGGAGCGAACACGTATAACAATACATCCTTCAAAAACAATATTCGGACCACTTCTGATCAGCATGGTTATGCAAGTGCGGGTTTTGCCGAGATCAGGCGGCCAAACAAGCCGATAGCACTAGCGGTGTTATATCACATGTATCGGTATCTGCTCGCACGCATGCGGCAGGAGCCGGATTGGAGCATCAAGGACAAGCTCGCTTTCTTCGGATTGGATGCGGCCTCGGTGGAACGCAAAGTCGAAGGTCTGCTGCCCAATGAAGATCTGGTTAGTGGCATGAGCGGCATCATGACGCATAACGTTAGTTTCTCTGATCTGAAGCCTCTCTCCCTTCGTGAAGCGGAGAGAGCGTTGTTTGGACAAGGAGCTGAAGCGTACTTCCGCGATAACGTTGTCCGTCTTGTCGAAGAGCGTGTGCGTGAGCGCAGTTCTGGCGGCTCTCTGCGCCGTCAGGCCGAACAATCCCGCGCGGAGCATTCAGAGGTTGGTTACTTCCAGTGGGCGGCCTGGAGTGACAGTGAGCCTGGCAGTGTACGTGAAGCGCTGCTCGGACTGATTCGGGACAAATCGATGCAGCTTGAATCGGCACGTGCTCTGCTGGAGCAACGTCAGCAAGAGCGGGTGGAAGATCAGTCGTTCAAACGAGCGTTGTTCCGTGATAAACAGAATGTACGCAATCTGATTGACTGCATGCTGGAGCGAGTGTATGTACCGAAGGTAGAATTACTGCGACTGGAAAATGAATTACATCTGCTGCGCAACTACGATACGGAGATGGAAGAACTTCATCGTTTCAGTCGCCACGTCACAGCAGCACTTGAAGCGCTGGAACGCACACTGCGAGAGACAGCTGCCCAAAGTATCGCTGCTGCGGATGAATACATCGGTCAGAACGTGATGGAATACTACGGCAAAGTGACGGAAGAGCTAATCATCGACCTGGAAGCCAAGCGCGGACGGGATGTATGGTTTGAGGACCGTTACATGGGAGACATGAACCGGCTTGCCACAGAAGGCGATGAACGTCTGCTGAAACGTATGATGGAGGTATGTCACTCGTTGCTGCTTACGGCCGAGCCGTTGCAATTGCCATTTGAAGAAGAGCTGTTGCAGCGCGCCAATGTAACAATTGCCTACGGAGACAAAGACGTATTGACCCGGGATGACCTATTCCGCAGGTTGTACCACACGTTGGAGGATCAGGCGGTCGTTCGGGTACGGGTATTCGATTATACGCAGGAACATCGGTATGAAGAGAAGTATTTCTTTGGTGACCACCATAGTGCTTTCATGGACTACGCGGCGCACGCCGAAGAGACGTCACGCATCTATAAGCTGGGTGTTGTGTACGAAGAACGCAGCAGTGGTGTGGAGAAGCTGAATCTGATGGGCGGTTTCCATCTGGAGGATCTCATGGTGTATCGGAACGGCAAGGTATATTATGACTCGTACACGGAGAATGGTTATGAACTTCACCCCGCAGGTCTAGCGGAGAAGTTGTCACCCATCCGTTAAGAAGTCTGGCGGTATCCTACACCCAGCACCAATTTTGTATTAACTCAGCCTGCTTACGGCTGGTATGGAAAGGATGCATGTAGACATGCAGCGAAAAATCAATCTTCTCCTGGTCCTGTTCAGCCTGATTGGCGGGGCAGTGGGCTTTGCGGCAGGGGAAATCATGCTGCGTCAATGGCTTGGGGAGATGCCACGTCTGTTGCTAATGGGATTATACTTTGGCGTACTGGCGCTGAGTGTGGGGTTGTTCTGCTTGATCGCAGAGATGATCTCACCCAAGCTGAATGGCGCTTCATGGAAGCTCCGGTATCTGGGACTGTCGTGGAAACTGCTTGTTCCGGCAACACTCGCTCTGTTGTTTGTTGTTGGACTCGCCCTGCAATTGTTGTATCAGATCAATCCGGGCGGTGTGAAGCAAGTGAAAGACATCGTACTAATGATCGACAACTCGGGCAGCATGAGCGAGACAGATCCGGATAATGGACGCTTTGAAGCCGCCAAGACACTGATTAGCCAAATGGAGAGTGACAAACAGGTGGCTGTCATTACGTTTGATGACCAGCCGCAGTTGTTGCAACCGTTTATTGCGCTGGATAGTGAAGCGGCCAAGAATGAGGTTTATAGCAAAATCGATGGCATTGTCACAACTTCGGGCGGCACCAATTTTGATGCCGTGTTGCGGGAAGGCATGGAACAGATTCAGGGCAAACAGGACCCGAAACGCGGTACTGTCGTCATCTTGTTATCCGACGGCTTCAGTGAAGCGGATACGGCAGATATTTTGTCCCAATATACCAGTGAACAGATTTCCATTAATACAGTCGGTCTAAGCCTGGTGGACCCATCGGGTACGGATCTGCTGCGTAATATTGCTCAGCAAACGGGCGGCATGTACTATGATGTACCGGATTCCGGTGGTCTGAATCTGGCATTCCAGCAGATCTACGATACGATTGATGAGCGGACGCTGGTGACGGAACGTACAGGTATGATGGAACATAGCGTTTATCTGGCGATTTTCCGTGTGGCAGCCGTATTGCTGATTGGAGTAGCACTGGGTGTATCACTCGGACTCGTATTCGATAATCGTCATCTCGCGCTCAGCTTTGGTATTGGTGGAGCGGTGTCGGGTCTTCTGGCAGGGCTTCTGCTGGAATGGGGCCTCGACGGTTCGAACGTGGGTGATACCTTCGTACGACTTGGTGCAATGCTTATCTTGTCAGGCGTATTGACCCTGTTCTCCTGGATTGTTCCAATCAAGGAAAACACGCCACGGAAGAGCCGAGGTCGTCGTGAAGCTGGCGGCGGAACTTCTTCAGCTGAAGGATTCGGTCAGAGACCAAGAGATACACGCAGCAAAGGATTCTAACGTCGGGAGGTCAATGGAAATGCGGTTTACGGATGCAGACCCTTCGACACCCTTGATTCGAAAACTTACACTTGCGGTGGATGAAGGACGGTGTACACTTCGCTGGCTCTGGCCGGAACGGGTAGAAGCTGTCTATGTAGAACGGCTGGAGCTGGATATGATGAGCACTGATCGTATCGGGGAAGAGCCTGCACAGGGCAAGCTGAAGCTTTACACGAGAGAGGAATATAAGGCGAGCAATGGTTATACGGATCGGATCACAGGTTTCGGTGCCATCAAGTACACGGTGTATGTGTGTCAGATGCAGGAAGACGGGCCTGTGCTGATCCGTCAACGAGACGAGGACAACATGGTGATTGCAAGCGCAGGGAAGGCGGATATCCGCTTTTCCATTCGCTACAAGAGCGGTTTTTTTCAGAAGCGAAAAAGTGTATTGATCACCGTCACAGCGGAAGTACCTGTTCCAAAGGAAGCCCTCTGTTATGTTCGCAAGCAGGGAGGAGTTCCGCTGAATAAGGAAGATGGTACGGTGTATCCTTTTGTGAGTGATTTTGCTCCCGGAAGAAATGAGATGCCGCCCGTTGAAGTCGCCAAGGATGATTATGTGAGATTATTCTTCACGGACGGACCGAAATATGGAGCCGCCTATCGGCTTATATCAGACTAGATAGTTGGACTAGCGATTGGAAGGTTACTCTGTCATCGTAGTGCGAGTGTAAATCATCTTAGTCTGACTGATCAGGGAGGGGAGTGGCTATGAGCTTTTTTAGTCGGTTTTTGAAGAGACAACAGCCGGAGGAACGCCCGCTGTTTTACGATATTGTCTGTCCGTATTGTTTCAGCAAGTTTTCACCGGAAGAGGTGGTGTTCCGCGCCGCCCATCACCGCGATGATGATGAAGACTACGCTCTCGGGGAAGATGCGAAGTTGAATCGGTATCGCGAAAGATTCGGACTCGACACGGTATTTGATATGGAGGCGGTATTGGCTCCGCATGATGTACCGGAGGAACATCGGATTTATTCCGATAACATCGTGATGGGTCTTAACGATCGGTATGGTGTCGTTACACGTCGCCGATTGTGTCCGCAATGTCATAACGAGCTGCCTGTTACGGCAGGTAAAGCACCGAGCAACATCATTTCTATCATTGGTGCATCCCAGGTGGGAAAATCCGTCTACATGACTTCACTAATTCATACATTGCAGCATTACACGGCGGATCATTTTGACGCGGCTTGCATGCCACTAAATGCGGAGATCAGCCGCCGGTTCCGTGCGGATTATGAAGAACCGTTGTTCGAACGGGGCGATCTGCTGGATTCCACACAGAAGGAGAAGCTGCAGGAGCCGTTTATCTTCCAGTTTGTATTCAAGGACGAAGATAAAGCGCCGCTGACACTGGTTTTCTTTGACGTTGCGGGTGAAGGTATGGTGGAGCAGGATTATCTCGGACTTCACGGGCAGCACATCAAGAACTCGGCAGGTATCCTGTTCATGGTGGACCCGCTTCAGATTCGTTCGATTCGGGACAAAATCCGCATTAACCTCGGCAACGAGCCGGGAGAGTGGACACCACGATACGATGAGCCGCGCGACGTGGTGCTGACGATGTTTGGAGATTTTATCGCGTACCAGGACAAAGCCAAGACCAATATTCCAACAGCTGTTGTGCTTACCAAAAGCGACATGCTGCATTCCCTCAAGGATGAAGAGGGGGATTATATCAAATCCAACAGTAACGTGTTCCGTAACATGGTTCACCGCGATTGGTTTGACTTAACCGAGTTCGAGAATATCGACGGGGAGATCCGCCGTTTTATCGAGAAGGTGGATCGTCCGTTCAAGGGCACAATGGATGTGTACTTCAAGGATACAGCCTATTTCGCAGTATCTGCGCTGGGCAGCAATCCGGTAGATATGAAATTGCAGGGTGTGGTTAGCCCGATCCGCGTGGATGAACCCTTCCTGTGGCTGCTGTACAAGCTGAAGTACATTGAGGGGAGAGTGGGATGATGCGTTCTTCCGTAACCCCGCCCATTGAACAACAGTTGTATACCCGAGAGCGGCGCGGGGTGTTTCGCACAACAGAGGGGTTCGATACGGTTGCGGCATCGCCGGGACTGGACCCTTCTTTTATCAAAAAAGTGCTTCACCCCTACTGTGTCTATGACGCTCCAGCGGAGCTAACAGGCCGTAGCGAAAAGGACGAGACGAAGTTTCCGGCTTCCATTCACCTGCTTCATCTGGAGAGTGGAGAGACGATCCTTGGGCAAAATGTGTACCAGTCGGCGGATTTTACCGGGCTACGCAGTGCCTTTTTTGCTCATAATTACGTCTTGTCTCCCGAACGCTCGGAAGAGCAGATGAAGCAAGGCGGCTGGCTGGATGCCGTGTTCGCCACGTCCTATGACATCGAACAAGGTACAGTACTGCCTACGCTTGCTGAATTGCCTATATCACCAGGACGTGGTCCTGTTTCATCACCAAGCCAGATTTTGAGCGCCTTGAAGATGAACGAAGTGCTGTTCAAGCGCCTGCTTTACGCGGTAATGCAGTCTGTAGCGACACGCAGAAAAGTATACATTGCGCTGGACCTTCCCGCAGAAGAAGTAACCGCAGGGGCCAAAGGATTGCTACGTTTGCTATACACAGCGTTACCATACGCATTCCGGCGGCAGCTGGGATTCATGACGTTTGCCAAGGAGCCGCAGGCCAAGAAGGGCATCCATATCCAGTTTGTAGAGCGGGGGACGTTACGTCCGAAAGACCGGAATACGGAGAAGGACTTCACCTTTGATCTGGTATCCGGCAGAGTGACACATGCGGATGCATCAGTGGCGAAGTTACCTTATGCGGAATTCGCCTGGGCCTTATTGCAGGAACCGGGCGCTGCGGATGCGTTCTATACATTTGCCGACGAGATGTTGTCTGGCATGGAGCCTGGACGGGAGCTTTCCATCGAAGCCTATGGCGAACTCTCGGTGTTCTATGGACTTGAACAAGGCATGGAAGATCTGTACTTGGATAACAAAAGCCATGTCCTGAGTGGTTTATTGACCTATCTGAAGCCGGAAGGAGGAGCACGGCAGCGTTCGCGTCTGAACGAGCTGTTCCTGACCTTGCTCAGCCGGGAACTGGACAGCGTGAAGCGTGAGAACGTACCCGAAGAAGCGGTTGCTGCTCACATTGGAGAATATTTCAGTGTTGCCGCACCCGTGGTGCAATCCCGGATTGTAGACTATTTCATCTATGGTGTGAATAATGCCCGCGCCCAGAAGCGTATGCGTGCTGTGCAGGAATTGTATGCTGTCTTGGATCGGGATACGCAGCTGAATCGGGCTTTCTTTGATAAAGTGCTGGCTAATGAATCACTCACCAAGCTATTGTTCGAGCCTTATCTGGACAATCAGCTGAAACGCACCGAATCGGCAGCAAATGTCGTGGAAGTGATCCGAAGATGGGTTACGTCCCATCCATCTGCAATCCACTCCAGCTTCTTGCTGGAGCGGACAGCCGGTGAGCTGCGTGAACGGTTACGTTCTGCACCGAGTCCGGTGCAATCTGCGAATGAAGCACTCCAGCGCGTTAGCATACTGGATCGGGTACCAGCTGAAGGCATTTATAGTACAGGTATTACGGCACGAATTGGTCAGTCTGAATCTACAGCCCGCCCTAATCGAAAAGGGGGATCTCCGTCTGTCAGTCAAGATCCGGCATATCAGGAGGAGTTAACCCGCCTTGCAGACAAGCTTGCTTATGTCATTAACTTGTTTATGATTCAGGATCTGGATCTGGAACGGGTTAACCGTGAGCAGCTACTTAGCATCGATATATTGCAGCATGGCAATGAGGTACGGGATTGGGCAACACGTCAGGGCGCTGATGTATCTGCTCGAACCAACATGATGCTGGCTGCGAGAGCGTGGCTTAGTGGCGAGGGAAATGAAGAAGAGGCATTGGAGTCACTTTCCCTCCCAGAACGCAATGAACTTCAACGCTGGACACGTCGCTGGCTTGCCGGGGAGCTGCAGGCTCATCCGGGGATTGCGGCCTATGAAGCTTTGCCGATGGCTTTTTATCGGGGAGGAAGCGGTAGCAACCGATTGGACTACCCTGGTCTGATTGAATTCGTCCGCAGCCATGCAGACCGTGCTGAAGGGCTGTATCCATTCTTCGAATGGTCAGGGAATCAACGGATGTTTGTTCGAGGTTCCAATGCACATAAAGGATATGCGGATGCCCTTGTGGCGTATTTCAAGGCCCATGATCGTGAAGCTTTCAAGTCGAAGTCAGCTTTCAAACCGTATTATGGGAGAGCGAACAAGACAATGAAGCCCGTCTATGACCGTGCGAAGACGGAATTGTCCTCTCCCCTGGTGCGGATGTTGACGGGTAAAAGGAAGAATCTGTTCGGGTTACTCCTCTTGATCCTGGTTCTGGGTATTGCTGGCGGTACATATGCATGGATGAAAGATTCTGTAGAGCCGCCAGCGGCATCTACTCCATCTACCCAGGATCCTGCCATACCGGCTGAACCCGAGGTACAACTCGCGGAGCAGATTGCTTATATGATTCCTGCGAGTGAACAGGAGGGTACGCAATCAACTGCTCAACTGGTGATCCGTTTCAGAAACGATACGGGAAGCACTGAGTTTGAGCAAGGCAAACTTCAATTGACAATGAAAGATGGCAGTACTCAGGAGCTGGATACCACAGGCAAGTGGGAGAGCTTTAATCGGAATGAAGAGCCGGATACCCAAGAGCCTTCTGATGGTAGTTCAGGAAGTACTTCCGAAGGAAGCACGGATGGGTCGTCAACGGGAACCGTGGGGAACACAGAGCAGGCGGAGGATGGTGATCAACAGGCAGCCCCATCAACATCGGGTGAATCCACTTCAGATCCTGTTACCGATACAACAACGGATACAGGGACGAATGCATCATCTAATGCTGCGAGTGGAGACACGAATCAAGGTACTGATGCAGATCAAGCTACTGGTTCGATATCGCCTGACACATCTGTATCCAATGAACAGGATGCGAATACTCCTGCACAGATGTCTATTGGAGAGGTAGATCGTCTCTATCCGTATGGGTTGCAGATCGATCTTCCAGCAGATATTGATGCCGAGAGCATTGTCAGTGTGAAGAGTACGCAGGGCAATATGACAGTGATCCAATTGATGCCTCAGCCGAAGCTGTAAGTTATTTTATATGAGCATGTTGCATAAATTTATTAAGTACTTTTGATCCAATATTGAAAAATGCGGACTTCATACCTTATTAAACGAGCGTATCTGAGGTGACCTTGGACTTTAGATTTCAAGGTCATCTTTTTTTTGATTACATCCCGGATGCAGCAATCGTATGAAAAAATCATATATTCACAATTCGGACACAAAATTAACGATTCAAGAGTTCAAGAGATAAGCGGAACTGATGAAATGCGCGTAATGAATGAGAAAAGCTCTCATATTTATTTATTAAGATTAACTTAAAACTGCTTAGAAAGATCCGAATAGAGCTTAGAACAAGCAGAAGATTTGCATTTTCATGTTGACAAATGATAATGATTATCAGTATCTTTAGTGTAGAAGATATTTGCGTCGGAAATACACAGAATTATAATTTCGTTTTCGTTGTCATAGCCGGATTACATAATCGGGATAAATGAGAGAGGGATGATCGCATGTTTCGTCTGGAGACGACCAAGCTGGATATCGCTTATGAGGAAAGACTAATTGTAGAGGATCTGAATATTCAGATTCCCCAAGGAAAAATTACAGCACTTGTTGGAGCCAATGGATCAGGGAAGTCAACCATCCTGAAAACGATGGCACGTATTATGTCACCAAAAGCAGGTAATGTATTACTCGACGGGAAGTCCATCCATAAACAATCCACGCGTGAAGTTGCCAAGCAACTTGCGATTTTGCCACAGAATCCAACCGCTCCTGAAGGACTTACCGTTACTGAACTGGTATCGTATGGTCGCTTTCCTTATCAAAAAGGATTTGGCTCCATGCGGGCGGAAGACAAACGTATGATTGAATGGGCGATTGAAGTGACAGGCATGACAGAATTCCACGATCGTCCGATTGATCAACTGTCCGGTGGACAGCGTCAGCGTGCCTGGATTGCCATGGCACTTGCTCAAGAGACGGATATCCTCTTCCTGGACGAGCCTACAACGTTCCTGGATATGGCTCACCAGCTTGAAGTACTGCAACTGCTTGAGCAGCTGAATGCCACAGCTAACCGTACCATTGTTATGGTTGTACATGACTTGAATCATGCTTCCCGTTATGCACATCACATGATTGGTATCAAAAAAGGTAAAGCCATTGCTCATGGTTCACCTGTGGAAGTCATGAACTCGGATGTGCTTCGTGAAGTATTCAACATTGAAGCAGATATCGTGATTGATCCGCGTTCCGGTGTACCACTCTGCTTGCCCTACGCACTTGCAGGCGAACGCCAGCAACCGAAGCAGCCGGAGCAGATGGTCATGAACAGTGCAATGGTTCATGCTGGAGGACGGACAGAACAGCGCGTTCAAGCGACAGGAAGTTAACAAAATGGGTCATATGCTGGTCCTGCATTATAGAAAGAATGAAGCCGCTGTGCGCTAATGCACGCGGCTTCATCGCATTCATGGGAGTAAAGAAATATGGATAGACCCGGAATTTGGTAATCGCATCGGATCAGGTTTATAATAATAAGACAGGCTGTATGTCATTGGTTATACTAACGTGCTCGGAGCAGCCCAAACCAACACTTGTCATGGGAGGAATCAGTCATGTCCGTATATTCATATCAAGCGGTAACCACCGCGAATCAAGAAGTCTCACTGGATCTGTATCAAGGTAAGGTATTGGTCATTGCCAATACAGCTAGCAAGTGTGGACTGACCCCGCAATACGGTGAATTGCAAAAACTCTATGATCGTTATCGCGATCAGGGTCTCGTTGTACTGGGGTTCCCTTGTAACCAGTTTGGAGGGCAGGAGCCAGGTACAAGTGAGGAAGCTGAGTCATTTTGCCAGATTAACTATGGTGTGAATTTCCCGGTGTTTGCCAAGGTAGATGTGAATGGTGAGGATACACAACCCCTGTTCCAATACCTGAAGGAGCAACAACCTGGCGCAGGTGAAACAAGCGACATCCAATGGAACTTTACCAAGTTCCTTGTTAACCGTGAAGGTGAAGTGGTCGGTCGTGTTGAACCAAAAGAATCTCCTGAGACAATGATCGCAGATATTGAGAAATTGCTCGGTTAAACCATGAACGTTTGAGAAGCCTGTCCTTGCATGTGTAAGGACAGGCTTCTTTGATTTTTTTCTATACGTGGCGTGTCTTATTGGAGGATAGAACCTCCGTTGTAATCGTAACGGGTGGAGAATTGGCAGAAACAGCATAAGAGATAGTTATTCCAGCTGTCATCGTGGTGATATCAAGCGTGACAGGAACCATGCAGAGTACAGCAGGCATTGAACGACAGGGATCGCGGAAGCCATTGTATAGCATAAACCAACCCGAATCCGGGGACAATGAAATCAATACAATGAAGGGAAGAAAGGCTTAAATACAGCGAATAACCTCCTTCGACAATTTTTTTTTGCTCAACCTATTGCAATGTGAAAAATATCACATTATAATGAGTGTATAAAGTGAAATAAATCACATACACAGTTTCGAACAAGAAGTGAAATATTTCACAACCATAATAACGTTATATTCAAACTCATTTATATATTTCGAGGAGGAACTTTTAATGAAAATCGCAGTTATCGGATGTACACACGCAGGAACCGCAGCCATCGTAAACACCGCCAAATTATACCCGGATGCTACCATCACCGTGTATGAGCGCAATGACAATATCTCCTTCCTATCTTGTGGCATTGCGCTCTACGTAGGTGGAGTTGTGAAAGACCCTGACGGCTTGTTCTATTCTTCGCCTAATCAATTGGCAGAGCTTGGTGTGGAGACCAAGATGCTTCATGAAGTTACAGCAGTTGATGCCAAAGGTCATACCCTTCAGGCTAAAAACCTGCAAACCGGGGAAGAATTTGAAGATACGTTTGATAAACTGATCGTGACAACAGGTTCATGGCCTGTCGTTCCGAAGCTTGAAGGCATCGAGATGGATAACATTCTGCTATGCAAAAACTACAATCATTCCAACACAATTATTGAAAAAGCCAAAAATGCCAAACGTGTTACTGTTGTAGGAGCTGGATATATCGGCGTTGAATTGGTGGAAGCTTTCCAGATGAACGGCAAGGAAGTTACCCTGATCGACAGTGTGGACCGGATTTTGAACAAATACCTGGACCCTGAGTTCACAGATGCGATTGAAGATACGTTGACTGGGCGTGGCATCAAGCTCGCACTGGGTCAAACGGTACAGAAGTTTACTGGAGAGAATGGCAAAGTGACCAAGGTGATTACGTCCAAAGGGGAATTCGAAACCGATCTGGTTATTCTGTGCATTGGTTTCCGTCCAAATACCGAGCTGCTCAAAGGCCAAGTGGATATGTTGCCAAACGGGGCAATCATCGTGGATAAATATATGCAAACCAGTCAAAAAGACGTCTTCGCTGCGGGTGACAGCTGCGCCATTCATTACAACCCGACAGGTAAAGCATCTTACATTCCACTCGCGACTAACGCTGTGCGGATGGGTACACTCGTAGCCCGTAACCTGGTTCGTCCTACGACACCGTATATGGGTACACAAGGAACATCGGGTATCAAAATTTATGAGCAAAATATCGCGGGTACAGGAATGACTGAAATGTCTGCTGCTGACGAAGGTCTGATTGTGGAGGCGGTAGTACTGGAAGACAGCTATCGTCCGGAGTTCATGCCAACGGCGGAGAAACTGTTGCTCAAAGTGGTATATGAGCAGGCTACTCGTCGGATCGTTGGAGCACAGGTGATGTCTCAGGTTGATCTGACCCAATCGATTAATACAATCTCGGTCTGCATCCAAAACAACATGACCGTAGATGAGCTGGCCTTCATCGACTTCTTCTTCCAGCCACAGTACAACAAACCGTGGAACTTCCTGAACACGGCGGGTCTGCAAGCACTGCCACCGGTAGAAGTAAAAGCACCAGCAATGGTGTAAGGAAGCAGAATCGATGCTAAGCAGTGAGCATGATAGACAGACGACATACGAAGATAAGTCAGGGTTGTCCGAAAATGCGACGTGTACAATAACTGCCAAGCTTACGAAACAAGGCAGACGATCATAAAGGAAAAAGAAGACTGGCGAGTATATCGTCAGTCTTTTTTGTGATTTTTTAGCTATAAAAGGACTTACTTACTCTTGCTGTCATAACTACGCAAAGCCGATCTTAAAAGCCTCTTTTTTAAACCGTATTGTGATAATTTGCACAAAGTTTCGCGCTATACCCATATACAATTGAGATATGGCATTCAACGTATCAACAAAGAAATTCAGGCGGTTTTATTCCACGAAGAATAATGAAGGAGAGGATGAATGATATGGCAGCAAAAACACCTCTTGAGGTTGCACAATATACGGCGCAAACAGGCATGAAGAAGGCTCAAAATCCGGTGTCTTCTGTACTGGTGCTCAGTTTCCTAGCAGGGGCTTTTATTGCACTGGGTTTTCTACTGGATATTCGGGTGATTGCTTCTGCGCCCGCAGAGTGGGGGAGTCTGGTCAATCTGATTGGAGCAGCAGTGTTCCCGGTAGGATTAATCTTGGTACTCATAGGTGGCGGTGAATTGCTGACAGGGAATATGATGGCTGTTCCGCTCGCTACGATCGCACGCAAACTGTCAGTAGGCAGCATGGTGAAGAATCTTACATTAGTAACGCTAGGTAATTTTCTTGGAGCAATCTTTGTCGCATACGCCTTTGGACATGTACTTGGTCTGACCGGAGAGGGTGTATATCTGGCTAAAGTGGTCGATATGGCTGGTCACAAGTTGCATGACGGATTCCTGCAGGCTTTTATCTCCGGTATCGGCTGTAACTGGCTGGTCGCGTTGGCCGTGTGGCTATCTTATGCATCAGATACGATGAGTGGCAAGGTACTGGGTATTTGGTTTCCAACGATGGCGTTTGTAGCTATTGGATTCCAGCACGTTGTGGCCAACATGTTCCTCATCCCGGCGGCAATCTTCGAAGGACATTATTCGTGGGGCCAATATGTAATGAATTTCATTCCGGTATGGCTTGGGAATCTGACTGGAGGTGCTCTGTTTGTAGCTGCAGCCTATTGGGTGGTGTACCTGCGCCAAGCTGAGCCAAAAGTGAAACCGGAAGTAGCAACGTCGATCGAAGCTGTGGAGACTGAGGCCAGAGCGATGTGGAGTAAGCAGGCATAGCGGGCATGTTTACACGTACATGTATACACGCGTAATGGAACATTCATGTAGAAGTAATACGATTCTGTCTTGCTCGGTTCATGGCGAATATGCTGTGATGGAGCAGGTCGGGATCGTTTTTTTGTGTAATGTCTTTGTTGGATTTTAACGCAAAATAAATTCGCCATGAAAAGGTTCGGGGGAACGAAACCTGTTCATGGCGAATTTCGGGAGTGGTCCATGATATGGCATGAGGAGGAAGTGGGGAAACACTAGCCTAATGCCTTGTTTTTAATTTACCCCTGTATTCTGAAGTTGAATCAATTGGCATAACATTTTTTTTAAAATATTTTGAAGCCGCTATAGCGGTGAATATGAAGCAAAAAGATACTGTTCTCTTTACGTGATAACCTCGGAGAAGATATGATATAGGGATAGCTTTTACAGAGGGGGAGCCATACGATGATCGATCAGGAGAATGGGGTATTTGCAGCGGTATGCCCGCTCGATTGTCCAGACACTTGTGGTCTGTTACTACATAAAGAGAACGGCAAAATTGTGAAGGTGGCGGGCAATCCGGACCATCCGATAACCAAGGGTGCCATTTGTAATAAAGTTAGAAATATGACGGAGCGGGTGTATCACTCCGAGCGTCTACAATATCCGATGAGACGTGTTGGAGCCAAGGGTGAAGGCAAGTTCGAACGAATCAGTTGGGATGAAGCAATTGGGGAGATTACGACCAAATTCACTGCATTGTCCGAGACCTATGGACCTGAGAGCATCCTGCCCTACAGCTTCTACGGTAACATGGGCATTCTCGGCGTAGACGGCATGGATCGACGTTTCTTTAATGCACTAGGTGCAAGTGTCTTGGAGCAGACGATCTGTAATGCCGCCGGAAATACGGGCTGGAAATATACGATGGGTGCCAACCATGGAACGGTGCCGGAAGATACGGAGCATGCGGATCTCATTCTGGTGTGGGGCGGCAATATCGTCAGTACGAATATGCATCAGGTCGTTTTGGCGGAGAAAGCCCGCAAGAAAGGCGCCCAGATCGTCGTAATCGACGTTCATCGCAATCGTACCGCTCAATGGGGCGACTGGTTTATTCCTCTGTACCCAGGCACGGACAGCGCTCTGGCGCTGGGATTGATGCATGTGCTGTTCGAACGGGGACTGACGGATGAAGCGTTTATGCAAAAGTATACGGTAGGACATGAGGCACTACGTGATCATGTCCGCAGTTACACCCCTGAACGCGTTGCGCGCATTACTGGTGTGCCGGAGGAGAGCATTGTGGAGCTGGCTGAACGGTATGGCAACGCACAGGCAGCCCATATTCACATCGGCAATGGCCTCCAGCACCATGATAATGGGGGTATGAACGTGCGTAGCGTAGCTTGTCTGCCTGCCATTACAGGGCAATGGCTGAAACAAGGCGGCGGTGCCGTGCGTACCAACAGCTACGCGAGCACGAATAGCGATGCGCTGGAACGTCCTGAACTGCGGCAGAATCCGGAGCCGCGGGTGGTGAACATGAACCGGATTGGTGAAGCGTTGCTGGAAGCAGAGCAGCCGATCCGGGCCATGATGGTCTACTGCAGCAACCCACTGGTGGTGGCACCGGATACGGAACGAGTGGAGCGAGGTTTTGCAAGGGAAGATCTGTTCACGGTTGTGCATGATCTGTTCATGACGGATACCGCGAAATATGCAGATATCTTGTTGCCAGCTACGTCTTCATTTGAAGCGACGGACCTGTATGCCTCCTATTGGCATCAGTATGTTCATCTGCAAGAGCCGGTCATTGCGCCGATTGGAGAGAGTAAGAGTAATGTGGAACTGTTTTCTCTGCTTGGGCAGGCCATGGGGTACGATCCTGCAATCTTCGGAGAAACGCCGGAACAGATGATTAAGGACGCACTCCAGGATACAGGTAATCCTTATATGAATGGAGTTACGTTAGAAGGACTGAAGGAACACCGATTCGTGAAGCTGGATATGTCATCACATGCTGCATTTCTGGATCAGCTGCCCACGCCTTCAGGCAAAATTGAATTGTATTCGGAGACGATGGAACAGCGAGGGCTTCCGCCGCTCCCTACCTATAGCGCACTGGTTGAAGGATATGATGGGGAGAATCCGGCTGGACCTGCCGATACGTATCCGCTGATGTTCCTGTCACCGCCAAATCATAATTTCCTGAACTCGACCTTCGGTAACTCAGCCAAACATCAGCGTTTGGAAAAGATGCCTTTATTGCAAATGCATCCCGAGGACGCTGCCCGCAGAAACGTGCAGGATGGCGATGTAGTGGTCGTATGGAATGATCGTGGGCGTATCGAACTTACCGCCAAGGTGAGTGAAGCCATGTTGCCGGGGACCGTCATCAGTCAAGGGTTATGGTGGGATGGTGAAGGTAAGAAGCAACGGACGAATTCGCTTACGTCCAATCGGTTGTCGGACATGGGTAACGGGGCTACATTCTTCTCGGCCACTGTCGAAGTGAAGCGTCAATGAGTGTGCTTGCAGCGCGATTTTTTTGAGGTAAGATGAACAAAGGATAGGACTTGAGCAGGATCTAAAGAGCAATACATGTAACACTTCCAAAGGCCTTCGCTCTGGCTGGTTATGCCGTCAGGGCAAAGGTTTTTTTGGTATGGGACCACGTTTTGTAGCGTATTAAGGAGAATGCACTAGAGATGATGAGATGGCTGGATAACTATCCAAAAGAAGTGAGAATTTTTTTGCTGGCAAGTCTGGTTAACGCAACCGGTAGTGCCTTGATGTGGCCGCTGACCACCATGTATGTGTTTGATGAGCTAGGACGGACGATGGCTAACGCGGGTTTTGTAATCCTCATTCAGTCCCTGGGTGGTATCTTCGGACAATTGCTTGGAGGTTCATTGTACCATCGAGTGGGCGTGAAGAAGCTGATCATTGGTTCACTGGCGCTTAATGCGTTAGGTTTGTTTGCGCTGCCCTGGATTAGTGCGTATTGGGTCATATTTATATGTGCCATGGGTTGGATTGGTCTGTTCAGTTCATTGTCGCTGCCAGCGATTCAGGCCTTTATCGGCTTCCGGTTTGCGGAGCGACGCGGTGAATTATTCAATATTATCTATGTGGCGAACAATATCGGGGTGGCGATTGGTACGGCGCTGAGTGGTTTTCTGGCTGACTTTTCCTATCACCTCAGCTTTGTACTGAACGGAGTGACTTCAGCCGGATTTGCGATGTTCTTCTGGTATTATCTGTCGCGGGTTGAACCGGATCAGGGGGAAGTACATCTGACGAAACGCAAAACTGTTCCCGATGGGCCGGGCGTCTGGGCATTGCTGGGCAATACCCGATTATATCTGTTTATGAGCTTGGGCGTGTTGTTCCTGTTATTCGGCAATTCCATATGGAATACCGGCGTATCTCCGTATATCATTTCTGAGGGTATGGAAAAAAGAATGTACGGTCTGCTCTGGACCCTGAACGGGGTGCTGATCTTTGTGGGCCAACCTTTCACCAGCTGGGTTAAACGGACCATGGCCCGTACCTCTACGGCCCAGATGACCGTGAGTGCGGTATTCTACGGCATGGCCTACATTGTCATGATTACCATGTACAGCTATCCAGGCATGGTGCTTGCAATGGTACTTGCCACGTTTGGGGAGATGTTGATCTCCCCTGCAACGCCTGCATTTATCTCGGAGCATGCGGGCAGGGCTGCTCCTTTTTACATCGGGATATCGGGTGGAATCGGTGCGGTTGGACGGGTTATCGGGCCCTATGCGATGGGGGTCATGTATGATAAGCAAGGACTTATTCCTGTAGCGTGGCTGGCAACGGGCACAGCGGTGCTTGCGGTACTGGGTTTTGTACTGCACGCAGTGTTAAACCGTAATCGTGAAGTGAAGGAGTATGGGATGGATACGTAACGTTGTAACGTAAGTACGCCTTCTGCACCCTGGTTATTTTAAAAATGAAGCGAGGCTAACCTTCACCCTATAGCGGGGTGAGGGTTTTCTTGTCTTTGAAGGGACCAGCTCCAATAGCCGGCTAGTGGATGATTTTTCTCGATGAGATGAGACAGGATTGTTCAGAAATCAGACTTGTTATGCTTCATAACCATGTCAATCATCGTTCTCCCCTCTATTTGTGCATAATGCCCATATAATAGAATGGAACTGGTTAAAGGCAGGAGGATGCATACGATGTACAAGGTTTTGTTGGTCGATGATGAATTTATGATTTCGGACGGGATCTCCAGTGTGGTGAACTGGTCCCGATTAGGAACAGAACTGATTGGTATTGCTCAAAATGGATTGGAAGCGCTTGCTTCAATCGAGCAGCAACGCCCGGATATCATCATCTCGGACATCCGCATGCCGGGAATGGATGGATTACAGCTGGTTGAAGCTGTGGCAGAGAAGTATCAGCATATCTCATTCATCATGCTCACGGGTTTTACGGAGTTTGAATATGCGAAGACCGCCATGCAGTATGGGGTGAAGCACTACTTGCTCAAGCCCTGCAGTGAAGAGCATCTTGTACAGGCTATTAGTGAATTGGTCAGTGAGAAGCGAGAGTTGACCGATCAGGAGCGTTTTGTGCAGTCAATCCAATATAATCTGGAGCGTGTACTGCCACATGCCAAGGAATATTTTCTGAAAGAATTGGTGACCAACAGAACCTATGGGGTCAAGGAATGGAAGTATTTCGAGGAATTATTCGATGTACAGTTTCAGGATCAACGTGTGCGGTTGCTGCTGGTAGAGATCGAGGGGGATCATGAGTATTTGCACTTGTTTGCGGTGAAGAACATTGCCGAGGATATTTTTCACAATCCCATCTTAAGTGCCACGGTTGGAAGGCATGTGCTACTAATTATGGAGGACAAGTTGTCTGAAACGCAGTTGTTCCATAATATCGATGAGATTCGCGCCACATTTATCCGATATTATCATGACGATCTCACGATTGCCCTGAGCGAGCCAGGAGATCTTTCGCAGGCACGCCATTTGTACATGCAGACGCTAGTTTATCTCAATTACCGCTTTTACCTCGGTGAGGGCAGTCTCATTATGGAGCGGGATATTTACTCTCCCGGAGAGCGCATTCTTCCTGAGTTCGAATACGATCCGGAGCGGATGGTTACTGCAATCAAGGCGGGACACTGGCAGGAAGTCGGATCAGAGCTGAACCGGATGTTTCAGATGCTTGCCAGCTTGCGATACGATATATCCCAAACAAAGTCCTATCTTATTCAGATGTTTATGGAGATGATTCGACTCAGCGGCTCTGCCGAGATGAAAAGGTATATGGACCAGTTGCCAGGCATGATTGAATCCAGCACCCTGCATTCTTTTCAACAGTTTCTGCTTGCCGTTGCCAAGGAAATCACGCTGCGCCGCTACGAACAACATCGCTCGAGACAATCGCAGATGGTAGGTAGTGTGAAACAGCTGGTAGAGAAGCGCTACCAGGACGAGACATTGACACTCCAGTCCATCGCTGGGGAAATATACATGAATCCAGACTACATTGGCAAAATGTTCAAGAAAGAAACTGGTGAGAAATTTACGAACTATGTGTTAAGCTACCGCATTCGCAAAGCGTTGGAGCTTCTGGAGCAGGACGGGAACTGCACGGTATCCTCGCTTGCCGAGCAGACGGGGTTTGGTGCCAACTGGCCGTATTTCAGCAAAATGTTCAAGAAATATACGGGCTTCTCCCCTTCCGAGTATAAAAAAGTACCCTAGACAGCGCTGCTGTCGCTTCTACATAGCTTCCTTTATATCCGATCCACATCCGACTCACATCTGATTTATGATCAGGCCCTGTGTGCCATTCAACGGCAGCAGGGTCTTTTTTTGTCGGACGGAACTCGGTTTTGAACATGCTTTTAACGGAAATGAGCATGGGAAGAAAAGGCGCTCGATTCTATCATTAGAAGTGTCATGTGAATGAATGAACATCGAGAGTGGAGGTTGAGTGGATGGAGCTGAATCGAAGCCGGGGGATTGAACCTGGGCGTTTGAAGCCAGCTAGCAAATGGAGTTCGGTGAAAAAGGAACTTGTCCGCAACAGATACGTTTATCTGATGCTCGTTCCTGTGGTAGCCTACTATCTGATTTTCAGCTATGGGCCAATGTACGGGCTACTGATGGCATTTCAGGAATCCTACAACCCGATCAAAGGAATCTTGGCAGGCGAATGGGTCGGATTTGATAACTTCACCATGTTTTTTGAAAGTTATTATTTCTGGCGACTGATTAAGAACACACTGATTTTGAGTTTTTACAGTATTGTGTTTGGTTTCCCGGCTCCGATTCTACTAGCACTGTTGCTGAATGAAGTCCGGAAGAAGTGGTTCAGAGGTGCAGTACAGACCATCAGTTATATGCCGCATTTTATTTCGGTTGTCGTCGTGGTTGGAATGTTGAAAACGTTCTCATCTCTGGACGGTGGGTTATTTAACGTCATTCGTGACTTTTTTGATCTGCAGCCAATTATGTTTTTGGCGGAAAAAGATATGTTCCGTCCGATGTACATCCTGTCCAACATATGGCAGGGCGCAGGCTGGGCCTCGATTATCTTTTTGGCAGCACTAAGTGGTATTGATCCTCAGTTGTATGAAGCTTCCAAAATTGACGGCGCAGGCCGCTGGAGACAGCTGTTACATATTACACTGCCGGGCATCATGCCCACAATTGTGATCATGTTAATTCTGCGTATGGGGGCGGTCATGAACGCGGATTTTCAGAAAATATTACTGATGCAAACGGCACCGACCTATGAGACATCGGATGTCATATCCACCTTTGTTTATCGTTCCGGTATTTTGGAGGGGAACTATACGTATTCAACCGCCATCGGACTATTTAACGGCGTCATTAATTTCGCGCTGCTCATTATTGCGAATGCAATCAGCAGAAAGCTTAACTCAACCAGTCTCTGGTAATTGGAAGGTGAAGCGATGAAACAGTCTATAGGGGAACGAGTTTTTGATGTATTTAATACCCTGCTGCTCTTGGTCATCATGATTTTATGCTTTTACCCGATGCTGTACGTGTTCAATTCTTCCATCAGCGATCCGGATCAGATGCTGCGTTCCCGGTCACTGATGCTCATTCCTGAAGGGTTCCAGCTGGGAGCGTACAAGTCGGTATTTCAGGATACTCGCATCTATACGGGATATATGAACACCTTGTTCTATGTTGTGGTGGGTACAGCCATCAATCTGCTCATGACTTCGCTGGCAGCATATGGGTTATCACGCAGTGATCTGATGGGCAGAAAAACGTTGATGAAGTTGATTACGTTCACGATGTTTTTCGGCGGGGGCATGATCCCGACTTTTCTGCTGATTCAAAATCTCGGGATGGTGGATACCCGTTTTGCGCTTATTATTCCGGGTGCCATCAGCACATTTTATTTCCTCATTATGAAAACAAACTTTGAAGGCATTCCGATCAGTCTGATCGAATCGGCGAAGCTTGATGGCGCCAATGACTTTCTGATTTTGTTCCGAATCGTACTGCCTTTGTCAAAGCCAATCCTGGCGGTCATGATGCTGTATTATGCGGTTGACCATTGGAATGATTATGTCGGGCCAATGCTCTATCTACGCAGTCAAGAGTTATATCCGATTCAGATTATTATGCGTGATATTCTGATCAGCAGCAGTACGGAGGCCATGGGTGCTGGCGCCGATACCGGCTTTGCCATTGGGGAGAACATCAAATATGCGACCATTATTATCTCCACGCTGCCGATTATGCTGGTATATCCATTCATCCAACGTTATTTTGTTCAGGGCGCTCTAATCGGTGCTGTGAAACAATAAAAAATGTATCCTATGGAGGCGAATTACGTGAAAAAAAGAATGGGGTCCATCCTGTTGTCATCGCTACTTACCATGTCTTTGCTGGCGGGCTGTACGGGGGATAATGAACCAGGTAACGCAGAGCCGGCAGAAGGAACAGAACCTGCAGTTCAGGCGTTGACGGAGATACCGCTACCAATTACAAGTGAGCCATTTACCATTGACTACTGGCGCGCCAATGACGCCAAACTGACAGCTTCCTTGAACAATTTTGGCGATATGGCCGCTTACAAGGAGAAGGAGAAGTTGACGGGTATCCAAGTGAAGTTCACACATCCTCCGCTTGGACAACAGCGTGACCAATTCAATCTGTTGATCTCCACAAAGGAGCTGCCGGACGTTATTTATTATAACTGGGCCGATGCGGTTGGCGGACCGGAAAAAATGATCAAGGACGGCCGGATCATCCGATTAAATGAATTGATCGACAGTTATGCACCGAACTTGAAGCGGATCATTGAATCCGATCCGGATGTGAAGAAGCAGATTGCACTCGACGATGGAACGATCTATATGTTTCCGCTGCTGAAGCTGGATGCATTGAAACTGAATGCCACTTCCGGTTTGATTATGCGCCAGGATTGGCTCGATCAACTGAATCTCAAGGTACCTACCAACATCGATGAGTGGTATACGGTACTCAAGGCATTCAAGGAACAGGACCCTAACGGCAATGGCAAGCCAGATGAGCTGCCATTCACCGGCAACTGGGGACCGGGCAACCTAACCAAGCTCCATGATTTTGCGGCGGCCTTTGGTGTCATTGGTGGCTTCCAGTTGAATGGAGACAAGGTGGAGTTTGGACCAATTCAGCCGGGTTACCGTGATTTTCTGGAGACCATGGCCAAGTGGTACAAGGAAGGGCTGATTGATCCCGAGATCATGACCAATGACGGCAAAGCGTTCGACTATAAGGTCACCAGCAATCTGGCAGGCGCATATCAGGGCGGTGTATTCAGTGGTATGGGGAAATACTTCAATCTGATGAGAGATACCGATCCGAACTTTAACCTAACCGGTGTACCGTGGCCCGTATCTGCGGATGGAACTTCGTATGCTACCTTTAATCTGGAGAATAAGGTCCTAAGTTATGGTGAGGCTATTACGGCTTCTGCAGACGAAGATAAATTGAAATATATTGTGCAATGGATGGACTACAACTATAGCGAAGAGGGTAGTGATCTGTTCAACTTTGGTATCGAGAATGACAGTTATGTTCGGGACGGAGAAGGTGTGAAATTCACAGATACCATCATTGATAATGCAAACGGTCTGACGTATGATCAGGCATTGGCTTCCTATGCCTTGTCCATTATGGACGGTCCAATCAATCAGGATAGCCGTTACCTGGATGCCTTATTATTTGACGACGGACAGCGTGCAGCGAATGCGGAATGGATGAAAGCAAGCTCGGCCTTAACACTCCCTCCAATTCGCTTGTCTACAGAAGAGGTAACCACAAGTACGTCCATCATGAGCCAGGTGAATACGTATTTGAATGAGACGATGACAGCCATCATTAGCGGACAGAAACCAATCACTGAATTTGACAAGATGACCGACACCATCAAGAGCATGGACATTGAGCGGGCGATTGAGGTTCATCAGGCGGCTTATGACCGATATCAGTCCAAATAAACCGTGAGACATCGAGCGCTAAAACTTTGGGAAAACCTTCCTGTATGTGATATACCTAGTAGTATCACGTGGTTCAAAGGAGCGCTTTGGTCATGACAGCCTACCGCAAACTCAGCATCAAAATGAAAATGTTTCTGATGATCATGGTCATGATGGCGTTTATCATCATCCTGGCGTTTGGTTCCTTGTACTATACGTATTCGGTGTATGACAAACAGCTTTTTGATAAGTCGTCTCGTCTTCTGAACCTTTCCTCGTCTACAGTGGATGTTGAACTCCAAAAGTTGGAAGCGTTATCACTGAACGTGATCTCTGATACACAGATTCAGAGGGCCTTGAAGTCTTTGCTGGATGATGATAGCGCGTATTCAAGCTTTATTGAACGGAAGAAGATCACAGATCGGCTATGGGAGCATATTAGTGGGGCTGCACGATATGTGCAGTCCGTTCATCTGATTGATTCCAGGGGAAGAGTGAATAAATATGGCGAAACACTAACCGTATCCCCTGAAAAATATGATCGGATGATTGAGGCGGCGGAGCAGGCTAATGGTGCGGTACGCTGGCTGTACCCGGATGACGATGACCCGATGCTGGTTATGGTGCGTCAGGTGCGGGCCTACGAACCGATGACCCTGGAACCGGTAGGCATACTGTTTCTGCGTATTAATATTGAGCGGCTCGTTGAGGAGTATACGGGCATGGATAGCCGGGACAGTGACATTATTTTAAAAGCAGGCAGTGAGGTGGTCTATCCTTATCGTCAGCTTCCAGAAGCGGTGTCCGCGGGGCTCAATCCACTTCCAGGCAGTGGAGGATATGAGGTCAAAAATCTGGATGGGAGGGAGATATTCCTTTCCCAGAAAAAATCCGCCTATACCGGCTGGGTTTATTATAATATGGCCTCTTATGATGAGATTTTTGAACGTATCATATGGTTGAAAAATAGTCTGATTGTCGTATATCTTATCGCCATTCTGGTTGTCCTCGCGCTTGGTATGGTGTTCGCACGCAGTCTGACAAGGCCGATCAGGCAGCTCATCAGTCAGATGAAGGAGGTTCAGTATGGGGATCTGGAGAATATGGATGCCAATCTGTCCATTCCAACACACCAGCACATGGATGAACTGGGGTTATTACAGCGTACGTATCGAATGATGATTACACATATCAATACATTGATCAAAGAAAATTATGCAAGCCAGCTGGTCATTAAAGAAACGGAGTTTAAGGCGCTTCAGGCGCAGATCAATCCACACTTTCTGTATAATGCGCTGGATTCAATCCATTGGCTCGCCAAAAAGAACAGGCAGGAGCAAATCTCCAGTATGGTGCTGTCACTCGGGTATTTACTGCGCTCCTCCATCAGCTTCAGGCAAAATATCATTACCCTTGCCGAAGAGCTGGAGATCGTCAGCCATTACATCACCATTCAGACCTACCGTTTCCGGCAGCGGCTGGATTTTCGCTTGGATGTGCCCGCTCCTTATCTGGAATGTGCCATTCCCAAGTTAACCCTACAGCCATTACTGGAGAATGCCATTCAATACGGATTGGAACCACAGGTTGGATCATGTCTGATTCGAGTGTATGCCGAGATTTCAGGTGGCAAGCTGGCCCTGATCGTGGAGGATCACGGTCCCGGTATGGAACCCGAATATGTGGAACAAGTGCTGCATGGTGAAGTGAAGACCAGAGGAACAGGTATTGGTTTGCTGAATATCAGGGAGCGGGTACGTCTGGCTTTTGGCGAAGAATATGATGTTCTGCTGGAGAGCAGGCCGGGGCTTGGAACGAGAGTAACGGTGCTGCTGCCACCCCCATCACCAGGTAAGGAGGATAGGCCATGAGAAGATTATTGCGATCCATAGGCATGATCTGTCTTCTGCTGACTCTTCCTGGCTGCGTGAGCCAACTGGATCAAAGGCCAGGCATGATCGTTGACGAAGAGCCGATAACGCTGCGAATCGCTTGGTGGGGTGGGGAGTTTCGCAACAATGCAACAATCGCCGTTATCGATCTGTATGAGAAGTTGAACCCACATGTAAACATTGAATACGAATATAGCAGCTTCAACGAGTACTGGAGAAAACTTGCCCCACATGCAGCAGGCAATGCGTTGCCCGATATTATCCAGATGGACATCTCCTATCTGTCCCAGTACAGCTCGTTGCAACTGTTGGAGGATATGACGCCGTACATGCAGAACGGACTGATTGACACGACAGATATTGAGAAGGAACAGCTGGAGAGTGGTAGCCTGAATGGCAAAACCTATGGTCTCAGTTTGGGGGTTAACGCCATGCTCAGTATCTATGATCCGGAAGTGTTGAAGGCCAATGATATTGAATTGCCGACGGATACGTGGACATGGGCGGATTTTGACCGTATGGGCGAGCAATTGCTGGGGAAAGGCATTTATCTGGGAACTTATTTCACGCCGGAACAGTTTTTTGCGTATTACTTGAGACAGTATGGTTCCAAGCTATACGCCGTGGATGGCAAGAGGTTGGGTTATGAGGATGATGGATTGTTTATTGATTACTTTGGCAGGATGCAGCAGCTCGCGGAGAAGAAACTTATTTTTGCACCGGATATCTGGACATCCGACATTGGCCAACCCGACAACGACCCGTTTTATCTGGGAGAGGCTTTGTTTAGCTGGGGGTATTCCAACCAATTTATCAGCACCACTCAGCGTTATGGCAAACCCTTAACGATATCCCCGATGCCTGGGCCAAACAGCCAGGATGGGTTGTTTTTGAAGCCAGGCATGTTTTTCTCCATCGCGGGCAATTCCAGGAATAAGGAGGAAGCGGCCAAGTTCATCAGCTTCTTCGTAAATGATTTGGATGCCAATCTGTTGCTGAAAGGAGAGCGGGGTGTGCCTGTCTCATCCCGTGTCAAAGAGCGGATGAAGCTGGTGGTTGAACCGGAGCTGGCGCAGGTGTTTGATTATATTGATTGGGTTGCCGATCACAGCAGCCAGATGGACCCGCCTGATCCTGTAGGTGCACCCGAGGTCACTGCGGTGCTGCGGGAGTTGTATGATCTGCTGTTGTTTGGCAAAATTACACCTGAGAAGGCGGCGAAAATTTTCCGTGAGCGGGCAAACGCAATTCTGGGTGGAAATTGATAAGAATGGACTAGATCATATATGTATTTAATAGGCTTGGGGCTGTTGTCGTTCACAAGTTCAACCTTCATTCTACTTGGGTGAGGGTTTTTGTTATGGTATGGTGTATATTTCCTCTAGTATAATAAAAATGGGTAGTGTCCTATCTGTAGATTAGATAGATTCTATCCATATATTATTGGATGAGGAGTGTCAGGACATGTCCATACATCAGATAGGTCACAAGGTGTCTTTTGCAGATATACAAACGAAGTTGCCTCAGGAAAGTTGGATGTACACTCAGAATGAAGCGCACAACGGAGAATTTGAAACCGAGGAAGTATGGTTACATTCTGGCGACCTTCATATCAGTGAACTGTTGTTGGATGAAGGACCTTTTTTGATCTTAGTTGACGGAAATCTGACAGTGGATCGTTATATTGGCAATACAAGTTCCGACGCGGCCAGTTCAAATCTGGTTGTACTTGGGAATCTCATAACGCCCTATATGATCGTGGGTGGGCAGGAAATATATATTACAGGTAATCTCTATGTGGAGGATATGTTCTGGGGGGATTATAACCATGGAGAATTGACAGTGAGAGGGAATGTAGAAGGTGGATTGCTGGTAAGTACCGAGCAATATAAGATTCAGGTTCAAGGACAGCGTAATGTGAAGCGTCAGCTTGAAGAATGGGAGGATCTCGGACCATGGCGGGGCTCTGACATGTTGACGTTATTGGTTCCTGAATGTGTGATTGATGAAGATACAGAGCCGTTTCCTTGGCGAGAAGAAATGTTAAGGAGGCTGCAGCAGGGACAACCTGTAATCAATCGAAAGTACATTCATGCTGAACAATCAGAGCCAGATGTGCCGGATTGGTTCGAAGATCATCGGATTACCGCTGAGAACATAGAGCGTCTTACTCATCCATCTTTGTTGCCTGTAAGAGAGGAGGATGAGTTATTGAACAGCTATGAATTTTGGTTGGATAAGCAATTTTGCCGAGTATCGGTCTATGGAGATGAGCATACGGAGGGGTATTTTCGCAGTCTGTATTTTCAGAATGACCACAATTGTGCATTGTTGCTTAAGATGGAGCCAACAGATCAAGGTTCCAACTCTCCTGATAAACATATCGTACAACCGGGTAAACCTGTCTGGATGATCTCAGGATCATATCGTTATCTGCACAATGAGAATTCGGAATGGAACGTATTCTCGGAGAACTCACCTGCTGATATTCAGCAGTTAAGCGAGCAAGGATGGAGCAACTTGTTGCAGTCTGTATCGAATTATCAGTATGCCCGTTCCTTAATTTCGCACCAACTGATCCATGATTTATTAGCACTGCCTGTCGTGGAGCCATATGACGATTATTATGATGATGATCGGCACGGACTGTGGATTGGAGAGTTATATTTTGCATTTCGACAAGCAGGTCAGATGTTTAATGGTGTTCCCCAGCCAGCCATGCTACGTATTGGAAGAGAGTATGTGGATGCTCAAGGGGAGACCCAGGTGGAGAAATACTATTATACCCTGCACCAACATGCGGACGGCTCGGAAAGTGTGTTGATCGAATACTCGGCTCAGAATAACGAGGATGAGGAAGAAGAACCGTTGTTGCTTGAAATTCATTATATTGGCGGCTCTCAGTTACTGCATGCCGTTCAATTGCTGGAACGTGGACGCCAAGTGCTCATTCAAGCGAATGAAGATCTACTGAATGGAGAGCCACCGTACGCTGCTGAATCATTTGCGAAGCGGTTCTGGAAATCCAAAGGATATCTGAAATGAATAAAACAACCTTCACCTCGTTTGCAGAGGGAAGGTTGTTTTCATTCCGTATTTGGTTTTTTCGATGGTTGCTATTGTTAGGGCATGCTACTTAACCAAACTGGGCTTGATGCAGTCGGCTATACGAGCCTTTACGCGCGAGCAGTTCTTCATGGCTTCCTTGTTCAGCGACGCTACCGTTCTCCACCACCACGATTCGATCGGCGTGTCTGATCGTCGCCAGTCGATGGGCAATCACCAATGTCGTACGTCCCTGAGCCAGCTCGGACAAGGCCAGTTGAATGGCTGCTTCCGTCTCGGTATCAAGTGCGGAAGTGGCTTCATCCAAAATGAGAATAGGCGGGTTCTTCAGGATCATTCTTGCGATGGATAGACGTTGCTTCTGTCCGCCGGAGAGTTTTACGCCACGTTCACCAATCATGGTGTCCAGTCCATCTGGCTGGGATTGTACCAGTTCTTCCAGTTGTGCTCGGCGAATGGCTTGCCAGATTTCTTCATCGGAAGCAAATAGCTTGCCGTATGCAATATTTTCACGAATCGTTCCGTCAAACAGGAAAATATCCTGCTGCACAATCCCGATATGGGAGCGCAGTGATTCCAGCGTCATGTCCTTCACTGGAATGCCATCAATGGAGATATGTCCCGCATCCACATCGTAGAAACGTGGGATTAGACTGCATAGCGTCGTTTTGCCCCCTCCTGAAGGTCCAACCAGAGCGACTGTCTGGCCTGCCTGAACATTAAGGTTGACCTCAGACAGTGTGGGTTTATGTTCACCATAAGAAAAGGTAACGTTATGGAAGGCAATATCGCCTTTCACATCCGGAATTGGTTCTGCCTGTGGTGTGTCTTCTACATCCGGTACGGCCTCAAGCAGCTCCAGATAACGTCTGAAACCGGCGATGCCTTTGGGATACGTCTCAATGACGGAGTTAATCTTCTCGATTGGCCCGAGGAATACATTGGATAGCATTACAAAAGCGATGAACTCCCCGTAAGTCATACTTCCTTGAATGACAAACCAGGTTCCACATACCAGTACAAACAGCGATACAAATTTCATCAGAATAAAACTGAGTGAAGAGTTCCAGGCCATAATGCGGTAGGTGATTAGTTTGGTGAGTCGGAAACGTTCGTTGTTCTCAACGAAACGGCCTACTTCATGCTTTTCATTGGCAAAAGCCTGTACCACACGGATGCCGCTCACATTGTTCTCTACCCGTGCATTATAATCGGCGATATCTGCAAACATGCGCTTGAACGCCTTGGACATTTTGCGACTGAAGTACAGCGACAGGTAGATCATCAGCGGCACAATGATAAACGTCATCACAGCGAGCTGCCAGTTGATTCCCAGCATAATGCCGAAAGCTCCGGCGAGTGTCATGAAGGCAATGAATAAGTCCTCGGGTCCGTGATGCGCGATCTCACCAATATCCATCAGATCGTTGGTCATACGGGAGACCAGGTGCCCGGTCTTATTGTTATCGAAGAAACGGAAGGACTGCTTCTGTACACGCTGGAACAGTTCACGCCGCATATCGGATTCGATGTTAATACCGAGCTTGTGGCCCCAATAGGTGACTGCATAATGGAAAAAGGAACTGAGCAGGTAGATGCCGAGCAATCCCACACATGCCGCCAAGATCATGGACCAGTTGCCGGCCGGAAGCAGTTGATCCACCACTCGGTTCACAGCGAGTGGAAAGGCCAGCTCCAGCAGCGCGACGGCGATGGCACAGGAGAAATCCAATATAAAGAGCCTTTTATAAGGACGATAATAAGACATAAAACGGCGAAGCATATGTAAGTCCTCCTTGATATGACACAAATGCCCGAGCAGGCTGATCAGCCTATCCGGACACCTGTATTCATGCTTATGTTATTTACGATTTTGCTCGGCACGTTCTACGATCATATCGGCGAATTCTTCAGCCTGACCTTGAATCGCAATCGGGTCGAAGTACCAGTAACGGTCTTCCAGTAATTCGTACACCTGATTGTTTTTCACTGCCGGCAGGGATTGCCAGATGGAGTCACCTTGGTAATTTTTATTGTTCTCCCCAACGGTCAAGAAGATATGATCCCCTGCATAATCACCAACAACTTCACGCGAAATCTCTTTCCACTGGGTATCACCCATCAGTTCTTTTTTGGTGATCTCGAGTGGGGCAAGTTGCAGAGCACTGTAGACCGCTTGTCCTCCTCGACCAAAATTGTCTCCATATCCATAATAACTCTTGTCGGATACTTCAAGGATGGAGAAGGTTTCCTCCGGTTTGATGACGGTTTTCACCTTAGCACGAGCGGCTTCAATCCGTTCGTCGTACGTTTTCAGCCAAGCTTCGGCTGCTTCGGATTTGTTCATCAGCTGTCCGAATCCCCGAATTTCGTCATGTACATTGGTGAATGTACCATAAGGAATCACTACGGTAGGTGCGATCTTTTGATAACTCTCAATTTCACTGGCTTGGTCGGAGTAGGTAATGATCAGATCCGGGTTCATGGCAATGACCTTCTCCATCGATACCGCTGCCCGATCACCGATACTTTCAATGCCCTCCACCTGTTCTGCATAGAACGGGTTTTCCAAATAATATTGAACAGCACCAACAGGTTTCACACCCAGTGCAAGCAGATCACTTACGTACATATCCGTCACGATCCGTTTCGGTTCAGCCGGAATTTCAACATCCCCGCTTAATGACTTGTAGATTCGCGTAGCATTCGAATTGTCCGAACCGGACGACGTGTCTGTGTTCGTCTCGGAAGAGGCTGTTGTTGTTTCGGTTCCCGCTGCCGATGTCTGTTCGGTGGCAGTGGAGCCTGTTCCGCTGCTACAAGCAGCCAGAATCATAATGATGGCGAGCATAAGCAGCAAGCCGGAAAAGCGTTTTTTTGCAGCAAACATATCCTTGTTCCCCCTATGTATAATCAATAATGATTATTATTCTCATTAATAACATAGAGGAAGACGTGAGTTTTGTACATGGACAACTATGATCACTATCACATGGACAATTATGATGTCAGGTGATGCATTATACGCTGCAATTGCTCCATAACGGACAAGGGATCAAATCCGTAAAACGTGTCGGCATCGATCTCGTATACCCGTCCTTCACGAACGGCGGGGAGGGTACTCCAGGATTCCTGATTGAGCAGGTTATCCAGCCTTTCTCGCTCGGAGGGTTCCTCAGGGTAGGCAACAAACATGTGATCTGCTGCATACAAGTGAATCTCGGACAACGGAACATGAACGTACCCTGTTAGTAACTGCCCATCCTGCACCATCTGTGAGGGTGGGGTGAAACCAAGGGATTGATACAGCACATGGGAAGCTCTGCCCCAGCCATGACCATAGATATAAGCGCCGTCCTCTCCGATCATAAACATGCAAACGGCGGACCCGCGTGTTCCTTCCATCCATTGATCCAACACATGATTGGCCTCTTGTTCAAGTTGATGATATCGATTCAATAACGCCCGTGCATTGGACTCAAGCCCGGTAATTCGGCCCAGATGAAGAAGTTGCTCCTGCCAATCGAGTTCTTCAAAGGGCATCAGAATGGTTGGGGCAATCACACGTAGTTCATCAGAACCGGGATGTGGTGCATACCCGATAATGACATCAGGATGAGCATTTTCAATCAGCTCTGGATGTTTAACCAGCTCATACTCGGAATGCTGTTCAAAGTGATCACGCTTATGTTCTCCCCGTGTATCTTCCATCCAGCTTGCTACGGCGCCCATGTGGGGGATGTGGCCCAGTGCCAGAAGTGAAGCCGTATAGTTGTAAGTCAAGGATACAACCTTCTTGGGCATTTTCCGGTAGTGAGTTGGTGCAGAGCCAACCATCTGTTTGAATTTGCGGCTCAGATAGAAAGTGTCCCTGTAGCCTGTCAATTGTGCAATTTCCTGTAGCGTAGGATTCGCGATCAACAGATGCTCTTGGGCCATCCTGATTCTGAGACGAGTCACATATTCAACAAAAGTAAGACCAGTATGTTTCTTGAACTCCCGTGAGAAATGCTCGGGACTCACATTGGCATCTCGTGCCAATTGTTCGCGGGTCAGCGGATGTGTATACATCTGATGGATATGTCTGAGTACGTTATCGAGCCAGGAATGATCTTCATGAGCAGAATAGGCTACATGATCTTGCAAGATGTCCAGTAACTCATAGAACAGCATATGTGGCCTGAAAGGGCTGGAATCATGGCCTTTCGAACAGGCTTGAACCAGCTCCACTGCCTTGTCAGTGAGATTGCGGCTCACAATGGGGGCTGGTAACCCGAAAGGCCAGGATAGCTGTTCATTTTCAGTGGAATCAAAAGCAATCGCAATGCCCTGTATTGGCGACAGAGAGCCGCGCTTGTTCTCGTGCTGAAGCAGGTTTCCGGCTTGCCGAACGACTGCGGAGCCTGCATTTAATGTGAGTTTTCCCTCTGCACTAATTATCCTGGCCTGTCCAGCAGTAACGATGTATAGTACATGAAGTGTGTTCCACATTTCATCTATGCGAGAGAATACTTCGCGGTCGTGAAGCTGCACCAGATGGCACAGCTTGAACAGGGCAACGGGTACAGACTGAATCTTCTGCAAGGAAATGGGGCGGGACAGCGATTTTTGATGATACGTGGGCTTGAAAATATTCATTAGATAACTGTCTCCTTACATAAAGTCAGCAGGGGCATAATTCGTCTCATGCCCTTTGTATACTGGCGTAATTCTCGGATCTCGACTATTATGCAGTATATACTATAATGAAGTGACGTGGATGGACAGATTGGACAATTCATATTTTTCTGTGAAAAATGGATAAAGTGGTTGAAATCGCTATCAACACCGACTATAATGAAAATGTCGAAACGTTTCAATCTGGCGTTTACTGCCAGTTTCATTGCGTTAGGCACAAACTGGTCAGAGGGCGTCAGATTGAAAGACGTGTTAAGACCATCACGAATGGTACGGACTGGAACGGGGCACATTCAACCATGGTGCCGTAAGGATGGAGACAAGGATTTTTTTTGAGAACACCTCGAAACGTTTCGATTGACATCCATAGCTATGATATGTACAAAGATTAATAACACGATAATATAGGATTAAGTGGTTGTTCTGACCATGTATCGTATAAAATGTAGATAACCTTAGAATTTGTTCTAGTTTAGAAGGAGCGAACGTGGAATGGCAACGATTAAGGATGTGGCAAAGCTGGCAGGTGTAGCACTCTCGACTGCTTCCTATGCGCTGAGCGGGGATAGCAAGGTTAGTGCCAAGACCAAGGCTAAAGTGCTTGAGGCAGCACGAGAACTGAATTACCGCAAGAACGGCTTTGCCATGGACCTGAAGCGGAGCCGGACGAACACGATCGCTTTGATTCTGACCGATCTGTCGGGCCCGTATTACTCGGAGTTGATCCGTAGTGTACAGGATGTGGCCCTCGCGAACGGGTACGACCTGATTGCGTGCAGCTCCATGGGTGGACGGGATTCAACGGCAGTGAGATTTTTGCGTGAAAAAAGAGTAGACGGAGCCATCATCCTGGCGCATAACATCCATGATGATATTCTGGTGGAATCTGCCGGACAGCGCTTTCCGATCATTGTGATGGATCGTCAACTGTCGAGTGACCATTTGGTCAACGTGCTGGTGGATGGAGAGCAAGGCGGTTATCTTGCTACGCACCATCTGATCCAGGCTGGACATCAGAAGATTGCTTATATTAGTGGCCCATCCAACTCGTATGACAACGCGCTCCGTTACCAAGGGTATCTGCGAGCGATGCGGGAAGCGGGACTTGAAGAAAAGTCCAAATGGCGTCTGAACGGCAACTTTGTGCGTGAGGGTGGATACAGTGCTACCAAAATGATGATGATGCAGGGTGATCTTCCCTCAGCGGTATTTTACGGTAACGATGAGATGGCCATTGGCGGCCTGAAAGCATTGGAAGAGCGAGGTATATCGGTGCCGAATGACATTTCCGTAATCGGTTTTGATGATATTCAGTTGTCGGAATATGTTCGTCCACCGCTGACAACGATACGCCAGCCGAAGCATGAAGCCGGGTCGCTCGCCGGCCATCTGTTATTCCAGATGCTCAATGGCGAAGCGGTTGACCCTTCATATACGTTAACGATTAATCTGATCGAGCGCAGCTCTGTACGTTCCGTTTAGGCCGAGTCTGACAACCAAGGAAATGCCAGCATGCTGAAGTGAAAGTTCAATGATGGGGTTATCGTCCGGACGGGCTGTAAAAGGCCGGTTTGAAGAGGCCCCTATTCTTTTTCAGATTTATCGAAACGTTTCGATTTTATACTAATTCTAGGAGTGAACCTTATGACAACGATGATTAATGAACCGATCCTGTTGAATGCCGGGGAGTTATCCTTTACTTTTTTGAACAGTGGCGACCTATACCAGGCGACATCCGGTACAACCATGTTGAACCAGTTGCTCAGCAACCAGATTGATGGATCTCTGAACAACCTGTACCTGCGTGTACACGAAGGAGAGAACATCAGCTCGTTCCCATTGCTCGGTGTACGTTCGAATAGCAAGGTTAATACAAGCAAAGCACAGTCCAGCAACCAGTTGATCTGGGAGGGCACTGTCCAGCCGGAAGGTAGTGAACAGGGCATCGGCTATCAGGTCGTATTTACGGCAACACCACAAGGCGTCTGGTTCTGGGATGTGAAGCTCACAGGACAACAACAAAATGTAGACGTGGTATATGGACAGGATGTAGGTCTTGCTGATCCAGGTGCGGTACGCAGCAATGAAGCTTATCTGTCTCAATACATTGACCATACGGTGTTTGAAGATGAAGCGAAAGGTTATGTGGTGTGTTCCCGTCAAAACCAGCCTCAGGGCGGTGCA
Organism: Paenibacillus sp. 1781tsa1; assembly: GCF_024159265.1. Lineage (NCBI taxonomy): Bacteria > Bacillati > Bacillota > Bacilli > Caryophanales > Paenibacillaceae > Paenibacillus > Paenibacillus sp. 1781tsa1. The sequence continues at coordinate 6,464,930 of NZ_JAMYWY010000001.1, read as the reverse complement.
TTTCCGTATATGCAACAAGGTTCCCTGACGAAAGCAATCGGTTATTCCACAGATGGATTCCAATTCTTTGGTCTGTCGTATAAGGAAACGAATCAACCAGAGAGCTTGAATCGCCCAACGTTGGCGAATGAGACGTATCAGTATGAATTTGCCTATACCGCATTGCAATCGGAACTGCTGAATCTGAACGGAGAGGCTCAGGTGGTCTTCTATGGACTGGCGAAGCCTAATCATGCAGAAGGAATCTCTGCACTTGAATTCGGAGATGAAGTTACAGCAGCTTGGAATGAAGTACAGGCTCTGACTGTGGAAAATGGCGACACGTTGGAACAGGTGAAACTGTCCTCCTTCCTGGGTGAACCTCTGGTTACGCTCGATCTGACGCAAGATGAGATTCATGCTCTGTTCCCTGATCGTCATCAGGAAGAGCACAGCGGCGAGGAACTGTTGTCCTTCTTCACAGGCAGCTACGAACATATCGTTCTGAAAGCAAAAGAATTGCTCGTAGAGCGTCCGCACGGTCACATTCTAATGAGTGGTGGCAACGTGCAACTTGGAGCACAGGTTATTACGACGACATCATATATGTACGGTATTTTCAACTCACAGCTCGTTATTGGTAACACCAATTTTAATAAAATGATCAGTAATGCCCGCAATGCCTTGAACGTGCCGAAGACGGCTGGACAACGCATCTATGTGGAAATGGACGGACAATATCGTCTGCTGACAATGCCATCCCTGTTCGAGATTGGCTTCAACTATGCACGCTGGATCTACAAAACCGAATCCGACACGATCATCGTGACCAATTACACAGGTGCACATACGACGGAAGTAAGCATGAACGTACGCTCCACAAGTGGTACGGCATACCGTTACCTGGTAACGAACCAAATTACGATGAATGTCAATGAATACGAGTATCCGCTGCATATGACGCAGGACGGCGATACATTGACCTTCAAGGCTGATCCACAAGCGATTAGCGCAGGAACGTATCCAGACCTTCAATATCGCATGTCGGTAGACGGTGCAGCTGTAAATGTAGGGGACGAAACGCTGCTGGCAAGTGGTATCCGCAGTGGTTCCGCATCGCTGGTTACGCTTAGTCTGGAAGCAACTGCTGAATGGACGCTGAAGGTACAAGGGGTATTGGAAGGTCAAGCAGATGGCGGAGCGGCAGCAGTTTCAAGTCTGACGTTTGAAGAGGAAGTGCAGGCATATCGCGAGTTCTTCGCAGGTGTGATGAACGGGTTCCGTTTGTCCCGTGGAGAAGGTCAGAGTGCAGAGGATCTGTTCAAAGTGAATGCGCTGGCTTGGTGGTACACCCACAACATGCTGGTTCACTACTCCGTACCTCACGGTTTGGAGCAGTACGGCGGCGCGGCATGGGGTACACGGGATGTATGCCAAGGTCCGGTGGAATACTTTATGGCAACGCAAAAATATGAGCAAGTTCGCGATATCATCAAAATGGTCTATACCCACCAATATGAAGATGATGGCAACTGGCCGCAATGGTTCATGTTTGATAAATACTTTGCCATTCAACAGGAAGAGAGCCATGGTGACATCATCGTATGGCCGCTGAAAGTTCTGGCGGATTACCTGACAGCGACTCGCGATTATGCAATCCTGGATGAGAAAGTACCTTATACTGTTAAACATAGCTTCGGCTTCACGGAAGAGACGGCAACGGTACTGGATCACGCGAAAAAAGAGATCGAATATATCCGTTCGCACTTCCTGCACGATACGTTCCTGTCTTCCTACGGAGATGGCGACTGGGATGATACGCTCCAACCAGCCAATGCACAGCTGAAGCAATACATGGTGAGCAGTTGGACGGTGGCATTGACGTATCAGTCCGTGAATGTGCTCTCGCAAGCGCTGAAATTCAAGGATGCAGACTTTGCGAAGGGGCTTGACGTACTCGCACAAGGCATTCGTGAGGACTTTAACCGTTACATGCTGGGAACAGATGTGATTCCAGGCTTTGTCTACATGGAAGAAGCCGACCAAGCGAAGCTGATGCTTCATCCAACGGACACAGAGACAGGCATTCAATATCGCCTGTTGCCAATGACGCGCAGCATGATCGGTGAATTGCTGAATGCGGAGCAAGCAGAATCACATTACGCATTGATCCGTGAACAGTTCCTGTGCCCGGATGGCGTACGTCTGATGAATCGTCCGGCTCAATATGCTGGCGGTGTAAGCACACACTTCAAACGTGCAGAGCAAGCATCCAACTTCGGACGTGAGATTGGTTTGCAATATGTACACGCCCATATCCGTTACGTAGAAGCGATGGCGAAGCTCGGCAAGACAGATCAGGTGTGGAATGGTCTTGCGATGATCAACCCGGTTGGCATCGGAGAGGTTGTGCCTAACGCGGAGATTCGTCAAGCGAACTCGTACTTCAGTAGTTCCGACGGCAAGTTCAATACGCGTTACGAGGCACAGGAGCATTTTGACCAGCTTCGTAAAGGGACTGTACAAGTGAAAGGCGGATGGAGAATCTACTCCAGCGGCCCTGGAATCTACATGAACCAGCTGATCTCCAATGCGCTTGGCATTCGTCAAGAGGGCGGCGATCTGGTCATTGACCCGGTATTGCCAGCTGAGCTGAACGGCATGCAATTCGAATTCGAGTATGCAGGTGAGCCAGTGACGTTTATCTATCACTTGAACGAAGGTGCTGTGAGCCGTGTAGCGGTGAACGGCAAAGACATTCGAACCGAGCGTACAGCAAACCGTTACCGTCAGGGTGGAGTCTGCATCTCGCTTGATGAGTTCAGACAAGCACGCAGTGCAACTGAGCGTACGATTGTTGATATTTATATGTAATTTCGTAGCATGATGTACACCAAGGTCATCCTCCTTTATTCAAGGCGGGATGGCCTTTTTGGCATATACTCATGATTGCTCATCGCAGCGGAACAGCCAGCAACGTGTGCAACAGATCATTATGCCGCACATGTTTTGTGACGTAACCCTGTTGTTCCAGCCAGCGGCATAGCTCATCCAGCAGAGGGAAGTGACGCTCACGCAAGGCACGCAGTTGTTCCTCGTGTCCTGATAATTCAGCTTCACGGACATATGCCTCGCGGTGAGCAGCATCGACAAACATCAGATCGGTTAGACCGATACGTCCGCGCGAGGTTAGAACTCGCTGCATCTCCTGTAAGGCCAGTAGTTGCTGGTCTGGACTCAGATGATGGAAGGCGAAGCTGGATACGACAAAGTCAAAGGATTGATCTGCAAAAGGCAAAGCCAGAAAGTTACCAAGCTTCACACGCATCTCGGGATATTTGGTACGACATCTGCGCAGCATCTCCCGGGACTGGTCAATTGCAGTCATGTCTGCGCCTTGCTGTAGCAGTTTCCCAGCCAGATTACCTGTGCCTGTACCAATATCGAGTCCTTTCTCACCAAGGGCGGGAGAGACCCAATGAGTTGTCTGTTCGAGCGCTTCCTCATAGTTGTGATACAGATAAAAGGAAGACTGTACTGTGTCATTGGAATCGCTCGGCGTGGAATGATCTGCAGGATGGTGTGGATGTGGAACTTCATGCTCATCACTTATAGACGAGGCGTTGTCCGAATGATGCCTGCCCTCTGAATGGGATTGTCCAGAACTCGCACTTCCCGCCGTCTGCACTCGCTGATCATGGATAGCTGCCTGTGTGTCATAATTCCAACGATCATGCCAGTTCTGCCGCGCTTCACGCAGGCGACGCGCACTGTCCGCGAGATCGTGCAGATGACTGACATCCAGCGGTCCGTCCTGACGATTCAGGTCAATCATGCGCTGGGTTGTATCCATCATACGTTTGAGCTCAATCCACTGGGCATACATGACGGCCTGTTGCAGCTCCAGATATTCTTCCAGCCGCTGCTGGTTCCCTTGATCGATCTCTCCGAGCGCGTGTGTAATATCCTGTAGCGACATGCCGATCTCACGCAGCGCAGCAATGGTCTGAAGCCGCCAGATATCATTCTCAGTGTATGTGCGATACCTGTTACTGGACTGTTTGGCGGGTAGAATTAATCCTTTTTCCTCATAAAAGCGAATCGCTCTCGCCGATATACCAAGTCTGCTTGCTGCTTCTTTGATGTTCATCTTGCATCCCTCCTTATCGAAACAGTATAGACCATGACGTTACGGCAAGGTTAAGTGTTTATTTCATTTTTTTGAATGGTAAAGATTTAATTTCGTTCATCATGGAGTGGAATTTTAGTCAAAGCTGAGGCTATGCTACAATATATAGAGCGAATATATGTAAACAGTAAAGCAAACGAACAACGTATTCCTACGTTTCTTACCTGTATTAACTTCCCGACGTTGTAACGTACAGCGTTGTCCACTATAGCACGAAAGGTTGAATCATTATGCTTACCAGCCATACATTTACGATTCGTCCATCCGAGATTAAAGATGCAGCCCAGCTAATGGAATTGGACACCCTGGTATGGGACAAATACACCTCTCCGGCACCGATGCATTGGCGTTCCAGGCAGCAATATCTGCAGCATTGCCCGCCAGGCAGCCAATTGATTGCGGTGCAGGGAGAGCGGGTATGTGGTTATGTGGGCTTTCAGCCAGCCACAGGAATGCCTGTTAATCGTCATGTCTACGAGATTCATATTGCAGTTCATCCTCATGATCGGCGTTGTGGCATTGCTACAGCTTTGATGGATGCCATCAAGCAGCATGCGGTTGAACAGGGCGTTCGCAAGCTCAGGCTGCGTGTGCTCTCCAGCAATCCGGGAGCGATTACGTTTTATACCCAGTGTGGATTTGTGACGGAAGGCAGGTTGGTGTCCGAGTTTTATATCGGAGGCAAGTATGTGGACGATATTCTTATGGGTTATTTTATCCAGACCAAATAGAAACTAGCTGAGGAGGAGGAACAACGATGGACATGGGACTTCAAGGTAAAAAAGCGCTGGTGTTGGCTTCCAGTCGAGGGCTGGGCAAAGCGGTAGCCGCTCAATTGGCAGCAGAAGGTGCTGACGTCATGCTCGCCAGCCGAAGCGAAGAAAAGCTCGCAGCAGTGAAGCAGGAGCTTCTGGCGCTTGGTGGTGGCGGACGTGTGGAATATTGTGCAACCGATGTGACTCGCAAGGAAGACATTGAGGCTCTGATTCACAAGACAGCGGAGCTGTTTGGGCACATTGATATTCTGGTGAACAATTCGGGTGGCCCGCCATCGGGTTCATTTGAGTCACTGACGGATGAGGATTGGGAACGTGCATTTGAATTAAATGTACTCAGTTATGTAAGGCTGATTCGCGGTGCTCTTCCTTATATGAAAGAAAGCGGAGGACACATTGTGAATATCGCTTCAACTTCAGTGAAGCAGCCCATTCCAGGTCTGGTTCTGTCCAACACGTTCCGTACCGGCGTTTTTGGATTGGCGAAGACGTTATCCCAAGAGCTGGCTCCATACGGAATTTTGATCAACACGGTGGCGCCAGGACGTATTGCCACAGACCGCATTCGTGAGCTGGATGCAGCACGGGCAGAGCAGAACGGAGTCAGTGAGGATGAAGTCTCGGAACAGTTCCGCAAGGAGATTCCACTCGGCCGTTATGGTCAACCAGAGGAGTTTGCCAAAGCGGTGGTGTTCCTGTTATCTGGGGCCAATACGTACATTACCGGAACCTCATTGATCGTCGATGGTGGCATGGTCCGAGCCCTCTAAAAGTTCATGGATACAATAAATAAAAACCCTCTGTCACCACATTCCGTGGAGATAGAGGGTATTCCTGTTGATCCGATATGTTGGGAGAGATCACTCCCGAATCATTATGTAGGCGATTTAACGCAAAAGTTCCCATTCATGCTGAAGCATGCCGTACACCGCATGGTTCACGTAACCTTTAGGCAGTTTCTCTGCCTGACGAATGACACCCTCGAGAACAAATCCGAGTCTTTCAGGGATAGCGCGACTCCGTTTGTTGTTTGTTGCCGAGCGAATCTCCACGCGATTCAGATCCAGTGTGACCAGTGCATAATCAACCAGAACGCGACAAGCGCTTGTCATCAAGCCCTGACCCTCAAAACCTTTGCCAAGCCAATATCCGATGCTCACCGAGCGGTTGGTCCAGTTAATCTCGTGGAAACCAATGATGCCGGCAAGATCCCCTTTTAACCACACGCCAGCAGTAAATCCACCATTTTCGGCACCTTGTTTTAACGCGTTGGTAATGAAGTTCGAGGTGTGTTCCACTTCTGTCACATGATCTACCCACGGTAACCAATGTCTCAGTTGATCCCGTGAACGATCCGTGAGTTCGAACAGCGGTTTGGTGTGTTCCATGGCCAGTGGCCGAAGTTCGGTATATTCATCCAATGAATAGGTAAACATGAATGCAACCTTCTTTCTTTATATAGTATAGGTTTAGTTGTAGTGAATTAACGGGAAGTCTTGGGTAACTTTTGTTCCAGTGCAAACAGGTCTTCTTCCATCGATGCCATGCGTTGATTGACCGTTGTGCGGGCGTCACGGAGTGCCTGATTATATATGTAGGGAGCGAGCTGTGTCATGAACAGGTCGAGGACACCCCAAGCAGCCAGATCACCCAGTTCTTCGCCACGTTCCTCTTCGAAATACGACTGGATGGTACGAATGGCTTCATCCTGCTGTTCTTTGGTCAGTTTAAGCGTGTTCAATGGGAAACCCTCCCTTTAATTTGTTTTTAGAGGTTGTTCAAAAAGTCCGCTTTTGATTACGACTCATGCCTAGCGGCATCATCAGCATCGAAGTTGAAATTCAGCCGAAATGTCCGTTGCTCACGTAGTTTTCCTACGCTCCGCTACTCCATTTCTAGCTTCATTCCACCTTCTCGGTACTGAAAACCAGACTTTTTGAACACGAACTTTTACTAACATGCTACATGATTCGAGCGAACCCGTCAAAATGGTTTTGGGCCTATTTATGCACGGCTGTACCTGACTTTGGTTCCTTCTTTATTGAACTCCTCCCCCGTTAAAGGTATATTTAAATGAAACGCGTTGCAATTACTGAAAGTTCCAATCAATTCATGAAAGGTTTGATACCTGTGGACAATCGTACAACCCCACCTAACTTTATCAAAAATATTATTACCGAAGATCTCCGGTCAGGGAAAGTCCAGGAAGTTATTACCCGTTTTCCTCCGGAACCGAACGGTTATCTGCATATCGGCCATGCCAAGGCGATCTGGATTAACTTTACGCTGGGCGGCGAATTTGGCGGCAAAACGAATCTGCGCTTTGATGACACGAATCCGGTCAAGGAAGATGTAGAGTACGTTCAATCGATTCAGGAAGATGTGAAATGGCTCGGATACGAGTGGAACGAGAAACGTTTTGCCTCGGATTATTTTGATGAGATGTACAACCGTGCGGTCTTGTTGATTAAAAAAGGTAAAGCCTATATCGACGACCAAAGCGCCGACGAAATTCGTCAAATGCGCGGAACGCTGACGGAGCCGGGCAAGAACAGCCCGTACCGTGATCGTTCGGTGGAAGAGAGTCTCGACCTGTTCACACGTATGCGTGCAGGCGAATTCAAGAACGGAGAGAAAGTGCTGCGTGCCAAGATCGATATGTCTGCACCGAATATCAACCTGCGTGATCCGGTGATTTACCGGATTTCACATGCACACCATCATAACACGGGCGACAAATGGTGCATCTATCCGATGTACGCCTTCGCTCACCCGCTCGAAGATGCCATTGAAGGTGTAACGCATTCCCTCTGTTCCCTGGAGTTCGAGGATCAACGCCCGTTCTACGATTGGGTTATTGCGGAATGTGAGATGGAGAGTAAGCCGCATCAATACGAATTTGGCCGCCTGAACCTGTCCCAGATGGTGACCAGCAAGCGGAAGCTGAAACTGCTAGTGGACGAAGGCCATGTTGATGGATGGGATGATCCGCGCATGCCAACGATTTCAGGTCTGCGTCGCCGGGGATATACACCGGAAGCCATTCGTGATTTCGTATTTGAGACAGGCATTTCGAAGAGCCAAGGGGTTATTGATCTGCAAACGCTGGAGCACTTTGTACGTGAGGACTTGAAACTGAAAGCTCCACGCACAATGGCTGTCCTGCACCCGCTCAAAGTGGTTATTACCAACTACCCGGAAGGGCAAGTGGAATGGCTTGAAGCAGAGAACAATGTGGAGAACCCGGAGATGGGTAATCGCCAAATTCCGTTCTCTCGTGAGATTTATATTGAACAAGACGATTTCATGGAAAATCCACCGAACAAATACTTCCGTTTGTTCCCTGGCAACGAAGTTCGTCTGAAACATGCATACTTCATCAAATGCAACGATGTGATCAAGGATGCAGAAGGTAATGTGACCGAGATTCATTGTACCTATGATGTGGAGACGAAGAGCGGCAGTGGCTTCACTGGCCGTAAAGTTAAAGGTACGATCCACTGGGTAGAAGCGACTCAAGCGGTACCTGCTGAATTCCGTCTGTATGAGCCTTTGATTCTGGATGAAGCACCGGAAGCAGAGGTGGAAGCGGCCGTAGCTGGGGCTGAAGCTGAGGTTGTGGAAGAGCAACCGGAGAAAACGTTCCTGGATCAACTGAACCCGAACTCCCTTGAGGTTGTTCACGGGTATGTGGAGCAAGAGATGAAGGAAGCGAACGCTCAGGATAAATTCCAATTCTTCCGTCATGGTTACTTCAGTGTAGATCCGAAACATTCCGAGCCAGGTCGTCCGGTATTTAACCGGGTTGTATCTCTGAAAAGCTCATTCCAACTGCCGAAGGCATAAGACTGATGGATAAACTTAAGGTCTGTTTAACAGAGTGCTGGCAAGCAGCTAATTAATAAGTAAAAGTAAGGGCATCCTTCGTCAGATCATGGCGAAGAGTGTCCTTTATTGTTTTTCTGGATCTAGCCAGGTCCAGTTTTAGACGTAGTAATACAATTTCGCATGAACATGAACATGAGCTGAGGCCCATAGATGTGCGTATGAGGCAAAAATCTAAATGAACATGTACATGTACAGAAGCATGAATGTGCGTATGGGATAAGAGTTCTAACGAATCCAGGACACGCTATTTAAGCATATTTGGGCATTTCAGTAACGTAACGAATCGTATACACCTTATTTACTCATTTGGCCTTTCTTTTTTGTGTTTTTAGCGTATTTATGCGAAATAACGTGCCTGAGATTCTTTAGCTTTGTAATTTTGTGAAATTGCTGCAAATAAGGCGTCTAAGGTTCGTTAGGTGCAACAAACCTCAGACTCCTTTCTCTTTACTACTACTATCCTGGACCTATGTCAAAAAAGTAGACACTACGCTGCGGATTTGTCCGTAAATTTCATCGCAAAACGAGCAGGGGAAAGATACCCTAGCGCGCCATGCATTCGCTTGCGGTTGTAATAGAACTCAATGTACTGGTAGATGGCAGTATAAGCCTCTTCTGGCGTCTTAAAACGAGGGTTGCAGTAAATGAGTTCCTTCTTTAAAATACTGTGCCATGACTCAATGCAGGCGTTATCATAACAGTTTCCTCGGCGGCTCATGCTTGATTCCATTCCGTATGATTTTAGTTGCTCCACGTATTCTTTTGACGTGTATTGAGAGCCGCGATCCGAGTGATGGAGTAATCCCGGAGCGGGGCGTTTGGCCTTGTGAGCTTCCTCCAGTGCACCCATCACCAAACTGGTTTCCATATGGTTATATAGACGCCAGCCTACAATTTCGCGTGTGCACAAATCCAGAACGCTGGCGAGATATAGACGACCTCCTCGGCAAGGAATGTAGGTGATGTCGGTAACCCACACCTTATTCGGTTTGGACGTTTTAAATTGCTGATTCAGCGTATTTGGCGCAAGGGGATTGTCGTGTCTGGAATTCGTAGTCTGAACGCGATATTTGGGCACGACCACAGAACGTAGATTCATTTGACGCATGTATATACTGACGGTACGGGAAGAGATTCGCAACCCTTCTAAATGGAGCAGATACGTAATTTTAGGGCTTCCACACCGCATCTGGTGGTCGTAAAAATGATAGCGAATACGCTTCATAACCTCGTCTTTACGGTTCTGTCGCATGCTGGTTCGGTCCATTCGCCATTTGTAATATCCGCTCCGTGATACTTGAAAGGTACTGCACATCTTCTCCAAAGAAAACTCGGAGCGATGGTCTTCCACAAACTGAAATCTTAGCTCTTTGGTTTGCTGAAGATGTGCACTGCTTTTTTTACAATCGCCAGTTCTTCTTGGGTATCCGCAAGCGTGTGCTCTTTCTCTTGAAGCAACCGGCGCATCTCTTGAAGCTCTGCTTCCAGTTCCTTCACTCGATCTACGCTGGCAACAGGCTCATGTTTTAGTTCGCGGTACTTACTCATCCATTGGTGCAACGTGCTTTTTGGAATGTTGAGTTCTTCTGCCAAATCTCCAAGTGTCTTCGTTTGCTCTTGAATGAATTTGACCGTTTGTTTCTTGAATTCTTCGTTGTATCGTTGCCGCTGTTCTCCCATGTGGACACCTCCGTTAGTCTTATTATCCTTCCGTCCGTTAACGGGTGTCCAGTTTTTATTCTAGCTCCAATCCATAATCTTTTGTTTGAATGTTTGAACATTAATTTACACGATAACGGAGAGGACAGAAATAACCTGAAGAAGCGGAGCGGTCGCATTTATCACCGGATTTTACCCTTGAAAAAAGGGAATCAAAAAAATCCGGGGATAACGGCGATCGGAAGGGTATTCTGTCATCGTAGTGCTCTTGTGTAAATCAATCTTTCAATTTTTCTAACAAAAGATTATCTGTCCTCATCCATATTGCCCATCTCCGTCAACACAACCGGCTGATAGCCGTTACGGCGGTTAGACAACCACATGATGCCGAATCCGACAGCGCCAATGAGCGAGAAGAATACGCCAATACTATACATGACTTCCGCACCAAAGCTCTGGAACAGCCAGCCGCCGAACAGACCGGCAATAACCCCTGAGAGACCGCCCCAGGCCATCGTATACACCGCTTGACCGGAGGAACGATAGGGTCTTGGAATGAACAGCATGGTCAATTGTGTGCCTACATAGAAGTATCCACCGAACGTAATGGAATGCATCAGCTGAATGAATACAATCTCCAGCGGGTTGTTAGCCAGTGCCATGAGCTGCCAGCGCAGTGCAAACAGCAGACTGATCAGGATGAGAGAGGCCAGAAGCATGCTCATTTTGCGTTTGAGCAAACGGTCGAGCAGCAGGAATACGCCGACTTCGAGAATGGATGAGGTGAAGATGGCCCAGCCGACCATTTGTTTGTCGCCACCCATTTCTACAATATATAGTGACATAAATGTACTGTTCATTGCATTAGGCACCGATACGAGTACACCCAGGCCGATAAATGCCATGAAATACGGATTGAACATGACTTTGCCAAACCGCCGAAAAGTAACCACGGGTGTATCCGAAGCAATAGGCTGTCTGGGTAGAAATACGGATAATACAAAGGCGGTGGCAATCATGCACGCAAAGATAATGGATACACTGCCGATACCAAAACGGTCAATGAGCGGTCCGGCTGCGACGGCAGTCAGTGCCCAACCGAGTGAACCCCAGAGCCGGAATGACCCAAATTTTTGGGTTGTACCATCGATATATCCGAGAATCAGGCTGTTCGTTTGGGCGAATAATGGACTTTGAAAAAAATAAAAGAAAATCATGGCTACATAGATCCATGTATAAGTGGGCGCATAGAATACACCCTGGGCGAGTACAAATGTGCCTCCCATCATAATCATCAGGATGATGCGAATATTGCGGGATTTATCGCTCCAGAAACCCCAGAACGGGTTGGCGAACAAGGACACAAAGGGTCCAATCGCCATCAGACTACCAATCTCCAGTTTGGTCATGCCAATCTCTTGCAGATATAGCTGCAGGAACCCGGCAAAGATGGAGATGGCGCCATATATGAAAAAGTTATATAGTTTCAGAGAAACCAATGAGGGATTGCCTCTTGAAGGTACAGGTCTGTCCAATTAAGCCATTCCTTTCAAATGCATATTGTTCAATGTATCATTTGTTGAAAGGGGATTCAATCTATAGAAAAAGTTGATCCGTTGATATAACAAGCTCACATCATTACCAGGAGGGAGCAAGCCATCATGAGCACAAGGGAATGGACAGGCATCATATTGGCAGGAGGTTTATCCAGCCGCATGGGGACCAACAAGGCCATGCTGGAACTGAACGGTTCTGCTGTACTGCAACATGTCACAAAGGCCATGAGACCCGCAGTATCCCGTATCCTCGTGGCTGCCGGACCCCATGTGATGACCTACAGTGCAATGGGCTACGACTGCGTTCAGGATCACTATCCGGGGAAGGGGCCACTCGCCGGTCTTCACGCGGCGCTGGAAGCTTCCGATACAGACTCGAATCTGGTATGCGCCTGCGATATGCCGCTCCTGCAAACGTCTTTCTTTGATGGAATAAAAAAACTGGTCGAATCGCATAACTCATATTCTGCTATCGTTCCACGCGTGGATGGACATGTCCACCCTCTTGCAGGGGCTTACCACAAGCGAGTGCTCCCTGATCTGGAGCAGTGTCTGATGCAGGATCATCTTCGAGTCATGCGATGGCTTGAAGAGATCGGTTGCCGCTATGTCGAAGTGGAAGAGCTTGAGAGAGCAGGTGTCCATCAAGTAGCGATGCAAATGAGTAATATGAACACTCCGGAAGAGTATGAGCATATACGCAATCAAGATTCTTCACTTGATTCAGATCTGTAGGATACAAGATCACCTGATTCATCTGCATGATGGTTGCGGTATTGAAGCGGGCTCTGGCCTGTCCAACGTTTGAATTGTCTGCTGAAATGAGACAGATGGGTGTAGCCGAGCTTCCACGCAATTTCCCCGAGCGACAGCTCGGGTTGTTCGATCAGTACCTTGGCCTCCTGCAACTTCAAGCTGGACAGGTAAGCTCTTGGTGATCGCCCGTACACCTTGCGAAAGACCTGTAGACCATATCCCGGGCTGATGCCAAACGAGGATATAATCTGCTCTACTTTGACCGTGGATACACTGCTTTCCTTGGTTCGAAGCTGGGCATGGAATGCCTGCTTGATTGCCTCCGCTATAGCTCCCGCATAATGCATGGCTGTTGGAGCTGGTGCATGTGAAGCAGCAACGGAAGTTGTGGACTCCTGTTCATTGTCAGCGGCTTGGGACAACAGGGCGAACAGTTCAAACATGCGGGCCTGCATGATCATTTTGTCCGTGGACGTGTATGCTTCGGATACATTAATCATGCCCATCCAACTCTCCAGCACAACACGCATCTTCCGATTAACGGCCGTACCTGCTGCGTAGATTTGGCTATGCTGTGACATCAGCTTCAGGGTGAAGACCGGATCATCCACATTAAAGTGAGCGCTAAAATAAGTCATGCCTTCCGTGGATACACATTGATTCGTATGTTTGAACCCGGGAGGAATGAGAAGAATGGAACCTTCCTCCACGGTATAGGTATAACCATGAATCACACTCTCCTGCGTACCTTGGATGATCAACATAATCTCAAAACCCGGATGTGATTCCTCCGGCATCGCCCAACCATAGGGTACTTGTTGGCTGTGCGCACCATAGAATTTGATGTTGGAGTCGATAATAGGCAGCCAGTGGGCCAGCGTATGGTGAGGCATTTCTCGGAGCTGTGATCGAATATCCATAACATTCACCTCGGAAAAGGGTAAAAACAACTCGCCTTATACAATCGGCACCCTTAGTATACTTCATTATAATCAGTTTAACGCGAGCATGGATAATCCATGGAACATTTCAGCGTTTGAAGAGGTTACTGAACAATCCAAGTTCTTCAACCGATAATAATGTAAACGCTACCATTATAGCTTGGAATATGTCAACTCTTGCACACGCCAAGATCATTATATTTTTCCACCTAAAAAGGAGATTAAATCATGGACAAATTATTATATGGTGTGGCCTACTATGATGAATATATGCCTTACGAAAGATTGGACAAGGACATTCAGATGATGAAGGATGCAGGGATCAATGTGGTCCGCATTGCAGAATCCACCTGGAGCACCCATGAACCGCAGAATGGCGTATTTGACTTCTCTTCCGTAGACCGTGTGCTGGATGCCATGCATGAAGCGGGAATTCAGGTCATCGTTGGAACACCAACGTATGCTGTTCCAACGTGGATGGTCAAGGAACATCCGGACGTGCTGGCTACTACCTCACAGGGACCTGGCAAATATGGTGCAAGACAGATCATGGATATTACACATCCAACCTATCTATTCTATGCCGAGCGGATCATCCGCAAGTTGATATCAAGGGTAAGCACACACCCAGCGGTCATCGGTTATCAGACGGATAACGAGACGAAACATTACAATACTGCCGGAGATAATGTACAATTGCAATTCGTCAAATATATTCGGAACAAGTTCAGCTCCCTGGATGAGTTGAACAAGGAATTTGGCCTCGATTACTGGAGCAATCGGATCAATAGCTGGGAGGACTTCCCGTCCGTGGTAGGAACGATCAATGGCAGTCTGGGCGCTGAATTTGCCAAGTTCCAGCGACAGCTGGTAACCAACTTTTTGGCTTGGCAAGTGGGGATCGTGAATGAATACAAACAGGAAGGACAGTTTGTTACCCAGAATTTTGACTTCGATTGGCGTGGATATTCCTACGGCATTCAAGGGGATGTGGACCATTTTGCCGCATCGAAACCTTTTGACATCACCAGTGTGGACATCTACCATCCTTCCCAGGATGATCTGACCGGCATTGAAATTTCATTCGGCGGGGATGTGGCGCGTTCCACCAAACAATCGAACTATCTTGTACTGGAGACCGAAGCGCAGGCGTTCTGGCATTGGGTTCCCTATCCGGGACAGCTGCGTTTGCAGGCATTTAGTCATCTGGCATCAGGAGCGAATATGGTCGCTTACTGGCACTGGCATTCGTTGCACAATTCGTTTGAGACGTACTGGAAAGGATTGCTCAGTCATGACTTTGAACCGAATCCGGTGTACAACGAAGCGAAGACGATTGGCAGGGATTTTGCCCGCCTCAGTCCGAAGCTTGTGAATCTGAAGAAAACGAATCGGGTGGCGGTGCTGTTCAGCAATGAGGCGCTGACATCGATCAAATGGTTTGGGTTTAACTTCACCAGTGACAAGAACTACAATGACGTGGTGCGCTGGATGTACGATGAATTGTACAAGATGAATATTGGCTGTGACCTCATCGACCCATCGGTTGAGAGTTATGCGGAATATGATGTGCTCGTTGTACCTGCTCTGTATGCTGCTTCGGATGCATTGCTGGAAAAATTAAATCAATTTGTACAGGATGGCGGACATATCGTCTACTCGTTCAAAAGCGGATTTGCGAATGAACATATCAAGGTACGCTCTACTCGCCAGCCCGGCCTGATCAGTGAGGCATGCGGGATCAGCTATAACCTTTTTGTAGAGCCAAAACATGTCTCGCTGCGCGATGATCCATTCGAGGTTGGTGAGGAGCAAAACCAGGTTCACACCTGGATGGAACTAATTACACCGACAACGGCTGAGGTACTCGCTTGGTATGATCATGCACATTGGGGTGAATATGCGGCAATTACCCAGAATGCCTATGGAAAAGGCAAAGCAACCTATGTCGGATGTTATACCAGTTCTGCGGTGATCCGTAAGGTATTGGAACGTGTTATGAAGGAAGCGGGTGTATGGGGAGCTGATCAAGAGTTGGCTTTTCCTATCATTGTGAAGACCGGTGTGAACGATCAAGGGAACACGATTCGCTACTATTTCAATTATGCAGATGAGGCCACATCCTTCGTGAATGCTTATGGGGAAGGGACGGAACTTCTGGCTGGAACCCCGATTGCTGCGGGAGAGAAGATCGAACTGGAGCCATGGAGCATACGGATTATTGAACAATAATAGGAAATAATAAATATAGGTATATAAGTTGAATTTAACATGTACACGTTAACGGAGAGGGCAGAAGAAACCTGAGGAAGCGGAGCTAAAAGCTTTCTGAAAGAAAGCTGCATCGGAAGCATAGACCTCGCCTTTATCAACGGATTTTCCCCTTAGAAAAGGGAATCAAAAAAATCCGGTGATAACAGCGATCAGAGGGTTGTTCTGACCACGTAGTGATCTCGTGTAACCATTCATTCTATTGTATAACGTGATATTTTAACATTTCCAAACGAATATAAAGACCAAAGCGCCCTCGGCTTCCATGCTGGGGCGTTTGTCTATTTTAGCTCAGGAGTGGATGCGCTGTGTTTACCGAATGTTATCGGAAGCTGACAGATCCTTTCAAACGCAGCATTCGTAATAAATTGATTCTTACCATGACGCTGCTGGCCGTTCTGCCCGTCATTGCCATGACCGCTATGGCAGCCGAGAATACCCGCTCTTCCATGGAAGAGGAGATTATGGAGACCAACCGCGCCAATATGAACTGGGCCTCCATCTATCTGGGTGAACAGTTCGCTCGCATGAACAATATTATCTATTCCATTCAGATCAGTGACGAACTGCATCAATATCTGGCGCTGAACCAGGAAGCACCGGCAGCCAGCCGATTCGACGAACAGAAGGCCATGTTTAATATGCTGAACAGTGTATACTATTCTGCCGGCAATTATGTATTTGGCGTTGAGCTGTATCTGAAGGAATTGGACACCTTGTTCACCTTCAACTCCATGGATTCTCGTATCAAAGCGGTATCGGAAATCCCGGAAGGATATCATGAGCTTTTTGCACAACATAAAGATTTTACGATTATCAATGATCCGGACGATCCGCAAAAGTTTCACATGACCCGCAGCATGAATCGCTTCGAAGATCAGGCACAGATCGGCGCCATCAGTCTGGAGGTCAAGTGGGCTGAGTTCAACCAGACCCTGGAGCTGCTGGATAGCAGGGGGGATTATGCAGTATACATCGCCGACAGTGCGGGCAGCCCGGTCTATCAGCCG
Source organism: Paenibacillus sp. 1781tsa1 (assembly GCF_024159265.1). Taxonomy (NCBI): domain Bacteria; kingdom Bacillati; phylum Bacillota; class Bacilli; order Caryophanales; family Paenibacillaceae; genus Paenibacillus; species Paenibacillus sp. 1781tsa1. Next base: position 6,447,905 of record NZ_JAMYWY010000001.1, on the reverse strand, counting down.
AATCAAGACATCCAGCCGTCCGTTGAAGCATTGGAGAGATTGGCAGGCGCCAAAGAAAGTTCCGGTTTCATCCGTACAGCCAAGGAATACGTATTCTATCATTCCATCGAACCGTCAGGACTGCGTGTGATCAAGATTGTACCTGCCCATGTCATTAACGAGAGTGCCTTGGAAACGATGAAATACGGACTGGTGGTAGGTGGCCTGGCAACCGTCATTTCTGTGGGAATAGCTGCGCTCGTGGCCTGGCGCACCTCAAAGCCTATCGTCCGACTGGCCAATTCCATGAAGGGTATTCAGTTGATTAAGGACAGAGAAGTAGTACGAAGCGGCCGAGTGGATGAGATTGGTCTGTTGGAGAAAAATCTGCATGGCATGTCAAGCCGTATCCGGGAACACATTCGGGACAACTACCTGATGAATTTGGAGAAGCAGACGGCGGAGCTCAAAGCACTGCAATCCCAGATCCATCCGCATTTCCTGCAAAATACGTTGCAGATGATTGGTGGCATGGTCTATTCGCAAAAACCTGCTGACAGTTACAAGGTCATTCGAGCCTTGAGCGAGATGTTTCGTTATATTGTGCGAGCGCCGGATGGACTTGTGCCTCTGCAGTCTGAACTCGATCAGTTGGAACATTATATGCTCATTCAGAAGCAGCGTTTTGGCGGCAAACTTGAATATACACTGGAGATTACCGGAGAACTTCGGGCGTGTTATATTCCCAAGTTGTCTTTGCAACCGATTGTGGAGAATGCATTTTTGCATGGTCTGGAGAAGAAACAGGGCGAGTGGAAGTTGGGCATTGAGGTCGTCTGTCAACCTAAAGAGGTAACCATTCAAATTCGTGATAACGGTGTGGGTATGGATGCTGAGAAATTAACGGAGATGCAGTCCAGACTGGAGCGTCTGACCTGGCAGGCTGATCGGGTGTGGAGTTCAGGTACAAGTATTGGACTGGTCAATGCAGCCTCAAGAATCGTAATGCATTTTGGACCTGAATACGGGATGAGCATGGAAAGTGAATACGGACAGGGGACGAGTGTTACGGTACGAATCCCTTGCAATACGGGAGGCGAAGCCTTGTGAACAAGGAACTGTACAGAGTATTGCTGGTGGATGATGAACCGTGGAACCGGGATATTTTGCGCAACCTGGGGAATTGGAGTGAACTTGGCATGACCGTTGCAGGAGAAGCAGAGGATGGTGAGCAGGCCATACAACTGGTCAAGCAGCATCAGCCTCACATTATCATTACGGACATGCGTATGCCCGGCACAGATGGTGTGGAGCTGCTACAGACACTAAGCGGGCAATTCCCACAGATCAAGGTGATCGTGGTGAGCGGATATGACGACTTCAATTATGCCAAACACGCCATCCGTCATCGGGCTGCAGATTATCTGCTCAAACCGGTGAATCCGGATGAACTGAATGGTGTACTGGCCAAATGTGCCAAAGAATTGGAAAAGGTTGAATCTGCGCCGGAATCATGGGAAGCGTATCCGCCTTCCTTTGCTGGTGATTTCTCTTTGTTTCAACAGCAGGCTCGTTTGCGGTTTAACGACCTGAACATTCAAAGTCTGCGGGAATGGTTCCAGCAACTGCAGCAGAAGCTGGAACACAGCGAGATTAACAGACCCCGGCAGCTTGGTCGAGTGGCCTATGAACTACAGGCTTTGCTGGATGAACTGTGTGTCTCCAATGGATTGTACGAGGGGCGCGAAGCAACGGCATTACCTCCTTCAACAGCGCTGGCTTCCATAGAATCCACAATTGCATGGATAGCGACTCCGTACTACCAGGCTCTGGAGCAACTCATTGCGCAGCGCAAATTCAAGAACAAGCTGAACCTGGATGAAGTGAAGCAATATATGGAGCAGCACTGTATGGAGATGATTACGCTGGAGCAGCTCGCCCAGATCTTTTTTGTCAGCAAGGAATATCTCAGCAAGGTATTCAAGAAAGAGTATGAGGTGAATGTGACCGACTATGTCGTCCAGTTACGTATGACACGAGCGAAGGAATGGGTGATGGATGAACAGATTCCGTTCAAGCATATTGCCGAGATGGCGGGTTATGAGGATGTGTCCTACTTCTATCGGGTATTCAAGAAACATTTCGGAGTTTCACCGGGGGAGATGCGCAAGGGACAAGCTCGTATATTAGGCAATTCAGGCAGTAGCACGGAATGAGTCGTTTGAGAGAGTGTTTGCTGTTGGATTAAGGTTTAAAATAATCCAATACACAAGTCTAATTTTGTCCAATGAAGCGCTTTCATTCTCTGATATATAATGAGCCTATGAAAGACAAACCAGTCACACACCGGGAGGTCATAAGAGATGAAAGTATGGAAAAGCGTAGCAAGTGCGGTACTGGTCAGTGTTCTGCTCGCAGGTTGCGGTTCCAATGCAGGAACCGACAATGGGCAGGAAGAATCGGCATCAGGCAGCACGGTGTCCCTCAAAGTATTCGTTGCACAACCTCGGCTGAAAGAACACTACGATAAATATATAGAACAGTTCAAAGCCAAGGAAAAAGCAGAGAAAAATATTGAAGTGAACGTGCAACTGGAGATGCCACCAGCGGACAATGCACCTCAGATTCTGAAGACACGTCTCGCCTCCAATGATGCACCGGATGTGTTCGCCCTGCATGCAGTTAATGAGATTCCACCTTTCAGCAAAGCCGGTTATCTGGAAGATCTGTCGGATCAACCTTTTGTCGACAAATTACTGGATTCGGTGAAACCTTCCGTAACGAATGCGGAGGGCAAAGTCGTAGCTGTTCCATTGGAAACGTTATCATGGGGCTATCTGTACAATAAAGATATATTCAAAGAGCAAGGGCTGGAAGTACCAACAACGTTAACGGAAATGAAAGCGGTCGTGGAGAAACTGAAAGCAGCCAACATTACACCGTTTGAACTGTCCTACAAAGAATCCTGGATTCCGCAATTATTCCTGCCACTCACCGTGGGAGCTTTGACCCAATCGGAACACAAAGACTTCTTGGATAAGATGAATCAGGATCAAGGCTCCTTCTCGGATATGAAAGCCTTGTTCGATATCTTCGATCTGGTCAATGCGAATGGTACAGATAAAGCGCTGGAAGTCGGCGGAGATGATGGTTCAGCAGCCTTCGCTTCAGGAAGCGCAGCGATGTGGATTCAGGGACCATGGTTTGCCGAGACGATTCTGAAATCCAACCCGGACTTGAATTTCGGTGTGGCACCGATGCCGATCAATGATAACCCGGATGATACCAAAATCAATCTGAGCACGTCCACTTCACTGGCAGTATCGTCATCCAGTAAGAATAAGGAAGTTGCACTCGACTTCGTGAACTACATTCTCGATGACAAGGATTCAAGTGCATTCTATGAAGCACTCAAATTCAATCCGGTTGCCAAGATTCATGACTTCAAGAGCTTCCCTTGGGTAGACGATGCCCTGAAATATGTGAACGAAGGCAAAGCCTATCAGGACCCTTCCATCCCTCAAGCAGTTAAAGATGAATCAGGCAAAGCGTTACAAGGCTACTACTCCGGGCAATTAAATCAACAGCAGGTTATCGATGCGCTCGACAAAGCGTGGAAATCCTACAACAAAGTCAACAAGTAAGGAGCTGCGAGGCCCAAGCAGATGAAACGGCTGGCAGAACGTTCTTCGTTCCCCCGTTTACAATCGATTATCCGCTTCGAGTGAAAAGGGGGAGAACCTATGGCTACGAATGTGTTCAAGAAGTATCTGTCACTGCTCGCGTTCACTGCGCCTGCCTTTGTCATCTATGCGATTTTCCTGCTGTATCCCACGTTTAGTGGCATGTTCTATAGTCTGACCGATTGGAACGGACTTAATCGGGATTACAGCTTTATCGGTCTGGGCAACTTTGTTGAATTGTTCAAAGAAGATCCCGACTTCCTGAACTCCCTGTGGTTCACGATGAAATATGTAATATTTATGCTCATTCTGCAAAATGGAATTGCCTTGCTGCTCGCCGTGTTGATTGAATCACGGACGCGCAGCAAAGGGCTATTCCGGACCCTGTTCTTCATGCCTAACATGATCAGTACGATCATTAGTGCCTTCATGTGGACATTCATCTTCTCTCAGGTGCTGCCACAGCTCGCACAGAAACTGGCCATTTCGTTCCTGGACCAGCAATGGCTGGGAGATCCGAAGTTTTCATTTTATTCCATTCTGATCGTTTCGCTCTGGAACGGTGTGGGGTATATGATGATCATCTATCTGGCCGCTCTCCAGGGTGTGCCAAAAAGTCTCAAGGAAGCGGCGGTTATTGATGGCGCCAACGCTTTCCAGGTTCTGCGCAATGTGGTGTTGCCGATGATTACTCATGCCGTTACGATCTGTTTCTTCCTGACGCTGAACGGAGCCTTCAAGGTGTTCGAAGTGGTCTATGGACTGACGGGTGGTGGACCGGGCCGGGCCACACAGGTTATCACAATGAACATTTATGAAGAAGCGTTCTCCAACAACTTCAGGTACGGCTATGCGAGTGCCAAATCGGTTGTGCTGTTCATCATCGTACTCATCTTTACACTCATCCAGATCACCGTCATGAAGAAGAAAGAGGTGGAAGCATGAGGATGCAACGACTGAACAGCTATCTGATTCGCCTGCTGCTGATCTTGGGCTCTCTCGTTGCCATGCTGCCGATCTACATGGCAGTGGTGAACTCTTTCAAAACACAAGGAGAGATGTTCCAGTCCTTTATCGCGCTGCCGACGACGCTGCACTGGGAGAACTATTCGGACGCATTTAACAAAATCAATCTGTTGGGCAGTTCGATGAACTCGGCCATTGTATCCTTTCTGGGGATTGGTGGTATCGTCTTCTGTGCCTCATTGGCTGGATACAAGCTGTCACGTACCTCCGGTCGACTGAGCAATCTGATCTTCTTCCTGTTTGTGGCATCCATGCTGGTGCCGTTTCATTCAATCATGATTCCGCTGACACGGGTAGCCAAAGGCATGGGCGTTCAAGGAAGTACGTACGGATTGGCTCTGATCTATATCGGGCTTGGTGTGAACATGGCCATCTTCCTCTATCACGGGTTTGTGAAGTCTATTCCACGTGAATTGGAGGAATCGGCTCAGATTGATGGGTGCAATGAGTTTCAGACTTTTTTCCAGATTATCTTCCCGCTCTTGCTTCCAATCACAGTCACCATCGCGATTCTGGACTTTCTGTGGATCTGGAATGACTTCTTATTGCCACTGCTCATGCTGACCGATGTGAATCGGTATACACTGATTCTGTCCACAAACATGTTGTTTGGCGAATATAACAAGGAATGGCCGTTGATTCTGTCATCCTTGGTACTGACTGCGATTCCGGTTATTCTGATCTATGCGTTCTTCCAGAAGTTCATTATGGAGGGCATTGCGGAGGGTGCGGTCAAAGGGTAAGCGAATAGCAGGATGATACGATGGAATCCCTGAGCGCTGCTGGTATCGACACGCTTTTGGTATTCGGCCAAACATACAAAACTAACGCAAAAAGCCTTGATCTGAAGGACATTGTCCTTTTCGGTCAAGGCTTTTTTTGGCTGTGAAATCAGGACCCAGCATTTGAAATCATGAGCCAGAATCCATGAGCCTGTGTATAGCTTCTGCCAGGCATTGTAACCCGCGTTCCATCTCATCAGGGGAAGCATAGGCGTAAGACAGCCGAATGTGACTCGCATCCAGCCGGTCATATAGGTAGCCCGGGTGGATAAGTACATCCTGCTCCAGACAGGTATGGAACAATTGGCGGATAGAGAGCGGGGACAGAGTGAATTGCAACCAGATGTAAAAGCCGCCAGCGGGTATTTTCCATTTCGCCATGCCATGAAAGTGACGTTGCAACAGATCCAGCATGAAGTCTCTGCGTCTGCGTAGCTCAGGGCGAAGGCGTTCCATATGTTCTGCATGATGTCCTTCTGCGAACCACAAGGCAGCGGCTTCTTGCGCGAGTGAGCTGGTACCATAATCGGTCTGCATCTTGATATCCGCGAGCCGGCGTATGACCGGCTCTGGCCCTACCAGCCATCCGAGGCGTAAGCCGGGACTGACTGCCTTTGACAAAGTGCCCATATGCAGCACCCGTCCTTCCTGGTCACGTGCCTTCAGTGATGGCGGAGGTGGGTTGTCCAGCCACAGATCACTGTAGGCCGAATCCTCCAGAATGGAGATGCCTAATGTTCGAGCGGTGGCCATCAGTTCATTCCGGCGAGGATCACTCATCACAGAGCCCGTGGGATTGTGAAAGCTCGGTATCGTATAGAGAAGCGAGATGTGGTCTTGATCTTTGACATGCTGCGAGGCATCCTCCAGGCGTGCAATGTGCAGTCCTTCATCGTCCATCGGGATCCCGCTCATTTTCAACCCTGCCGATTGAAAGGCGTGAATCGAATACAGGTACGATGGTTTTTCCAGCAGAACTGCTGATCCGCGAGGAAGCAGTCCGACTGATATCAAGTGCAGTGCCTGAAGAGAGCCGGATACAATCAGTATGGAATCCGGGGAGGCCTGAATGCCTGCTGTCTGCAAATGGACGGATAAAGCCTCACGAAGCGCCAGGCTCCCCTGAGGTTCCAGATAGTTCAGTGTACGAGAACATTGGGACAGGGCATACAGAATATCGTTAAAAGCATCCTGAGGCATCAGCTCCGGGGCAAGCTCCCCTGTACCAAGACGTATGATGTTGGGCCTGAATTCAGCCTGATTAATCTGCTGGATCTCTGGAAGGTTGGGATAGTACCAACCCTCCTCAATAGCTTCATTCCAGTTGGGCATCGCTCCATGAGCTATACCATGCCAACCGGAACCGGAAATATAGGTTCCCCCGCCATGTCTGCCTTCAAGCAGACCCGCGGCGGCCAGATTATCAAGGGCAGTGATCAATGTACTGCGGTTTACTCCCATGGACTCAGCCCATATTCGCTGTGAGGGGAGACGGTATCCTGCGGACCATTCACCTGTTGTGATTTTCTGGCGGATATAGGTTTCAATCTGGCGATATAAGGGCAAGTCGAGAGAAGGATTCGGCTTCCAACTCATGTTTAGTCGAGAATCAGAACGTTCCATGACAGGCAGAATCACCTCTGTTTGTCTTTTTAACCAACACTATAACATTTGGTTGGGTCTGATGCCATCCAAGTGGTTGGTTACGTCAGCCATCAACTGCCCTACGATGGAATACAAAGATAAGGGGGAAGAACGATGGAGGTAGTTATTCATGCAGTCATTCTGGCGTTTGGTTTGATCTTGCCACTGGGTGTGCAGAATGTATTTATTTTTAACCAGGGCATGAGCCAGAGACGTTATATACAGGCTATGCCTGCTGTAATAACGGCAGGTGTCAGTGATACGTTGTTGATCGGGGCAGCCGTTGGAGGGGTGTCGCTTATTTTGCTGCAATGGCCAGTGCTGGCGAATGTGTTGTATGCAGCAGGAAGTTTGTTTTTGCTGTATATGGCATGGAGTATCTGGAGGTCATCCGAATCAGTCGAAGGTTCACAGGCGGTAATGTCCGTGGGGAGGCAGATTGCGTTTGCCGCATCGGTATCTCTGCTTAATCCCCATGCTCTGCTGGATACGGTTGCCGTGATTGGCACCAGTTCACTTCAGTATGAAGGCGTAGAGCGCATCTATTTTGCCCTGACAGCCGCGGTTGTATCTTGGATATGGTTCTTGGGACTTGCAGGCGCAGGCAGGGTGATTGGGAGAACGGATCGAACTGGACGCATCAGCCTGGTGTTCAATCGGTTGTCCGCTGTGGTCATGGTCGGGCTGGCGGTTATGATGCTGTGGAAGCTCATCTATGCATAGAAGGACCACATTTTGTTTGGAATTAGAAAACTCCCCGTGACGATAATCACATGGGGAGTTTTATGTAGGTGCTGAATTGGGTTATCAACATGCCCGCTGATCTAATTATTTAGTTTGAGCATGTAATGGAAAATGTAGTGCTCGATACCGCTTCGGTGTAGCGTCTTTATATATGGTTAATCATTGGAGTGAAGGTCATCGTATCGAATTTATTCTGCCTTCAGCAGCATGGATTCAATAAACACTTTCAGATCACGGCTTACACTGTTCAACTGATCAATGACCTCGCTGAACTCGGTTACCATCACAGCCTGTTGGTTGCTAGACTGTGAGATGGAGGTAATCTCCTGCTCCATCTGCTGAATGGAATGCTGAACGTCTTTCAAGGAACGTTCGATATTCACCGTAGCTTCTTTAGTACCCGTAGAAAGTTTGCGCACTTCAGATGCAACGACGCTGAATCCGGCGCCGGCTTCGCCTGCTCGGGCTGCTTCGATAGCCGCGTTCAAGCCGAGTAGATTGGTCTGTTCTGAGATTTCACGGATGAATGCGGCGACTTTGTTAACCTCGCCTGAGTTCTGCACAGCCATGCGAGTATTATCCAAAATCTGTGTAGATGAGGCTGTCAATTGTTCGGATTGAGCGGCTACCGTCTGTACCATATCCGTCAATCTGCCGCTGATCCCGCCGATTAATTCAGTGAAATACTCCAGTTTCTCCTCATTCTGAAGAGAGAAACCAATGGCAAGTGTGCCCACAATATTTCCTTGCTCATCCCGAAGTGGGGTGGCCGCCGAATTGATTGATGTGCCATAGAATTTTGCATCAATTCGGTTCGCTGAAGTTTCCCCATGTATAAGTGCCCGACGGAGTGTAGGGTCATCGAGGGAAACGGGGTCTCCAGCCTTGATGCCCAGATCGAGCTCGTTGCTGGGGACATAATACCAGAACTTCTCCGTATCGGTTACTGCAATCATGATATCGTGTTCCTTGAGCATAATTTTAAAATACGGACTCGCTGCAACGAGTGCTTCAACAATGTTCAATAAGGTTCAGCTCCTATGTGTATGTGTGCATATCATCTAGATGTATTGTATATACATCGTCAGAATTATGGGAATCTTGAAGACCCAACAAGGGCAATAAGATATATTAATTAAATTTTTAACAAATGAAACAGAAGAATGGATGATTTTCAGAAATTTATGAAAACATGACAAAAAAGCAGGCGAGAACAATCAAGTTCTCGTCTGCTTTGTTATCCGCCAATCTGGGACATGCGTCGTACAGTCGGCGTATGAGATTGCATTTTTTGTTCCAAAGCCAGAGCCATTTCATGATTCTTCGGTTTCGTACCCAGCGCTTTGAGGAAGAGTGCCGCCATGGCATCCGGATCATCCACAAAGCGGCGAACATTATACTCATCCGACCAGTACAGGCAGGCTTTGATATGTCCGTCAGCGGTCAACCGAAGTCGGTTGCAATTATCACAGAAATGATCGCTCACGGGATGAATCAATCCGAATGTGCCTTCGGAGCCCACAATTTTCATATTGCGTGATGGGCCATTGCCCGCAGGGCCTGTTGTATTTTCTACCGTCCAGCCTGCTTCAGCACATACATCTGTCACGGCTTCCAGCGGCAAATAAGATTTGCGCCATGAATCCGAAGCGTGTCCAATCGGCATATATTCAATAAAACGCACATGAAGAGGTTGATCCATCGTCATTGCAATAAAATCCTTGATCTCATCATCGTTAATACCCTTCATCAGCACGACATTTAGCTTGATCGGAGCAAGGCCAGCAGCTGTTGCAGCTTCAATGCCTTTCAGTACCTTGTTCACATCTCCGCCGCGGGTAATCATGGAGAAGCGATCAGCGCGCAGGGAATCCAGACTGATGTTAATCCGGTTCAATCCAGCGTCTTTCAATGCCTGAGCTTGCTTATCCAGTAGAAGAGCGTTGGTCGTCAGTGCAATATCGTCAATACCGTCAATCGCCGAGATCATGCCGACGAGCTTATGCAGATCCTTACGCACCAGCGGTTCGCCCCCGGTGAGCCGAACTTTACGCATGCCCATCGGAGCAAGCACCTTCAGCACCTGTGCGATCTCTTCGTAGCTCATAATCTCATCATGTGGAGCAAACTCCATGCCCTCTGCAGGCATGCAATATACACAGCGTAAATTACAGCGGTCCGTAACAGAAATACGGATGTAGTCATGTATCCGGCCAAATGAATCCTGAAGCAATTCCATGCAGACCACCCTTTCATCGGTTCAGATTGGAAATCTTCTATTATAAATGATACGACAATTTCAAAAGGAACAGTTGCATCAAATTTTAGCTATTTCTCCAATCCGCGTCAACGATAACGTCAGATGACAGCATTTTTGGCGGGGTGGTTCAGGTGGAATTGTCCCACGAGTTGTTGCAGAAAGACTGTAATGGCTTCCACATTATGCGAAGAATGCTGAACCTGTAACATATCACGGATCAGCTCCATCATCTCTGCTTCTACCTCAGCGGAAGTCGCCCGATTTTGATGGCTGATTGCAGCGATATTTTCCATCAGCATGACCACTTGATCCACGACTTGTGTGCGCTCAGGTTCTTCAGCGGTAGCATTTTTCAGAAGTTGCGAAGCGGCCTGAACCAGTGTTGTTCCTTCAGCCAGTACCTGATCACCCTCTGTGATTAATTGAGATGCAGCTCCTGCTGCCGTTGAGATTCGGTCCAGAATCTGATGAATATTTTCAGTAGAAGAGCGGGATAACTCGGCCAGCTTGCGGATTTCCCCTGCCACGACCGAGAAGCCTTGACCATGTTCGCCCACGCGTGCAGCCTCAATGGTAGCATTGAGAGCCAGCAGGTTGGTCTGAGCTGAAATTTCATCAATGACAGCCAGTGCACGGTAAATCTCTTTCATCGTATCCATGAAGGACAGGATGGTACGGTTGGTATCGGATACCGCTCCTGAGATTTGGGTCATTTTGTCGCCGATTCGTTCCACTTCCTGCTGGGCCACGCCGATCTGTTCGGTTGCAGAGGTCTCCAGTTGTTGCAGCGTTATGCGCATGTGATCGGCAGCGATTCTGGCCTGATCGAGATCTTCCAGTTGGGTGCGAATGGCCTGAATCATCGAACCAAGCTTGTGGTTCACACGCTCAGTCGTACCCTGGGTTGTCTCTGTTGAAGTTCGCATCTGATACTGGTTGTCCATAACGTCTACCGTGGCAAGTTGTACCTTCAGCATAATGCCTTCCAGAGAGTCAATCATGTTGTTGATCCACTTCGCCAGTTCACCCGATTCGTCTTGGGCAAAAGCAGACGTGTCTAGACGTTGGGTCAGATCCCCCCTGCCTTCGGCGTTAATTCGAATAAATCGGCTGATGCGGCGTAAGTCTTCATGAACCCGTCGATATTGGCTACGATGCAGCTGTAATGCAGTGAAGAATCCGAATAACACATTAAAAGCGGCCATTGCTGCCGCACTCCAACCACTACCAGTGAGGGCATAGACAAGTGCGGCTCCTGCAACGCCTGACAAAAGCGTGAAGAGACTGTGCTGCTTGAACTGGCGCCAGCCGATGCTTCGTATCCGATACACTTCCTCCAGATCCCCTTCACACATCATGCCCCAGCGATCAGGACAGTGTGGCAGCTGGAAGGTGATGCCTTTGCCGATCACAGAAATATGGCGATAATCCGAGTAGCCGGGAAAGGCTACGAACAGATTGGAACCATTCTGAATGGTGTTTGCTACTCCGGAGTGTAGTTCTCCAGTCGATGGATCAGTGAACATGAGTTCCAGTTCGGTATGCTCCTTGACTGAAACGATACCCCATTCGGTGGTGACACCATCTTTGAGATTTTCCCCATGCGTAAAGGTGCGGTCTTCGAAGCGGCTTCGAGATAAGGCGGTGCCGGGTTGCAGATGGGGCCTTAATATCGACTCAGCCATAAAGAGATAATTGTCACCAGAATCGGGATAGATATGACCTGATTCTCGTTGGATCAGGTCACCGAGTACATCCCCGGGTACTCGGCTGCATAATGAACCGACATATCGACCTTCCTGCAGGATTGGGGAGATAAACAGCAAGGTGACATCATCGTGAAAATTGGACGAGCGTGGACCAATATCCAACGTCAGTGGATCAGAATATGGACCATACAAGCATTTTTTGCCATGACGATCTGCTCTGGAGTATTTCAATCCTGGTCCAATTAAAGCTTCGTAATCTTCATAAATCTGTCCAATATGTTTCTTATATGTAGAGAATACCACCTGATTCTGTTCGTTCAGCATGAATAGCTCCGTACTATCAACGGCTCGAATATAACTGGATTGAAACCATGCATCTAGTTTGCTTCGTTGCTGTGAATCTTGTAATACATCCTGTAATTGGACCGACTGTATCTGTTGAAGCAAACGGTCCAGGTGATTCCACTGTTCATCTGCCCAGTCCATCATAATCTGCCGTCTTGTTTCGGCAATCCCCTCAAAAATCTGTTCCACATCTTCCTTCATATGTGCGTTCAACCGATACGATCGCCACAGCGGCAATCCTTTTCTCCATCCCAGCCAATCAAACATCATGACCACCCCGATTTCTGGATTTGAAAGCTTCGTTCTACTGATCTTTGGATAGACCTATATATGTGGTTTTCAAAGTGATATGTAACAAAGGAAGCCAGCCTGCGTGGTGATTGATCCGGAATAGTGATACCGCCTTCATCATTCAGGAGCCTTGACTCACGTAGAGGTGGAAGTCCTTGTACGTCTATTCAATCTTTATACAAGAAAATGGACAAGAATACGAGGGCATATGTCATATTTTCCGAATATTTATTCAATAAATACAAATGATCGTGCGTTTGTTGTTAAGTGAAATGTATGTTAGCTAAATACAAGGAAAACTCACATGGATGTATCTGAGAATACATCTCATTTTACATTGTGTAACATGAACAGGCCCATACTCAAAACACACTGTATAATGTAATCCCCGCCCAAAGCGATATAGTATTATCTAACAAGCAAACCTGTTACGTTCGTGTATATAAACCTCCCATTCAGCCTTGTGCGCAATGAAAATAACTTCCACAAAGGAGAATGCCCATGTCCTCCGCACCCTCAGCTACAGTCCCCGAAGCCTGCCATATTGATGTAGATCATGTGTCCGTTGTCTTTGGCACAGGTACACAACAAGTCACTGCTTTGTCGGATGTTACATTCCAGATCCAGTCCAATGAGTTTGTCTCTCTGCTGGGCCCTTCCGGCTGTGGCAAGTCGACCTTGCTCCGGTTAGTGGGTGATCTACTTCAGCCCACCTCAGGCAATGTTCGCATTGCAGGTCAGGAGCCTGAGCGGGCTCGACTACAGCGACAGTTCGGTATTGTCTTCCAGACACCCGCCTTGTTCGATTGGCGCACCGTTCGTCACAATGTGGAATTGCCCTTGGAACTGCTGGGTACCCGCCGGAAAGAGTGCCGCCGCATTAGCAGTGAACTGCTTGAAATGGTAGGACTAACCCGCTTCGCCGACCATTATCCATGGCAGCTCAGTGGAGGGATGCAGCAACGTGTGTCCATTGCCCGTGCCCTTGCGCTTGATCCGCCATTGCTGCTCATGGATGAACCCTTCTCCGCCTTGGACGAATTCACCAAAGAAAAACTTCAATTGGAGCTGCTTGAGATCAAGCGCTCAACAGGCAAGACCTTCCTCTTTGTCACACACAGTATCCCTGAAGCCGTATTTCTGTCCGACCGGATTATCGTACTCTCGGCGCATCCAGGGCAAGTGCATTCCATTCATTCTGTTAATCTGCCTTCTGAACGCCATAGTGAACTGAGAGAAACGGATGCTTTCTACCACATGATTACAACCATTCGCAATTGCTTCTACGAGGAGCGTGATGAATCTCATGTCCCTGCGGTTCTTTAAACCAGGATATCGATCCTGGGTCGTCATCTGGATTATGGCCGTATTGGTGCTGTGGGAAGGAATTGCCTGGATGCTCCAACTGTTCCTGTCACCCCAGCAGGCAGCGTCTCGCCTTCCTTATCTGCACGATGTCCTTGCAGCCTTGTTTCGTTACTCGGGTACGCTCGCAGAGCAGGGGGCTGTCACGTTTGGCAATGCGGCCATTGGTTTTGCAGGGGGAACGCTGCTGGGTCTGGGTTTGGCGCTGCTCATGAGCGCAGCTGTCTGGCTGGAGCGCACGTTATCGCCATATGTAGTCTCCTCACAGATGGTTCCGGTTATTGGTCTCGCCCCAATTGTGTACGGCATCATCCACAACGCGGAGTGGGCCCGAATTGTAATGGCGGCGTACGTAACTTTCTTCCCAATCATCATCCATACGTTGAAAGGATTAAAAAGTGCAGCGCCAGAGCACCTGGAGCTTATGCGTTCCTGCGGGGCTTCACTGACTGCACGATATATCAAATGTCTGTTGCCTTCAGCACTGCCGGGATTATTTTCCGGGTTAAAAATAGCCGCTCCGCTCGCGGTGACCTCCTCTATCGTTGTGGAGTTGATGGGCGCTCCCGACGGACTCGGCGTCCTGATGGTCAGTTCGTTATATTACGGCCATGCCCAAGCTGGCATGTTCTGGGCCACCATCATGCTTAGCATTGGCATTGGTCTGATCTCGTATCTGGTCATCAGTCTGGCTGAACGTTGGCTGACCCCCTGGCAACCTGAATTCAGGGCCAAAGGAGGCGATGCCACATGAGTGAAGGTAGGGTTTTGCAACGGAAACGTGATGAAGGTGTGGCAATTGCTGCTGTAACTGGAGCTGCTACGCCCCTCACTGGTTCACAGATGACATCTGCTCCCGGATCGGAAATCCATGGACAACAGGGACAAGCCGAAAAGGCCAGATTGGGCACCGCCGTTCGCAGGCGATCGATTGCACTGAGCATGCTTCCTTGGGGTGCGGGTGTGTTATTTCTCTCCCTTTGGCAGCTCGGGTTGTTTCATTGGATATTCTCGCTGGAAAGCTACCAACTGCCTGTGCCTTCCGCGATTGCGGCATCGATACAGGAAAATGCCAATATGCTCTTTCGATATGCGATGTACAGTGGAGCCGAAATGCTGGGGGGATTCCTGCTCGGTTCCCTGTTGGGCGCTCTGGCGGCTGCGGGTGCATCATTCTTTCCCACAAGCGGCAGGGCGGCGGTTACGGTTCTGTCAGCACTGAACGCTGTTCCGATCGTGGCTCTTGCCCCGATTATGAACAATTGGTTTGGTGACGGAATCTGGTCGCGTATTGCAGTCGTTACGGTGATTACGATGGCCGCCATGGCTGTCAGCCTGTTCAAAGGGCTGACTTCTATTCAGCCGCAGTACAGTGATCTGCTGAATGGCCTCGCCGCGAGCAGGATGCAGTTTTTTTGGAAGCTCAGACTGCCTCATGCGCTGCCTTCCCTCTTTGCGGGTCTGAAGATCAACATGTCGACCAGTATTATCGGGGCCATTGTGGGTGAATTTTTCATCGCTTCCCAGGGGCTGGGGTACTTGCTCTCGGATCAGATTCGACTGGCAAACATGCCTTTGGCCTGGTCCTGCATTGTTATCGCCGCCGCGCTTGGCATTGTGCTGTATGAAGCTGTTGTTTTGGCAGAAAAGCGACTCATTCCTTGGAATCGTGCACGCACAGATCCATAACGTACATCAGGATAGCAACCATAGATTGATAGAGCTGGTGAAGTAGAGCCTCACACTACCTGATTGAAAAATCGTATATACACAGGGGGTTGTTCTGTACATGTACAAAACGTTGAAGCCGGGTTTGCTGGTATTGGTCCTGTTGGTTGTTACGATGCTGAGCGCATGTTCTACGAAGTCCGAGCCGGCGGCTGAGCCTGTTGCTGCGAGTTCAGGAGGGGCGGGTGAAGCAGATCAACCCTTAACCAAAGTGAAAATTCAATTGAAGTGGGTGCCGCAGGCGCAATTTGCCGGGATCTATGCAGCGAAGGAAAAAGGTTTTTTTGCAGATGAAGGCATTGATGCCGAGATTATTCCGGGTGGGCCGGATATCGTGATTGAGCAGCAGGTGGTCAATGGCGCGGCCGATGTAGGGATCACCGGAGTGGACAGTCTGCTGGTCAGCCGGGATAACGGTCTGCCGCTCGTCTCGCTCGCCCAGATCTCACAGAAGAGCAGTTATCGCTTGATCGCCAAGAAGTCGCTAGGTATTACCGATCCCGCTCAGATGAAAGGCAAGAAGGTCAGTACCTGGTTCGGCAGTCAGCAGTTTCAGGTGCTCGCGTTCATGGAGAAGAACGGCCTGGATCCGAAGAAAGACATTGAACTGGTGAAGCAGGGGTTCACGATGGATCAGTTTTTCAATGATCAGGTAGATGTGGCGACGGCAACGATCTATAACGAATACCACGTTGTGCTGGAAAGTGGAACAAAAGAATCCGATCTGGATGTGTTCAACATTGAAGATGCCGGTGTTGGCATGCTGGAGGATACGCTAATTGCCAAGAAGGATTGGGTAGACAGCAACCGTGAGCTTGCGGTCAAAGTGACCCGTGCCATTCTGAAAGGCTGGAATTACGCCATCGACAATCAGAATGAGACGGTGGATATCGTGATGAGTAATGTGACGGAGGGCAGCACCACTCGTGAACATCAGGTCACGATGCTTGAAGAGATTGCAAAGCTGATTCGGCCGGAAGGATTTACGGAGCAGCAAGTTGGCAGTTTTGTAGATGAATCATTTACCCGAACTGCGGATATTGCGCTGAACTATGGCCTGATCAAAAAAGCTGCAAATCTGGATGAAGCGCTGGAGAAAAGCATCTATGAAGAAGCGGTGATTGATATGACGAAGTAATTAGGCTGGGAATAAGCATTTACACGAAAACGAAGAGTGCAGAACCAATCTGAAGAAGCGAAGCGTGCGCCTTTATCCCCGGATTTTTTCCTTAAGGAAAAATAAATCTAGAAAATCTGGGGATAACAGCGATCGGAAGATGGTACTGCAATCGGAGTGGCGAGTGTAAAGTCTGTAGGTCCAGCTTAAAGAGAGGAGGATGACGAATGAGTTCTGTGAATCAGCAGCCTCAGCCGCTTGGCGGTACGAAGGAAGAATGGCTGGAAAAGGATCGCAAATACGTGTGGCATCACATCTCGCCTCATAACGATCATCCAATGATTGCGGTAAGCGGGGAGGGCAGCTGGATCACCGATCAGGATGGTACACGTTATCTGGATGCGATGTCTGGACTGTGGTGTGTGAATGTGGGGCATGGCCGTGAGGAGATTGCGCGAAGTGCCTACGAACAGATGAAAGCACTCGCCTATGTACCAATGACGCAGAGTCACGAACCGGCGATTTTGCTGGCAGAGAAGCTGAATGACTGGCTGGAGGGGGAATATCGAATATTCTTCTCCAACTCGGGTTCAGATGCGAATGAGGTGGCTTTCAAAATAGCCCGTCAGTATCACCATCAGAATGGTGAGCCTACTCGGCACAAATTCATCTCCCGTCACCGTGCCTATCATGGTAACTCTATGGGGGCACTGGGCGCCACCGGGCAAGCCGCCCGCAAGATCAAATACGAGCCGCTCGGTGTAGGTTTCTCTCATGTTCCTCCACCCTATTGTTACCGCTGTCCGTTTGGACGAAACAAGGATGGATGCGGACTCGAATGTGCAACCATCTATGAAGAGGTGATTCGTTGGGAAGGTCCTGAGACGGTTGCCGCAGTGATTATGGAGCCGGTGATCACAGGGGGTGGCATGATTGTTCCTCCGCCGGATTATATGCGCACCGTTCAAGAGATCTGTCAGCGCTATGGCGTGCTGCTCATTGTCGATGAGGTCATCTGTGGTTTTGGCCGCTCGGGGCAGAAGTTTGGTCATCAGAACTATGGTGTACAGCCAGATATGGTGACGATGGCAAAAGGCATGACCAGCGCGTATTCACCGCTATCCGCAACGGCGGTGCGAGCCGATCTGTATGACACGTTCCGGGAACCCGGACCGGACGCCCATTTTCGTCATGTGAATACATTTGGTGGAAATCCGGTGTCCTGTCGGGTAGCGCTGGCGAATCTGGAAATTCTGGAACGAGAGAATCTGGTCAGCCGTGCGGAGGAGCTGGGATACCTGCTTCGTGAGAAGCTGGAACCATTGCTGGAGCTGTCCATTGTGGGAGATATCCGTTCATTCGGATTCGCCTGTGGGGTGGAGTTGATTGAAGCGGATGGTTCTCCTGCGGAAGCGGATAAAGTGATGAAGGTGCTCGCCAGTTGTAAGCGGGATGGCATTCTGATCGGCAAGAACGGAGATACCGTGCCAGGGTTTGCGAATATTTTGACGATCTCCCCGCCGTTTGTCACCACCGAGGAAGAACTGGACCTGATCGCAGGAAGTTTGCTTGCTGCGTTGCAAAGTCTGGATGCGAGTTAGTAACCGGATATGGATGAGAACGCACTGTACGACAAGTACGACAGAAGTGTTGGCAAGCAAAATAAAACAAAATAAAGTGTTTCAACACATGACGAAAAACTATTCGCAAGGAGGTGAGGGACGATGCAGACCACGACAGGCAAACTCATCAACCAGCTTCGGCTAAATGAGCGAATTGAGCAGTTGTCACGTATTGGCCGAATAGCGGACACGGGTGTCTGCCGACTTGCCCTGACCCCGGAAGATATGGACGGCATCATACAGGTTCGTCTGTGGATGGAAAAGGCCGGTCTGACGACGCGACTTGACCCCTTCGGCAATCTGATTGGTCGTCTGGAAGGTGTGGATGAGGCACTGCCGATTCTCATGATTGGTTCCCACATCGACTCACAGCCATATGGCGGTCGATATGATGGAGCGATTGGTGTGCTCGGTGCACTCGAAGCGGTGCAATGCCTGATCGAAAATGGCATTCAGCCCCGTATGCCGATTGAGGTGATTGCCTTTTGCGATGAAGAAGGTTCCCGTTTTAACAAAGGCCTGTTCGGCTCACGTGGCATAACCGGTCAGTTGGAAGAGGGTGAACTGGAGCGGCAGGATAAAAACGGAGTGACTCGCCGGGAGGCGCTGGAAGCCTTCGGCTGTTCTCCTTCGGATTTTGAAGAAGCGATCTATCCGCCGGGTTCGATTGGCAGTTATCTAGAGCTGCACATCGAGCAGGGGCCAGTGCTTGAGGCTCTGGATGCTCCAGTGGGTCTGGTGACAGGCATCTCGGGCCCACTGTGGCTTACGGTGACGATGAAAGGCATGGCGGGTCATGCTGGCTCCGTTCCAATGGGGATGCGGCATGATGCTTTGGTAGGTAGCGCCAAAGTCATTTCCGCTTTTGACGATATGGTGAGAGAAGATCCGGAAGCTCCAACCGTAGGTACGGTGGGTAGTCTGAGGGTGTTTCCAGACTCGCGTAACATCATCCCGGAGGAAGTCAGCTTCACGGTGGATTTACGAGACATGGAGATGGAACGCAGGAACCGGCTTGAAGCCCGATTGATGAACATGTTGGATGATGTGAGTTCCCGATATGGTCTAACGTGTTCGCTGACTGAGGATACGAACAGTGAACCAAGGTATTGTGCAGAGTCAATCCAATCCGTGATTCGTTCATCTGCGGAAGAGATCGGGATTACTTTACCAGAGCTGATGAGTGGTCCGTTCCATGATGCGTTGGCCCTTTCGCGTGTGTGTGATTATGGCATGATTTTTGTCCGCAGCAAGGACGGCATCAGTCATCATCCCAGCGAATATTCCTCTCCGGAGGATATTGGACTCGGCACGGAAGTTTTGTATCGAACCATTCGAAGGATGTGCGGTGGAGTGAACCAACCAACCATTTTACCTGAGGAGGCGTTGTGACGATATGGGCAAAATCAGCATCGGATTAATCCAGGCTTCACATGAGATTGAAGGTTCGGCTCCCGTTGAATTTCACAAAGAGGCTGCAGTTCAGAAGCACATCACGCTGGTCCGTGAAGCTGCTGCAAGAGGGGCCAAGATCATCGGATTGCAGGAAGTATTTTATGGGCCGTACTTTTGTACAGAGCAAAATCCCAAATGGTATGCATCCGCTGAACCAGTGCCGGAAGGGCCTACGACCAAGCTTTTTCAGGAGCTGGCGAAGGAGCTTGCGGTGGTGATTATTTTACCCGTGTACGAGGTGGAGGGCATTGCTTCGTATTACAATACGGCAGCCGTCATTGATGCAGATGGTACGTATCTGGGCAAATACCGCAAACATCATATTCCGCATGTGGAAGCAGGTGAGGGTACGAATGGGTTCTGGGAAAAGTATTATTTCAAACCAGGCAACCTCGGGTTTCCGGTTTTTGATACGGCCTACGCCAGAGTCGGCGTGTACATCTGTTATGACCGTCATTTTCCGGAAGGAGCACGATTGCTCGGGCTGGCGGGGGCAGAGATTGTGTTCAATCCGTCCGCTACGGTTGCGGGTACGTCGGAATATCTGTGGAAACTGGAACAACCTGCTCACGCAGTAGCTAATGGTTATTATGTGGCAGCCATCAACCGGGTCGGCGTGGAAGCGCCGTGGAATATGGGTGAATTTTATGGGCAGTCGTACTTGGTTGATCCACGAGGCAGAATGGTTGCTATCGGCAGCAGGGATCAGGATGAGGTCGTCATTGGCGAGATGGATACGGAGATGATTCGTGAGGTACGTAATGTATGGCAGTTCTACCGTGATCGCAGACCGGAAACGTACGAACATCTGGTTAGTCTGTAGGAAGCGGCAACAAGTGATCGGTAAGTGATTCTGTCAGCGGGGTGGCACGTGTAATGCACGCAAGTTTGTTTGAGTTTGAGATAGCGTAGATCATTCTCCAGGAGGTGCATGACATTGATGAACAGCTCAGGAACAACGTTATCCGATTATGGGTGGGAGAGTCGTTTTGCCGAGATGAAACCCGCCATGACAGGTAAGGAAGCGATGGAGGAGTCGAACCGCTGTCTGTACTGTTACGATGCACCTTGTATCAAGGCTTGTCCAACCGACATTAATATCCCTTCTTTTATTAGCAAAATATCAACAGGGCACCTGAAAGGATCGGCCCGCACCATCATGGATGCGAATCCGGTTGGAGCCAGCTGCGCACGTGTCTGTCCCACAGAGGAACTGTGTGAAGGCGCATGTGTGCTGAACGAATCGTCGAAGCCGATTCGTATTGGTGACTTGCAGCGTTACGCCACCGACTGGGCGCGGACGAAGAATGAGCCGTTATTCCAGGCGGCACCTGCCAATGGGAGAACCGTCGCTGTTGTAGGAGCCGGGCCAGCGGGACTGTCGGCGGCACGTGAACTGGGGCGTGCAGGGTATGAGGTGACGATCTATGAGGCCAGACCCAAAGGCGGTGGGCTAAACACGTACGGCATCGTATCCTTCCGTCTGCCCGAATCGGTAGCGCTATGGGAAGTGGAGCAGGTAGAAGCGCTTGGTGTACAGATCCGTTATGGGGTGCGCATTGGAGTGGATATTCCTGCTTCGCAGTTGCTGGAGCAGCATGAAGCGGTCATTCTGGCCTGTGGCATGGGTTCAGTACCTATGCTTGGTATTGAAGGGGAGACACTGGAAGGTGTCTATGATGCCATTGAACTGGTGGAGTCTACCAAGCAGGGTGTTCCGCCCGCGCTGAATGGTCTGAAGGTCGCCGTTATTGGGGCGGGCAATACGGCGGTAGATGCAGCGACCTGTTCGGTACGTCTGGGTGCCGAGCGGGTGCAGATGTTATATCGCCGCGGGGAAAGCCAGATGACGGCGTATGCGTTTGAATATACGTTTGCCAAGCAGGAGGGTGTGGAGTTCCGCTGGTTTACCATGCCGCAGCGTATTATTGGAGACGAGAATGGTCGGGTTCAGGCTGTAGAATGTGTGAAAATGGAACTGATTACTCCGCCTGGGGGTGGGCGTGCATTGCCTGTACCTGTGGAAGGGTCGGAGTTCATGATTGAATGTGACACGGTCATCCGGGCGATTGGACAGCATCGTTTATTACCATTAATCGAAGCATTTGGGCTGCGTCACCAGTGGGGTGTCGTCGAGATTGAGCCGCATACGTACCGTACCTCGAATCCTCAGATCTATGCGGCAGGAGATGTTATTTTTGGTCAGGGCCAGGGTGAGGCGATGGTTGTCTCGGCTGCACAGCAAGGTAAGCTGGCTGCTGCCGCAGTCCTGAAGGCGTTACCTGGACAGGTGGAAGAGACGGCGTGAGCAGTGAGGAAGGCAAGGGGAAGTGGAGAGTACAAGGAAAGCGTGGAATGGAAGCATGCAAGGAGAGAGTACGGGTGGGAGGGCGCAAGGGACTGCTAGAGTGATAGAGGTGTAGTTCATATCTGAGCAAGAAGTGAGGGGATACATCAAATCCACCTGTCCCTGAAGCGCTAACGAACCCTACACACCTTATAGTGGAAATTATGGTTGATTGAAAAATCTAACGAATCTCACACGTCTTATTTTGATAAAAAACCGTCGAAATAAAGCCGAAATGAGCTATTACAGCCCAATAAGATTTCTACGATTCGTTAGATTTTCAAATTGCTGCATATGAGTCGAATAAGAGCTGTATAGTTCGTTAGAATTTAGTTGCGTGCTATCTAGAATCTATTACTACGCAGAGATCCTGAGCACGACCAAATATCCAATACAACGATATACATTGAACTAAACATTTACACGAAACGGAGAGGACAGAAAGAACCTGAAGAAACGAAGTGCTCGCCTTTATTCCCGGATTTTCCCTTTAGAAAAGGAATCAAAAAAATCTGGGAATAACAGCGATCGGAAGGTTGTTCTGTCATCGGAGTGTTCAGTGTAACTAAGTAAGTTCAAACAACACCAAGGAGGGATCGTTATGGCTGACTTATCCATTAATCTGGCAGGTATTCGATCACCCAATCCATTCTGGTTGGCTTCTGCACCACCGACCAATACGGGGTATCAGGTTCAGCGTGCGTTCGAAGCGGGCTGGGGCGGCGCGGTGTGGAAGACACTGGGTGAGCCGATTATCAATACATCCTCGCGTTTTGCGGCGGTTCATTTCGGCGGACAGCGGGTGGCGGGGTTTAACAATATAGAATTGATATCCGATCGTCCGCTGGAAGTGAATCTGCGGGAGATTGCCGAGACCAAGAAACGCTTCCCGGATCGTGCGGTTGTCGCTTCACTGATGGTGGAACCTACGCGGGAGAAGTGGCATGAGATTGTGAAAAAGGTGGAAGCCGTCGGCGTCGACGGTCTGGAACTGAACTTTGGCTGCCCGCATGGCATGGCTGAACGTGGTATGGGAGCCGCCTCTGGTCAGCAACCTGACTTGGTCGAACTACAGACGATGTGGGTGAAGGAAGTGGCGACCACACCGGTGATTGTGAAGCTCACGCCGAATATCACGGATATTACGGCAACCGCCCGGGCAGCTGTTCGCGGCGGCGCAGATGCGATCTCCCTGATCAATACGATTAACTCCCTGGCAGGTGTGGATCTGGATTCGTGGAATACCGTGCCACATGTAGGCGGCAAAGGAGCGCATGGCGGGTATTGTGGCCCAGCCGTGAAGCCAATTGCACTGAACATGGTTGCCGAGTGCGCACGTAATCCGGAGGTGGGTGTGCCAATCTCGGGTATTGGTGGCATATCCGACTGGCGGGATACGGCAGAGTTTCTGCTCATGGGTGCTACAGGGGTGCAGGTATGTACCGCAGCGATGCATCATGGATTCCGCATTGTGGAAGACATGATTGATGGGCTGAATGACTATCTGGATGAGAAGGGTCTGAGCAGCGTAGCAGAGTTGGTAGGCCAGACGGTTCCGCGATATTCGGATTGGGGCAATCTTGATCTGAACTACAAAGTGGTCGCTCGCATTAACCGCGATGTCTGCATCAATTGCAACAAATGCCATATTGCGTGTGAGGACACCTCGCACCAGTGTATTGACATGTTGACCGACCCGTCCGGTTCCTATCTGGAAGTGGTGGAGGAGGATTGTGTTGGCTGCAATCTGTGTTCGATCGTGTGCCCGGTGGATGGGGCGATTGAGATGGTGGAGCTTGTGCCTGAGCAGGAGCCTGTAACCTGGAATGAACGTCAGTCTGCGATTGCCATGCTGCAATCGGTCGGAGATCAATCAACCAAGGAGGCGATATCATGAGTACCCGCAAATTGATTCGTAATGGTGTGTTGGTCACAGCGTCAGATACCTTTGAAGCAGATATTTTGATCGAAAAGGGTAAAATTACACAGATTGGCATCGGACTGGTGCCTGACGAACGAACGGAAATGGTGGATGCAGCCGGCTGTTACGTTATTCCGGGCGGTATCGACCCGCATACACATCTGGATATGCCATTCGGTGGAACAGTAACAGCGGACGATTTTGCAACGGGAACGACAGCGGCAGCATTTGGCGGTACAACGACGATTATTGATTTCTGCCTGACACAAAAAGGCCGTCCATTAATCGAATCCCTCCAGGAGTGGCATGCCAAAGCCGAGGGTAAAGCCGTTATCGACTATGGTTTCCATCTGATGATTGGGGAGATGAATGATCAGGTGTTTGGGGAGTTACCGCAGATCATTGAAGAAGAGGGTGTGTCATCCTTTAAGGTGTTCATGGCGTATAAAAACCAGTTTCAAGCCGATGACGGGATTCTCTTCCAGACGTTGCAAAAGGCAAAAGAGTATGGCGCACTCGTCATGGTGCATGCCGAGAACGGGGATGTTATTGACCTGCTGGTTCGACAAGCACTCGCCGAAGGGCGCACGGAGCCAATTCATCATGCGCTGACTCGTCCATCCATGCTGGAGGGAGAAGCGACAGGCCGAGCGGCACGACTGGCTGCACTTGCGGATTCACAGTTGTATGTGGTGCATGTGACCTGTGCGGAGGCTGTGGAGCAGATCGCGCGTATGCGTGAAATGGGTTACCGAATCTGGGGGGAGACCTGTCCTCAGTATTTGACGTTGGATCAGTCGATCATGGATCAGCCGGACTTTGAGGGTGCAAAGTATGTCTGGTCACCGCCGCTGCGGGAAGCAGCGCATCAGGAAGTACTATGGAACGCATTGAAAAGTGGTCAGCTACAGACGATTGGCTCTGATCATTGCTCGTTTAATTTCAAAGGACAGAAGGATCTGGGCAAGGATGATTTCAGCAAAATTCCGAACGGGGGGCCTGTCATTGAAGATCGCCTCAGTATTCTGTATTCGGAAGGTGTAGTCAAAGGGCGGATTACGCTCAATCAATGGGTTGATCTATGTTCGACAAGAGCAAGTAAGTTATTTGGATTGTTTCCGCAGAAAGGGACTCTGGCTGTAGGGACAGATGCGGATATCGTTATTTTTGACCCCTCTGTAAACAGGGTGATCTCGGCAGATACGCATCATATGAATGTTGATTACAGTGCATTTGAAGGCATGCAGGTACAGGGTTGTCCGGTGACGGTGTTGTGCCGTGGGGAGTATGTCATTCGAGATCGGAAGTATGCCGGGACAGCGGGAGCAGGGCAATATGTGAAGCGCAACAAATATGATGCAGGTGTACCCATGCCATTGAAACAGCCTGTGGCGGCAGTGAATGGAGGGATAAGCTGATGTCGGATCATGATGTGTTTGAGGCCGAGAGGATCGCCATCGAGCGAATGGTTGCGCAGGGGTATCGAATCTATGCGGTACGGGAACATCTGGAGGGTGCTCATGTCATATGGGAGCACCCGGATCTTCCCGAGGAGAAACAAGAGCAATACGTGGGTACAGCATCTGGACGGAAGTGGTTCAGTCATATCCTGATTCGCCAGCTTCAGGAGCAGCGGGGAGCTTAGACCATAGACCATAGGACTGTGCTAATCCTTCATGCGATCGGGCCGTGTACGTACTCATACGCATAGATCGCGAGCTCAATCGCAACTCGCTTTTCGGGGAGGATATAATCTTCTCCCAGAAGCGCTTCGATTTTGTCCAAACGGTGATAGAGTGTCTGTCTGACAATATAAAGAGCGGTAGCCGTCTCTTGCTTGGAGCAGCATAATACGAAATATTGCTTGAGTGTGCGCAGTAATTGGCCTCCTTTCTCCATATCATAACGGATAAGAGGACCCAGATATTCTTCAATGAAATCTTCCAGATTACCGCTCTGCTTCATGTTGGCAATGATACGATAACAATGAAGATTACTGTAAAAGGGCTGCTTCATCTCGCCGATGTCCTTCTGAATCCGCAGTGTCTCTTTTGCGGATTCCAGACTATCCTTTAGCCGGGAGAGATTCGCGCAGCTATGACCGATAGCGAACAGACCTGAGAAGAGACGGTGGGTCTGTTCCTGCTCGTGCTGCTGTAATTGTTCAATGCAGCGCCAGAGACTGCTTTTGCGTTGAGATCCAGGTAGTGGGTCGAGAATGATCAGAATGATCTGGTGGTTCAGAACGGTGCTGTAGAGGGTGAAGTTCTCCCGAGCGAACACGGAACGGGCGACGATGTTGCGTTGGATTAATATCTTCTGAAGTCTGAGACTGTCTGTGTATGCGGGGTTGCTGTCGAATAGGATAATGCTCGCTTTGCTCGTTGCAAGAAGGGGATTGGCCGTGGAGACATATTCATGGATTTCCTTCGTGGAGTGATGTCCGTTAAGCCAGTCGATGACCCACATATCTTCCTTATAGCGGCGTTTCTCTTCCATGTATTTGGTTCGCATCCAGTCCTGGGCAATCGCGGCCGCGCACCGTTCCAGTGCCTGAATGACGAATTCATCCGAAGGATTGAGGGGGATATTTGAATCATCCTCCGGCAGTTTTTGGTGCATCAGCACAAGGTCGGCAAAGGTGTAGTCCAACGCCTGAACAGGTATATAGAATGGATGGCAAGTGTTACCGGTTAGTGGGACTTCCTTCGAAATATCTTCATGATCCGATCGTCCTCGCTGCAAAAACCAATCCTGCCTACGAATCTCCAGCTGCTCTGGTGAGCAATAGGGAACGCTACTCGCTTCCCCTTCAAGTGGGTATAACGCCACGGCACATCCGGTTGTTCGTGATAGTAATCGAAGTAAGGGTTGTACGCCATCTCCATTCAGAAGAAGTTGGTTAAACGAGGTGGTGAGATTATCGAGTTCGGCGATCATCCGCTGATGACTGCGAATCAGGGTGAAATGCAGGTCTTGCGTAATATCAATATAACGGACTTGTTCGTGGAACCAGATCAGTGGGAAATCCGCTGCCACTGCAATTTCTTTCATGGCACCGAGCTGCGACTTGGTGTGATCCCCCAGTTCCATGCAGAGTCCCGCAGCCCCACGTGCAATTAACTGACGCAGAAAAGACAGACCTTGCTGCTCACCTTCCTGCCAGCCAATGCCTGTCGTCAGCACCAATTCCCCGCCATTGAGCAAATCTCCTACCTCTGGAACCTCCATGATATGAACCCAGCGAACGTACCGCTCCAGCGCACGATCACTCGCCAGGACTTCTGCCTTGCGAAACACGGGACGTTTTAACATGTCTCTGACTTGAATATGTAGCGTTGTCTCCCCCACACAACCACCGTCCTTCCCCAATACATGTGATCTATCTGGAGCTGGAACCCGTTAACTTGCATAATTAATCCATATTATAAGTCGATTTACAGCAGATGGGCTGAAATCTCACGTTCATTTGTTTTAAATGACAAATGGGTCTCTTCTTTTTGTAATTTTGATTAAAGAGATGTGTTTCTATGTCAGTCTATGTGACGGATTCTCTACTCCGATGAGAGCGAAGCATATGCTCCTGAATTAGTTTTCTCTTATATAAAGCTATTAGCTTCGCTTCTTAGACTATTTCTGTCGTCGATATCTCGTTTGAATTTACATAAAAAAGCCCCTTAGCATTACATCGGAATTCAATCATTCCAATATGTGCTAAGGGGCGAGAGATTAGAGCGTACAGTCTGTATTTAAGTTGTACTCGAACTGTTACATGAGCACTACTCTCTACTTCTTAATCTTCAATTCTTTTCTTTTTGAATTTCATCAGGAACTCATACACAATCGGTACGATAACCAGCGTGAGCAGCGTGGAGCTGATCAGACCGCCGATTACGGTAATTCCCAATCCTTTGGAGATGATCCCCGCACTTTCTTCGAGGCCCGTAACCAATGGCAACAGGGCACCGATGGTTGCGAGAGCAGTCATCAGAATTGGACGCAGACGTGTTGCACCGGCTTCCAGCAAGGCTTCACGGGTAGGCATACCCTCTTTTTCCTTGTGAATAACACGGTCGATCAACACGATGGCGTTGGTGACCACGATCCCGATAAGCATCAATCCACCCATCATGGCGGAGACGTCAAGTGTACCACCAGCGATGAACAGACCTACCATAATACCAATAACCGTAAATGGCAGGGAGAACAGGATGGCGAATGGTGCCAAACCGCCGCCGAATGTAACTACGAGCACGAAGTATACAATAGCGATGGCCGCCAGCATGGCGAGACCAAGCTGAGTAAAGGTATCATTGATCTGTTCGGTTGTACCGCCGAACTTCACTTCAACGCCATCAGGCAGATCCAACTTGTCGATCTCAGCCTGTAAGTTATTTGAAGCCTTCGTT
This sequence comes from Paenibacillus sp. 1781tsa1, assembly GCF_024159265.1. NCBI lineage: Bacteria > Bacillati > Bacillota > Bacilli > Caryophanales > Paenibacillaceae > Paenibacillus > Paenibacillus sp. 1781tsa1. The sequence goes on along the minus strand of NZ_JAMYWY010000001.1, from coordinate 6,419,478 downwards.
ACATCCGAAGCCAGAATGTTGGCTGTCACTTGTACAACAACCTTACCATCAATTTGCATGATGGAGTTCGGGGATGTACCTTCTTCCACTTTGGCAACATCTTTGATCGGTACTTCAATGCCAAGCGGTGAAGTGACGGTTTCATCCTCAATCTCATTAATGCTGCTGAATGTTTTATCGTCGGTCTCTACATATACTTTATACGTTTTGTTATCAATATCGACTTCTGTGAGCACAGGACGTTCGCGTGCCGGGCTCAGTGCCATAGCCAGTTGGCCTGCAGTCAAGCCCAGGGAACTTAATTTCTCCTGATCTGCCACGAGCGTATACTGCCCGTAGGTGTCAGCGAGTGTCGTGTCTGCTTTTTCAAAATTATCCGTATCCGCTTCAACCAGTTTCAGAATTTCGTCCGATACAGGTTTGAGCTGCTCTACATTATCGCCATAGATGGATAGGCTCAGGCCACTGCCACCCAGACCGCCGGACATGTCGAGCTCACTCCAGGTTCCTACGGTAACTTCTTTCTTCAAGCCTTCGACTAGTTGTTCCTTCACTTTGGTGAAGTCTTTTGTATCTTCGTTATATTCAATATAGAAGAGAGCCGAGTTGGAGCTGCCGCCACCCATACTGCTCAGTGGATTGCTTCCGCCGATGGAATATTGCATTTTCTCCAGACCCGGTTGTTTCAACAACCACTTCTCGGCAACAAGTGCTTCTTTTTCTACATCTTCACGCAAAGCTCCGGTTTGCGGGCTGTACGTAATCGTCACATATTTATCCTGTTGTTCCGGCAAGAAGCTTGCACCGATGAATGGGTACAGGAACAAACTGCCGACCAGCAGGATTACTGCAATACTGACCGTAATGAATTTGTGTGACAGGGTCCAGTTCAGCAGGCGTTTATAACCTTCCGCCATCTTGCCTGGTTTCTCTTCGTGATTCTGCTTGTTCTTGATTCCTTTACGGAACAGGGAATGCGCAAGCATCGGCACGATGGTAATGGCAACGATCAGGGATGCCAGCAAGGCGAATACCATGGTCAATGCAAATGGCAGGAACAGCTCGCCCACCATACCGCTTACCAATGCCAGTGGCAGGAATACCGCAATCGTTACGATCGTGGAAGAAAGAATGGGAATGAACATCTCGCGCGTTGCTTCGCGAACCAGTTCACGGCCTTTCAGTTTCTCACCTTTGAGTGTTAATCTGCGGTAGATGTTCTCAATAACAACGATGGAGTCATCGACAACCCGTCCGATGGCAACCGTCATGGCACCCAGTGTCATCATGTTCAAGGTAATATCCATCATATTGAGCGCAGTCAATGCCATGAGCAAGGAGAGCGGGATCGAGATAATGGAGATAATGGTTGAACGAATATTACGCAGGAACAGCAAGATGATCAGGATAGCAAACAAAGCACCAAAAACGGCTTTGCCCAGCATCGTATTCACCGAGTCCTGGATCGGTTTACCTTGGTCAAGCAGTACAGTCAGGTCTGCGTTTTTGAACTGCTTCTGCAATTCTTCCGCTTTGTCTTTGACTGCATTCACGACATCAACCGTGTTGGCGTCATTGGATTTTACAACGGAAATACCGATGGATTCCTTGCCGTCTGTCCGGGAAATGGATTCCGCTTGACCGATGACTTCGATCTTGGCAATTTCACTTAGTTTTACAGTTGGAATGCCAGGCGCATTGGCAGCACCAGAAGGACTACCTACACTGGCATTACCGCCAGCTGCTTGGCCTGCGGCCTGGTCTGTTCCTTGTGCAGAGCCAGGAGCTGTACCTTGAGCTGCTTCACCAGCCGCCGAGCCTTCACCTGTTGGTGCTCCAGAGCCTTGTGGAGCTGCGCTTGAGCCATTGCCTGCAGAAGCGCCGGCACCGCCGGGTACGACTGGAATGGCGAGGTTTTTCAGATCATCGATATCGACGATGTTACCATCTACGACAACGGCTTTCTGAGATTTATCCAGTTCGAACAGTCCCAGGGGCACACGAATGGATGAACCTTGAACGATGCCGTTTACCGTATCTTCCGTTAGGCCCAGCTCGGCCATTTTGGCCTGATCAAACTTCAATTGAACTTCTTTTACATATTGACCTGACACCTGAACCTGAGCTACACCGTCAATGTCTTCGAGTGCAGGCTGGATATCCGATTCAACCAGTCGTGTCAATTGTTCCAGGTCACCGCCGTCCTTGTCGGACAGGCTTAGAGATACAACCGGGAAAGAGTTAATGCTGAACTTGGAAATGGTCGGCTTCTGTACGCTGTCAGGCAGTTGTACTTCATTCAGTGCCTCACGAACGGTTGCCGTTGCGTTGGTCAGATCTGTTCCATAATCAAATTCGAGTGTGATGGATGCTGCATTCTCCATGGACGTGGAGGTAACCGTCTTAACGCCATCAACATTCCGCAGTTTGACTTCCAGTGGCTTCGTGACATCTTCAACAATTCCCTCCGGTGCAGCCCCCGGATCAATGGCAGTGACATTCAGAAACGGTACGTTGATGTTCGGAATAGTCTCTTGCTTCATCGTCAATCCGCTGTACAAACCTGCAAATGAGATGATGATTGTCAGAATCCAGATCGCAAACTTGTTGTTCAGTGAAAAATTAATAATACCTTTCATACGATGGTTTCTTCTCCTCTCTGTTTCTCCTGTTTATGTGTGTGACGAGTCAGCAGGGATGAACCGGCTATACATGGCATCCAAAATATGCTGAAGCTCGGAATGCAAGGGTTGAATGGCAGTTACGTTCTCCAGATTGTGCATCATGCCCAGAATAATGGCACGCCGCGGCGTGAATTCCATCATCTCCTGTCTGAGAATGGCAATGGTTTCAAGAGCATCATTCTTCGGTTGCCCTGCGGGTAAATCGGAGGCGGCAATATCCTGCATTTGTTTGATGATATGGATAGGATGTCGCATCACCGTGGAATCTGGTTGGGCCTCGGTAATCCAGGCAGGCCATTCCTCCAGAGGAATCAAAGGCTCAGGTCGCTGGTTAAGAAATCCATGTGCGGCATAGTCCATCATTTGCAGCAAGTTTGTTGCCATTTTGTTAACAGTGAGAGATGGCATCTCTGTAAACCAGATTTTGACATAGGAGAGGAACAGTCCGTGTGTCAACAAAATAAGATCAATCGTATATGGTTCAATCTCAGGTCCATACTGCTCTTCAAGCTTATCCTTGAACCAATGTAAGGTACGGATCTCCAGATCTCTTTGCTGTGGGTGGCACTGTTCCTTGCGTTGCTGTTCATCATCCAGCATCATGCTTCGCAATTGTACCCGCAAAAATTCCTTGAATTCGGCTACATGAATGAGTAGTGTTTCAATCTGCTTGTGCAGGCGCTCTCTTGAGGAGAGGCTGGTTTCATGCTCAATCTGCGTCATCTCGTCCATCAGCGTGTACATGCAGTACTCCAGCGTACTGGCTTCCAATTCCTCTTTGGATTTGAACATGATATACAGGCTGCCTTTGGACATCCCGCATAGTTCGGCAATCTCTTGCATGGATGTTGCAGCACTGCCTTTGGATGAGAATAGCTTGAGTGCTGTAGTAATGATGAGTTTTTTCTTCTCATTCATTTCATGTATAGGGTTCATTAACGATACATTCACCTCATCAGGGAACTTGTGAGTTCTTGAATTGACCTTAAGGTCAAACCAAGTATAAACGATCTGGTTGAAGGAATTCAAATGGGAGTAAATTGGAAAATCAATATTGAGAAAAGAGGATGATCAAAGGGAAGAAGAACAACATGTAACTAGGTGAGCCTGTATGTACGATATGGGTATTGCTATCAAGAACGTTTAAGTTAGACTCCTCCAGTGAAGGCGTACAAGGCGAGTATAATAATGGCGACTAGAGCGATGAGATAGAAGATGGCCATGCCGATCAGCAGGGCATACCCAGTATAAGAACAGATGCGTACGAATAACCTTCTCAACATTACACCATCCTTTCTTACGTTGCAGAGTATAGGGAGGTTCCCTATTTCTATCATATCCGAAAAAAGACGACTTCCTGATTGAAGTCGTCTTTTTTATATTACAGAATTTAATAGATATCCTAATGGAAGCTAAGAAGTACACGATAACGGAGATTGCAGAACCAACATGAAGAAACGGAGTGTTCGCCTTAAAGCTTTCTGTAAGAAAGCTTCTTCGGAAGCATATGTTATCACCGGATTTATCCCTCTTCAAAGGAAATCAAAGAAATCTGGGGATAACAGCAAACGGAAAGTGGTACTGCAATCGGAGTTATAAAGTGTAATTCAGTTGTTCCGTTACGTGATCAGTTTCAAGCCAACCGCTGCAACCAAAATCATCGCGATAAACAGGATACGCTTCGCTTCTTTCCGTTCACCGAACAGGAACATGCCTGTTAACGTGCTGCCTACCGTCCCGATTCCGGTCCACACCGCATACGCTGTGCCCATGGGAATGGACGTCATGGCGTAAGATAACAGCGAGAAACTGAATACAAACGATACAAGCATCAGTACGATATAAGGCCAGCCTTTGCGAGTAGAAGCACCATTAATACCGATCACACCGAAAATTTCACATATCCCTGCACCCACAATTGCCATCCAAGCCATTATACTGCACCTCCTTTGGCTTCTTGCTGATCCGTAACCAGTTTCAGTCCGATTACGCCGCAGAGCAACAATCCAATGAGCAATACTTTGGCCAGGCGGAACGGTTCGCCGAACAGTACCATTTCCGTAAGGACGGTACCCGCCGTACCAATTCCCGTAAAGACGGCATACACCGTACCGACAGGCAGTCTTTTGGAAGCAGCAATGATCAGTCCAAAGCTGATCACGATGGCAATCCCCGTCAAAGTCCACTCCCAGGCATTCGAGGCATGTTTCAGCCCGCTTACCCAGACAATCTCAATAAGGCCACCGATAAATACATATAACCAGTTGCGGTTCATGATGTTGAATCTCCTTCCGGCACAACACTTCGTGCCTCTTCGTTCAGATGATGAATGCCATGCCAGAAGACAGGCCAAGATGCTTCCAACCGTCTCTTGTACCGACGGGAACTTCCATAGATGATCTCCACGGTAATCCCGTCGAGAAACGTCATGAATGCAATGGCAGCCTGTTCCGCAGGAATGGGCGGAATATCTCCATGACGCATTGCACGTTGCAGCAAACGAGTCAACGCACGTTCCATACCATCGATAAACGGATACACCAGATCCATCACTTCGCTATACAGGGAAAGTGGTGGATAGAAACAATTGCGCAGCATCAAGCGGGCTGACGCATGGGCATTGTATTCTTGTTCGAACCAAATCAGCAAGCCCTTCAGCCTCTGCTCCAATGGCAGATCCTCATGATCACGGAAATATTCGAGTGTGTGCCGTGTTACTTCGTGAAAAGCAAACGCCAGGGTGTGTAAAAATAAGTCATCCTTGCAGCTGAAATGTGCATATATGGACGGTTTTTTAATCCCGACTTCATCAGCTATAGCTCGTAGTGAAGCCCCCTCATAGCCATCTCTAGCAAAATGGAACAGGGCTGCATCCCGAATGGATTGTGCAGTCATCAGATCACCTTCCTAACGGTCGTTAGGTAATTATATTTTCACACTTCACATCACCTGTCAAGATGAAAATATCCGCCTGCACACGAGAGTACAGGCGGATATAACAGGTATAAATTTGCTTTCTGATCAAAAGGTCGTAAGACCCAGTATCAGCTGCAGCTTATATAGGATACCTTTCAAGAACGTTGTCTTCTCCTGAAACTCATCCAGGTTTAGCGTAAACTCGGCATCATCATTATTCCAAATACGCTCAAAATAATTCGCGATATCGCGCGTGAACTTATTGTCTGGAGGTGCAGCAACCCATAGATCATTCTCCAGATTGTAGTCATTCATGTTTCGAGGTGTGAAGTTGGTTGAACCGCCGAGGACAATATGATCTCCGGTTGCTTTGGCAAGATAGATCATCTTGGTATGGTATTGCTCCTTGGTGGTGTTATACCAGCGGATCTGTATTTTACCGTCGGATTTATCATGCAGTTCGGCGGCGACAGGACGATTCGGAATGCCGATCTTTTCCTGACCAAAGGCATTTTCATTTGGATCCAGTACAAGCCGGATCTCGGTTCCTCGTTTGGCGGCTTCCAGCAGGGCTTCCAATACTTGGGGAGAGGCCACATAGAACATGCCCATCCATAAGGTATCTCCTTTGCCAGCCTGATTGATCTCATGGAGTACAGCTTCATTCACTTTTCCTTCAGTTAAATAGCGTATTCGTAAATCTCCCTTGTTCGAATCCGAAGAAGGAGCGGTGTAGGCAGGAACCTGGCCTCCGCCTGAGATATCAAGCACAGCTTGCTCTGACTGTAGAATATCCCCAATGACTGGACCTGTTACTTCAAATGCAATGTTCGAGTGGTAAGCACTCGCATCATGGATATTGCCGGAAGAGACAATCGCCGTCTTCTCACTAACCACAACTTTGCGATGATTCGCCTTCACATTGAGCAGCTTGAGATAGGAACGCACAGTTACATCCGGACCATCTGTGGCCATCAGGTTCTTGATCCAGCCATCCCCCGATTGACCAAACCATTGGAAGAAGGTTCGCCAGACCGCAGAGTATACCGGAGTTGAATCACGCAAAGGGTCCACATCCGTGATGACTACATGAATGCCTGCTTGTTTCATCTGTTCCAGCAACGGATTGGGTGCTGAGTTATAGTTGGTATTTACTTCATCTGTAATAAACCAGATGTCCATATCAGGATGCTGATTTTTTTTGGCGACCAGAGCTTCGGTGAATTCAGTACTCACGGGAGGAAAGTTCTGCCCCTTGTGCTGATAATTATTGAACAGGAACATATCCACCAGGACAAACTGCTCTGCTTCCTCCACAATCTGCATCATGCGCTGGAAGATCTGCTGTTCGTGCTGCATCTGTCCGTCAGAGGAAGGATAGGTGAGGTCATGCAGGAAATCGACTTGATCCACACGATACTCGGGACTTTCATAGGAAATACCCGGTGGTAATGGTTTGTAGGTCTGATAGAGCATGACGGCGATGAGCCATAGGACCAATAGGGCGATCCCTGTTCTTATGTATGGAAATTTGCCGCGTGAAGACTTGCGGTCTGATTTTTTGCGGCGCAATGAGACCAACGGTGGACTCCCCCTTCTGTACGTGCTGACTTCTATTACCACACGGATGATAACGTTGACGCAGGATAACCCGGTAGAATCACGAATGTAGCCGTTAAATGCATATAGCAAAATTGGCAGGATGCAATCGACAGGTGTCTGAGCGTTGTGTATAATGAGTGTATTATTTTTGTAGAATGTTAGGGTTTTCATATGCCTGACAAGGACGGGGAACCAATGATATAACCTGTGAAATCTGGACATTTAGGAAAGAAAGTGGGTAATAAGGTGTATTCCATCAAACAAGTCGCAGCCATGCTCGATATCAGGGCGGTAACAATCCGGGCTTGGGAGAATCGGTATGATGCGGTCACCCCTGAGCGGACGGAATCGGGTTATCGAATGTATACCGAAGAGAATGTTGAGGATCTGCGCTGGTTGAAAGAACAGGTAGAGTTGCATCAGACCAGTATCTCGGAAGCGGTACGGATGTTGAAAGTAAACAAATTAAACCCACCCGAGGCAGCTGCGCCTATTCCGATCATGGCTCCGGTGCCTACAATGGAAGAAGCATACGCACGCATGGCAGATCAAATCTATGACTCGCTCTACAACTTTCAGGGTGAACGTGCCAATGGTTTGATTGATTTTGGTTTCACCATGTACGGGTACGACTCGATGTTCTATCATGTGCTGGTACCCATACTGGTTCGGGTTGGAGATGCATGGGAGCAAGGTAGGGCTTCGGTGGCTCAGGAACACTTCATGACTCAGCTGATTTCACAGCGGTTTTATCAGTTTTTCCATCTGTTCCCGATCTATCCGCATCTGCCCAAAGTTCTGGCGTTGTGTCCGGAAGGGGAGCATCACCAGGTCGGGTTATTGCTGTTCTCTCTCTTTATGCGGAAAAATGGAGCGGAAGTACTGTATCTCGGTGCGAACACGCCAGAAGAAGGCATCTTCCCGATTATCCGGGAGCAAAAGATCAAGTTGGTCTGTCTTTCGATCACAAGTCCGGGGCTGCTTGAACGGTGCGATCAGCTTATAGAGCGGATTAAAAATGAGTTTCCACATATTCGCTTCGTACTTGGTGGGAAGGGCTATGAGCGTGCAGAACATGCTCGTTACCCGCAATGGATCATGCCAGAGGATTCAGCGGATTGGCAGTCATGGATAGAACGTGAGTATCTTAAAGAGCAACCACCTGGTGCGAGGTTTGGACAGGCAAATAACTAAACATAATCTCAAATGATATGAATAGGTTACTGTATACAGGACATCCTTTGACGAAAGTGATCAAGGGATGTTTTTTTGTGTTTATAAATGGATTATCCTCGTAATTTGACCGATGGGTCATTTTTTTGGTTTACAAGGTCGTATAATATTTGTATTATATTTGTATAATGTTTTTGCTGGTTACCGCTTAAAGTGTTCTTGGGCGGTTTAATAATAGGCTAGGGGCTAGAGAACTATAGGAATTCCCTACATAGAGAGGTGAGTGCATGATACCGAATCAACAACGCAAACGTGCAGCTGTGATTGGCGCGGGTCCGGGTGGACTTGCAGCAGCGATGTTATTGTCCGGTCAGGGGTACGAAGTAGATGTGTATGAGAAACAGCCAGTCATCGGGGGGCGTTCTGCCAGATTAGAACTGGGCGAGTATCGATTCGACCGGGGGGCAACATTTTTGATGATGCCTCAGTTGATTGAAGAGATGTTCGACGTGGTGGGACGCAAGTTATCCGATTATGTGCATATGAAAGAACTAACCCCGCTGTACGCACTGAACTTTGGTGATACGGTGTTCACGCCTTCTCGTAATCGGGAAGATACAGCTGCACAGATTAAAGAATTGTTTCCGGGCAATGAAGACAATTACCTTCGGTTCATGCAAGAAGAAGAAGTGAAATTTGGCAAAGTCATGCCTTTGCTCCGCCGTCCGTTTGGCAAGCTGACTGACTATCTACGCAAAGACGCGGTAACAGCTCTACCTAAGCTTGATGTCCACAACACCGTCTATGGGATCTTGTCCCGCTATTTTACAGATGAGCGTCTACGCTGGGCATTTACATTCCAATCCAAATACCTTGGCATGTCCGCCTGGGATTGTCCGGGTACCTTTACCATACTATCGTTCATCGAGCATCATTACGGATTGTTCCACCCCATTGGCGGTGTGAATCGGATCTTCCAAGCCATGGCTGATGTCGTGGAAGAATACGGAGGACGCATACATACTTCCACCCCGGTGAAACAGGTCATCGTTCGCGATGGTCGTGCAGAAGGTGTGTGGCTGGAGAGCGGTGAACGCATCGACGCGGACCATGTGGTGGTGAACGCCGACTTCGCACATGCGGTGAACCATCTGTTCGAACCGGGCGTACTTAAGAAATATACCCCGGAGAAAATGAAACGCAAAAAGTACTCCTGCTCGACAGCGATGCTGTATCTGGGTGTGGATGGTGAAGTGGATCTGCCGCATCACTCGATCTATTTTCCCGAGGACTACCGGTTGAACGTTGATGAGATTACGAAGCACAAAATGTTGTCAGCCGATCCATCTCTATATATTCATAACCCTTCCAGACTCGATTCGACGCTGGCACCGGAAGGGAAATCCGCTTTATATGTTCTCATGCCTACGCCTAATCTTACCGCAGACATCGATTGGGAAGCAGAACGTGAGAATGTGCAGGAGGCCATGATGAAACGCTTGGAAGGCGTTCCTGAGCTGGCAGACATTCGCAGCCGCATTGAAGAGTGTAAGCTGTTCACTCCACTCGATTGGGAGAATGAACTGGATGTGTACCGCGGAGCAACGTTTAATATGGCGCATAATCTGGGTCAGATGATGTACTTGCGTCCCCATAACCAGTTTGAAGAGTTGAAAAGTGTATGGCTTGTAGGCGGCGGAACACATCCCGGCAGCGGATTGCCAACGATCTTTGAATCGGCTCGAATCAGCGTGAGGCTGATCCAGGAAGAGGACGCGCGCACACGCTCCAAGCCATCCTCTTATGTGAAGACGGCAGAAGCAGGAGGGCATTCATGAAGCGGGCCGCCATTGTAGGGGCAGGGATTGGCGGACTTACTTCGGCGCTGTTGTTGAACCGTCAGGGATGGGATGTCACCGTGTATGAACGGGGTTCCCGCGTTGGCGGACGCATTGGATATGAACAGGAAGGGGAGTATCGGATCGATCAGGGGCCAACCATTGTGCTTCTGCCGGAGATGTTACTTGGCATACTGGAGGAAGCAGGCGTAGATCGTTCGAAGATTGAGTTACTTCGCTGTGATCCGCTATACAGAGTGCATTACCACAGTGGTCGGGTCATGACCAAGATGACCTCACGTGAAGAGCAGACGGCGGAGATTGAACGTTTGTTTCCGGGAGAGAGCCGGGGATTCACACGATTCATGAGAGATATGGACACGTTGTTTCCTGCAGGCCGGGCAGCGTTTCTGGAACGGGCTTTTCCACGCAAAAGGGATTTTTTCACACCATCTCTCATGTCACTCATGGGCAGATTGCGTGCACACAAAAGTGTCCGGAAAGCGGTAGGCGATTATTTTCAGCATGAGGAATTGCTAGACGCTTACTCGCTACAAAGTCTATACATCGGTGGATCTCCGTTCGGGACGCCAGGAATCTATTCCCTGCTTCCCTATGCAGAGCATGAATATGGGATCTGGATGGTGAAGGGCGGGTATGCAGCATTACCGGCCATTCTGGAACAGGAACTGATCTCACGTGGTGGACGTGTTGTGCTGAATGCGGAAGTTACAGGGCTCACGATTAAAAATGGTGTATGTGAAGGTATAGAAACGGCAGCAGGCGCAGAAAATGTGGATGCAGTTATCTACAATGGTGATTTCCCCCATCTTTCGGGTTTGCTTGGTCAAGTACCAGAGGTAGCGCGTAAAAGAAAGCCATATCGTCCCTCTTCCGGATGTGTATTGCTCTATGTGGGCGTGGACAAAACCTGGGAAGATGCAACGACGCACCAGTTCTTCCTGCCACCGAGTCTGGAAGGTAGTTTACAGGAAGTCTTCAATCAGCGACGCATTCCGGCAAAGTCCTCATTTTACGTATTTAATCCGGTCGCATTGGATGAGACAGCAGCGCCTTCAGGACAGAGTGTATTGTATTTCCTCATTCCTGTGCCCGATGCCGAAGGTGTCGACTGGGATCAGGAGAGCGAAGCATTGGCAGAACGGGTACTGGAAGAAGCGGAGCAACGGGGATTCCCGGGACTTCGTGCAGCGATCAAGTGGAAAAAGGTACGTACACCCGCTGACGCAGAGCGAGACGGGCTCTATGGGGGCGGAAGCTTCGGTATTGCGCCAGTGTTGTTCCAGTCTGGTGTATATCGACCACAACCCAAACCATTCCCTAATATCAAGGGGTTATATGCCGCAGGAGCATCTGTACATCCTGGAGGGGGAGTGCCGATTGTGATGCAGAGTGCACGTATGGCCGTCAATCAACTCACGAAGGAGATGGGAACATGAATGAAGCGATTTTGAGCAGGTGTGAAGAGTTGATGCAGAAGGGTTCTTCCTCTTTTTATCAGGCCTTTAGAGGGCTGCCAAGTCCACGTCGGGAAGCGGTATATGTCATTTATGCCTTCTGCCGCATGATTGATGACAGTGTAGACGAGCCGGAGCATTCGCCCTATACGATTCACGAAATCCATGATTTGTTTGATCAGTTGGATGACGCGGAAGGACATTTTATCTGGCCAGCACTGAGATGGTTGTTCAGCAGTTTCCCTCATCTGGATAAGGGGCCATTCTTCCGTCAGATGGAAGGGCAACTCACCGATCTTAAAGTAACGCATTATGCAACGATGCAGGAACTGGAGCATTATTGTTATCTGGTAGCCGGCACTGTAGGCGAGATGTTGTTGCCTGTATTGCGGGATGATAATGGCGCGGAAGTAGCCATGAACGGGATTGCCTTGGGTAAAGGGATGCAGATCGTTAATATTATTCGGGATGTTGGTGAAGATCGGGCCAGAGTACGCCGGTATGTTCCGCTGGAGATCATGGAGAAGCATGGTTACACCGAGCAGGATTTCGAAGACGGGGTCGTGGACGAACGTTTTATTGCCATTGTTCATGAATTAAAAGCGGCAGCATTGAACTGGTTCCGTATTGGCATGGATCGACTGGATACATATCCGACGGAAAGTGCGTTTTCGATTGAGCTGGCAGCAGCCTTTTACTCCACCATTCTACACGCGGTCGAACGCAATGACTATGACGTATATACCAAACGGGCATATGTTAGTGATGAATTGAAACTGGAGATGTTGGGTGCGATTGTGAAACGTTACCCGATGCTGGCCTATCAAGCCTCCCGAACGGCGGTATCCTGATGATCCAGTGGCTTTACTGGGCGTGGTATGTTATTGGAGCAACCTTGATGCTGACGATCGGCGTGCCGGACGTGTTGTCCTTTTCCAATGGTCTATTCTTAATCTTCTATGCGTTGTATGTGCTGGATCTGATCTACCAGGGGCGCAATCGGACAGGTCTGTCCGACCAGTCAGTCATCTGGTTGAAACCTGGGCTGTGGATCGCTTCCGTGATCATCTGGTTGGGTGGTATGGGCGTGGAGTGGGTAGGGGTGCATACGCATTGGCCCTTTGGTGAGTATGCTTACTCGGACTTCTTCGGGATTCATCTGTTCAGTGTGCCTGTTACGCTGGGTTTTGCCTGGATCGCAGTGGTGGGTAACTCGGCGCTGTTAAGTGGCGGTGGCTCAACTTGGACGGGCAAGCTGCTTCGAGCCGTGAAGACCGGGTTCTGGGCGGTTGTACTCGATCTGGTACTCGACCCTGTTGCGCATGCAAGAGGATTCTGGGTATGGCAGGCCCCAGGTGGATTTTACGGGGTTCCGTGGACCAATTACATAAGCTGGTTTATCATGGGCGCATTCCTTTCCCTCTTCCTTCCGGCCATGCCTGGTGACCGTAGCTCTTTGTTGCGTGCAAAATGGCTGTATCAGCTCTTTATTCTTCTGTTTGGCCTACTTGCCTTAAAGGAAGGGATTACAGGTAGCTTTATCATCGCCATTGCTGGTCTGCTTCTTGCCGAAGGGAGCTGGCTATATGATTCGCGCCGTAAAATCAAAACCGTTTAATCGGATTTTTGCCTTATATAATCACTATTATCTGCTGCGTAGGCGCTTCCGCTCATTCACGCTATCGGGGTCTCTGGACCCGCAGGTGGATATCAGGGACAACTCCCCGATTGATCCCAATCGCCCGGTGATCTACTTCATGAACCACAGCTCCTGGTGGGATGGTCTGCTGCTCTATCATGCGGCCAGGAAGACATCACGGGGAGATCATTATGTGATGATGGAGGAACAGCAACTTCAGCAATATGCCTTTTTTCGTAAACTGGGTGCGTATTCAATTAATAAAGAGAGTGCGTCCGGTATTCGGACCTCTCTACAGTACACCAGTGAACTGCTGGATTCGGGCAAAAGGGTCTGGATCTTCCCACAAGGAGAAATTCTCCATCAGGAGGCTAGACCGATTCAGTTCCGTCCAGGCATCGGATTGCTGCTTCGTCGCTCTCCGAATGCCATTGCCGTACCGGTAACCTTGTGCCATGGGATGGTTCAGCATGATCTACCGGAAGTATCGATGCAGGTAGGCCCTCCTGTGATGGAAGACTGGAAGACGCTCAAGAGTGAAGAGATTGCCTCCAGACTCGGTCTTGTGATGGAACAACAGTTAGACGATCACCGATCAGAGCTTATACGGATGGGACAGGGGAGCTTGCCAGATGCGCTTCCGCTGATTCGTCATGTACGTTCGACAAGTGAAAAATACGATGCCACGCGAAAGCGGGTGAACCGTTAGGATGAATACATCTGAAATCTTCTGGATTGTACTTACAAGCATATTGGGAATACAGTTGCTGTTCGCTCTATGGAACCTCTCCTGTCTGCCCAAAGTACGTTCATTCCGGTCAGACAAGATACAACCACCGGACCTGCTGGTCTCGGTGCTGATTCCGGCCAGAAATGAAAGACTACATATCGAAGGATGTCTGGAAAGTGTGCTAGCGAGCGATACATCGGGATTCCGGATGGAAGTATTAGTGCTGGATGATCGCTCTGAAGACGAGACAGCGGCCATGGTACAAGCGATTGCGGATCGTGATGCACGTGTGCGTCTACTGCATGGTGTCGATCTTCCCGAGGGCTGGATGGGGAAATCCCATGCGTGTCACAGGCTGGTACAGGAGGCCAAGGGAGAATGGTATATGTTCGTGGATGCGGATGTGCGACTGGAGCCAAGTGCCATTCGTCAGACTCTTGCGGCAGGGTGTGAGCAGGGCGGCGGTCTGGTAACTGGTTTTCCATATCAGGTAACGAAGACGTGGATGGAAAAGCTTGTTGTTCCCATGATGGTCTTCACCATCATCAGTCATCTGCCCATTTTCATGATACGCAGATCATCCAGTCCGATGTTTGTGGCCGCTACGGGGGCTTTTTTGCTGATTCATCGCTCCAGTTACGAGGCATCCGGCGGTCATGCTGCCATTCAGGCGCATCTGGTGGATGACATGAGTCTAGCCAAAGCGGTTAAGCGTGCAGGCCATCCGGTGATGCTGACAGACGTGCATGACGTAACGAATACCCGCATGTATCAGAACGGTGCAGAAGTATGGAACGGATACAAGAAAAATATGTACGAAGGTATGGGACGCAAAGACATACTGCTGCTTGGCACAATGTTGATGTATACGCTGATGTATATGGTGCCTCCGCTGGGATTGATTTTTGGACTCATGACAGGTAATTCGATGTCGATTCTGTATGGATTGATAGGAACATTATTGGGTATGGCTGTGAAAAGAGTAGCGGATCATGCTGGCGGACAACCCTGGTGGCTTGCCCTTCTGCAACCGGTCAGCATGGCCTGTGTTATTGCCATTGGACTCGCTTCCTGGCAGGCAGGCCGCTCCGGCAAGGGGTATGTATGGAAAGGTAGGCGGTACAGTTGAGAGGTAACGTCATCATTATCGGTGCAGGATTCGGAGGTCTATCGTGTGCGATAAGACTGGCTTCACAAGGTGTGCAGGTGACCATTCTGGAAAGGCAGCAACACGTAGGTGGCAAGCTGCAGCAGATTGAGCGGGACGGATATCATTTTGACCGGGGACCGAGCACGATCACGATGCCATCCACCTTTCGTTCAGTCTTCGACCATGCGGGTGTAGCAATGGAAGATTACGTACAGTTATATGAGTTGGAGCCGCGCACGCGTAATATATTTGCAGATGGCACAGTGGTGGATTTGTCAGGTAATCGCGGGTGGATGAAAGAGCAGATCGCAGCGTACAGTCCGGAGGATGCGGCTCGTTATGATGCGTTTATGGATGAGTCTGCTGCACTGTATGCGGAAGCCAATCGTCATTTTCTCGGTAAGTTACTGCTGTCTCCTTCTGACAAATACAATCTCCAGATGCTGCGCAGCCTGCTCCGCGTGCGGCCAACGGTGAAGTTGGATAAGTTACTACGCTCGTATTTCCAACATCCGCATACGCTGGCTATGTTCGGACGGTACGCAACCTATGTGGGATCATCGCCATATCAGTCGCCTTCCATCTTTGCCATGATGGGTCATGTGGAAGCGGAAGTCGGCATCTTCGGTGTCAAAGGCGGAACCTATCAACTGATCGAAGGAATGACTCGGCTAGCACGGGAAAAAGGTGTACAGATCATTACCGGCACAGAGGTCCGGCAGATTGTTGTTCGGAATGGCAAAGTGGCAGGTGTGGATACGGATCAAGGCTTCCGAGAAGCCGATCAGGTGGTTGCCAATGGCGATGTGCTTAGCGTGAATCGACTGCTGCTCGCACCGGAACATCGGAAAGAAATGAGCGATGCTCGTATACAGAAGTATGAGCCATCAATCTCGGGATTTGTGACGTTGGCGGGAGTGCGAAGACAATATGATGCATTGCTGCACCATACGGTGTTCTTCCCGGAACGTTATGAACCGGAGTTCGACCATATTTTCCGTGAACGTAAAATGCCTGCTGATCCGACGATTTACATCTGTTATTCCGGTTATTCGGAAGCAGGCATGGCCCCGGCGGGAGCCAGTAACCTATTCATTCTAGTCAATGCCCCCTACTTGTCGGATTCGTGGAATTGGGAGCAGCAGACGGAACGTTACGGTGCGTTTGTACTGGAACAATTGGCAGCACGAGGAATTACCGGGTTGAACCAATCTGATGTGCTGATCCGGTACACGCCGCGAGATATCGAACGGGAAACGTTGGCGCATCAAGGGTCGATCTATGGCATTTCGTCCAACTCGGTGAAGCAGACCTTTATGCGACCGGGCAACCGAAGCAAAGATGTACAAGGACTCTGGTACGTCGGCGGTACAACGCATCCTGGCGGCGGAACCCCGATTGTGACGTTGTCCGGACAGCTTGTTGGTGAGCGGTTGGCATCGGAAATATTGAGATAAGTAGGTATATAAGATAGTGGTGCTCCGAGATTTAACTGAGACATTTGGTGTCGGGGCATCCTTTCCATAGCTGGATTGGAACGTTATACTGGATAGAGGTATGCTGCAATGCTTATTAGATGAATGTTTTTGTCTTTTGCATAAGACATATATACATAGAAGCAAGGAACGGGCAGGTTATCCTGTCGATCCGCACGATTCTCACATAGGAGGTCTCATCATGAATGAACAAGAGCGAGCCGGCGAACGGCTGCTTCCCGAAGTGGCTACAGGAGAACGGAAGCTGGAACACGTGCGCCTCTGTCTTGAGGAGAATGTGGCAGGAGAAGGGGTAACCAGCGGTATGGAGCGGTTTGCGTTTCGCCATCACCCACTGCCGGAACTGGATTTTGAAGAGGTGCATCTGGAGACTTCGTTTATTGGCAAAAAAGTACGCACACCCTTGCTCATCAGTTCGATGACGGGTGGAAGCAAAACAACGGGCGCCATCAATGAGCGCCTCGCTCGAGTAGCAAACGCCAGAGGCTGGGCGCTTGGCGTAGGTTCGATCCGGGCTGCCGTGGAACAGCCGGAACTGGCTAGTACCTTCGATGTGCGGCGCTGGGCACCGGACATCCCGGTCATTGCCAACCTGGGCGCGGTCCAGTTGAACTATGGTTTCACAACAGCTGATTTCCAGCGTGCTGTAGATATTGCGGGTGCGGACATGCTCGTGCTTCATCTGAACACGTTGCAGGAAGTTTTCCAGCCGGAAGGTAACACCAACTTCAGCGGATTATTTCAGCGGATTGAAAACTTGTGTCGTGAGCTAGACGTGCCTGTTGGCGTAAAAGAAGTAGGTTTTGGCATCGATGGTGTGACGGCTCAACGCTTATATGAAGCGGGTGTCGCGTTTATCGATGTAGCCGGGGCTGGAGGTACAAGCTGGGTACAGGTAGAGAAGTACCGCAACAATAACCCGGTACGCCGGGCAGCTGCTGAAGCTTTTGCCGACTGGGGCATTCCCACAGCAGAGTGTATTCAGGAAGTACGAGCGCTGAATCCTACTGGTGCCCTGATTGGCAGCGGTGGACTGTACACGGGCGTAGACGCGGCCAAAGCCCTCGCTCTCGGTGCGGATCTCGCTGGTTTTGGCCGATCTCTGCTCGATTCTGCAGTCGCTTCCGATGATGCGCTGAATGAGCGTCTGGAACAGGTCGAATTCGAGCTGCGTACCGTGATGTTTGGCATTGGCGCAGGGCGGATTGAGGATTTGAAACAGACGGAGCGGCTGGTGGAACGGCGTTAGAATAAAACTAGACATGGCGTCTTGCTGAACAGCTTTGACTTGTGAGCGTATGCGCTGGGTCTGATGGAGCAACGTCCGCTAACGAACCTGTAACACCTTATTTGGCGATTTAGGTGTTAGTTGGGAATCTAACGAATCTCACACACGCTATGAGGCTAGAAAACAGTGATTTACAGCGGATGACGCCAAAGAAAGAGTAAATAACGAGTCTATAGTTCGTTAGATTTTCAAAACGTATGAAAAGTGCTGAATAGTGTCTCTCAGGTTCGTTAGACTGTGAGGGAAACGTGGAACGGTTCATGGAACTATTCCGATGGTTCGTTTGGTGGGCATCAAAAAGTGGCGAGAGCCGAATCTGCAATCTTCCTAAAAGGAGATTGCATTTTTTTTTCGATGATTGATTGATAAACCCCTTTACATACATTCATCTTTCACGGTGATATTCTCATTGGTTACAGTGACGTAGGAATTGCCGGACAAGTATTCGGTATAACCGCAAACTGTTTTGTTATAGGTTTTACCGCGACTGTCCGTAAACGCCAAGGAGACGACCCCCTCACCGGAACGTTTCAGCTGCGGGGCGAATTTCACGTTTGCTCGGCTGGGAATATCTTTTTTGAATACGTAGGTGGAGCCATTCTCATTGTTGTTGTTAAACGAGTTGTCGCCTTGGACTAGGCTAGCCTGAATATTGGTGAGGTCATAGTCGGATTGATTGTGGATCGTGATCCTTAAGTGGCGAAAGGGATCCATTGCATTCAGAAAGCTCATAAAAGCGACAATGGCGATTCCGAGTATGATAGCGGACAAGATAATCATTTTCTTTTTGGAGAATCGACGACGTATGTTCAATATGATCCACTCCTTTCCTTCATGAGGTATAAACGATGGGAGGAGATCAAAAGTTATAAATAAAATGGTTACATATGCAAATTGAAGCTCGAATCGTATCAATAACTTCATGCGCTAAACGGGAGAACAGGATACAATAAGATACTAGTAGTGCAAAAAGGATTGCACAGAGATCATACATAATGAAGATCACTCGAAATAAGGAGGGAAACAACATGGAACTTTCTCCAATGAATCAGGAAGATTATGCGAGTTTTCGCATTCGATCGATTAAGGATTTTGCACAGGAAAAAGTAGAAGCGGGTACCTGGGCGGTGGAAGAGGCACAGCAACTGGCGGAGGAATCTTATGAACGTTATCTGCCAGAAGGCTTGAACACACCCGGAGCGTATCTCTACAATCTAATGCATTCTGTGGACGGAAATGTAGGGTATATCTGGTTTAATATCACGGATAATCGTCGTGGAAAAGATGCTTTTTTGCTGGATATTGTGGTTGAAGAAGCACATCGTGGTAAGGGATACGGAACAGAGACGATGCAGGCGCTCGAAAAGACGGCCTTGAGTCTTGGCGTGGATCGCATTGGTTTGCATGTGTTTGGACATAATGTGCGGGCAAGCAGCCTATATCGCAAGATGGGATATGAGGTAACGGATCTAACCATGTACAAGGAAATCAAAGGGTAAACCTAATAGCGGATATTCTGGGCCAAACTTAAGATCTGCGCAAAACGAATTATCTGCATTAACCGGGGATTTCGGGAAGCGGATGGGACTCTGGTCGAATTGGCGAAGTTCCTTGATGCCTTGAGGTTTGTCATATATAATGTATAGGATTATCCATACCGAACAAGTAATCAATGAGGAGTTGTCATATACATGGCTTTGAAAGCTGGAATCGTGGGTTTGCCTAACGTTGGTAAATCTACATTGTTTAACGCAATTACACAAGCAGGTGCCGAATCGGCAAACTATCCGTTCTGTACAATTGACCCTAACGTGGGAATCGTTGAAGTACCCGATGAGCGTTTGGACAAACTGACAGAACTCGTTGTACCTAAGAAAACAGTACCAACGGCGTTTGAGTTTGTAGATATCGCGGGTCTTGTTCGCGGTGCGAGCAAAGGCGAAGGTCTTGGTAACAAGTTCCTTGCCCACATTCGTGAAGTAGATGCAATTGTACACGTGGTACGTTGCTTTGTAGATGAGAACATCACACACGTCGACGGCAAAATTGACCCGGTAAGCGACATCCAGACCATCAATCTGGAGCTGATCCTGGCCGATATCGAGAGTGTTGAGAAGAAAATCGACCGCTCCAAGAAAAACATGAAGGGCGGCAATAAGTCTGCCTCTCAAGAAGTAGAAGTGTTGGAGAAAGTGAAGGCTGTTCTGTACGATGATAAGCCGGCACGCAGCATGGAACTTACGGATGACGAGCTTTTGATTATACGCGATCTGCACTTGCTTACCCTGAAGCCTGTTCTGTATGCAGCCAATGTAGCTGAGGACGAAATCGGCGACGTGGCGAACAATGCTTACGTGCAAAAAGTAAGAGAATTCGCAGCTGCTGAAAACGCAGAAGTGGTGCCAATCAGTGCGAAGGTTGAAGAAGAGATCTCCGAGCTGGAAGGCGAAGATAAACAAATGTTCCTGGAAGAACTCGGTATCGAGGATTCCGGTCTGAACCTGTTGATCAAAGCGGCTTACAAATTGCTCGGTCTGTACACATACTTCACAGCAGGTGTACAGGAAGTTCGTGCTTGGACAATCCGTAAGGGTACCAAAGCACCAGGCGCAGCAGGTGTCATTCACACGGACTTCGAGCGCGGATTCATCCGGGCAGAAGTTGTTTCCTACGACGATCTGGTGGCAGCAGGTTCCATGAACGGTGCCAAAGAGCGCGGACAACTTCGTCTAGAAGGTAAAGAGTACGTTGTAAATGACGGCGACGTTATGCACTTCCGTTTCAACGTGTAAGTTGTTACACATTTATATGTAGACTTAAAATTATGACCCTACGACCTTCTTCGTGAAGTTCGTGGGGTCTTTAACTTAGAGCTCTGAAGATGAGGATGCAACGGAGAATAGTCTTCCAAGAGAAACGGGTTCTTTGTTTTCATCATCAAAATCAACTGCTGAGACAGAGATGTGAATAGGCATATTATGGTATAATAGAGGAGACAAAGTAACCGGTGGATAATCGATACGGTGATGCTTACCCGAAAGGGGGTGACGCCGTGTCATTTCTTGCAGTAGTGCAGCATTTCCTAGAAATTAGCGACAAGCTAATTAGTATTGCAGTGGGGTTAATAGCCGTATGCAGTGCGTGGAAAGCAGCGCGGAACAAGAAAAACCACCGGGATTAGGTTGGTCGCCTTGCAATCCGGTGGTTTTTCATTCATTTGATTGAAATTCGCCGTGGTCTCCCACCGGCCTTTGTTGGAGAAGTCACGATGTTAGCGCATCGTGGCTTTTGTTTATTTTACACCTGTTATACTTGTATTATACCACAGTAGGATCATTTCGGAACCACATCGAACAACAATTTCATTTTGTATCTTACAGCACAAAAAATTAGTTCATCCGCTTGCGGAACAGTTACTATTCAGAACCATAAGAATATGCTATAATTAAGAGTCGTATACCACGTTAAAATTCGCACTGTAACCGATGAGTCGAAGCGAGTTTAACACGGGGTACACGATTTCTTGATATCACTTTAAAAGTAAAGGATTTGATGACGTTGTAGCGATGTTATACGTCGATCATACATGAATGTGAATACATGCTGCGGTCAGGGGATTCATTGAGAATCCTGTGCGTTGTGGAATATAGATTATAGATGTGATTAATGTTGAATTGAAATATTTATTGAAAATGTGATGTGCTTGGACAAAATAATGCGTGAGGTGACTATACATGTTGGATAAATTACAGGCGTTAGCCGACCGTTATGACAAGTTGAGCGAGCTTTTGTGTGACCCGGATGTGGCAAGTGACAACAAAAAGTTGCGGGAATACTCCAAAGAACAATCCGATCTGCAACCGACTTATGAAGCGTACACGGAATACAAACAGGTAAGTCAGGATCTCGAAGCTGCAAAGGAAATGCAGGGTGAGAAACTGGATGATGAGATGCGCGAAATGGTCAAAATGGAAATTGACGAACTGAGCACTCGTCAGAAAGAGCTGGACGAATTGATTCGTGTACTCATGCTGCCAAAAGATCCGAATGACGACAAAAACGTTATTGTTGAGATTCGCGGAGCAGCTGGTGGAGATGAAGCAGCGTTGTTTGCAGCAGATCTGTATCGGATGTACACACGTTATGCAGATGCACAAGGCTGGCGTGTAGAGCTGATGGACGTTAACACGAATGATCTTGGTGGATTCAAAGAGGTTGTTTTCCTGATCAACGGACGCGGTGCTTACAGCAAAATGAAATACGAAAGCGGCGCACACCGTGTGCAGCGTATTCCAACAACCGAGTCTGGCGGACGTATTCATACGTCAACTTCAACGGTTGCCGTTATGCCTGAAGCCGAAGATTTCGATATCGAAATTCATGACAAAGACATCCGTGTGGATACGTTCTGTTCCAGTGGTGCTGGTGGACAATCGGTTAATACGACGAAATCCGCAGTACGGGTAACGCACGTTCCAACGGGGATTGTGGCGACATGTCAGGATGGAAAATCACAGAACTCCAACAAGGAAAAAGCGTTGCAGGTTCTGCGTACACGTATCTTCGATATGAAACGTATGGAAGAGGAAGCAAAGATCTCTGTTGAGCGGAAGAGCAAAGTGGGAACGGGTGACCGCAGTGAGCGGATACGTACGTACAACTTCCCGCAAAGCCGTGTGACGGATCACCGGATTGGTCTGACCATGCACAAGCTGGATCAGGTGATGAACGGAGAGATTGAAGATATTTTGTCTGCACTGACCATTGCTCAGCAGACTGAGATGATGGATAGAGGAGAATAATCTGTGACCCGCGCGCAGTTTGTCATGACGCCGGAACAGAGCTGTCGGGAAGCCTTCGTGGAGGCTTCCTCTTTTTTGGAGAAGTGCGGCGTGTACGAGCCGCAAAACAATGCCCGGCTGCTGTTGGAACATGTACTCGGTGTCTATGGCGCCGCGTACTACATGATGCAGCCGGAGCCTTTTCCCAGCGAGCATCGCAGCCGCTGGGAGGACGCCGTCACGCGCAAGGCAGCGGGTGAGCCGGCGCAATATATTATCGGCAGCCAGGAATTCTATGGGCTGCCGTTCGAGGTCACGCCGGCCGTGCTGATTCCGCGGCCGGAGACGGAGCTGTTGGTCGAGGCTGTGCTGCGCGAAGCCGACCGCGTGTTTCCTGACGGCGCTCCGCTCGCCGTCGATATTGGCACGGGCAGTGGTGCCATCGCGGTGACGATGGCTTCACTACGCCCGCGCTGGCAGGTCGGCGCCGGGGATCTCTCGGCGGCTGCCCTGCAAGTGGCCGCGCGGAACGCGGCCGCGAACGGGGTACAGATCGACTTCCGTGAAGGCGATCTGCTGGCCCCGTTCGCCGGGGCACGGGTGGACATCCTGGTGTCCAACCCGCCATACATCCCGGCGGCGGATATCGGCGGGTTACAACAAGAGGTGCGCGATCATGAGCCGCGCATGGCACTGGACGGCGGTCCGGACGGGCTTGCACCGTACCGTATCATGCTGGAGCAACTGGCGCTGCTGCCTGCACCGCCGCAGATCATTGGTTTTGAGCTGGGCCAGGGGCAGGCTCGCGACATCGCGGCTCTACTTGAATCGGCGGGACATTGGCCGGAAATTATCATTGTACCGGACCTTGCCGGAATCGAGCGGCATGTCCTGGGTGTTCGTACTTCGGAACAGGTGACGAAAATGTAAGGTTCCGCGGGTTTTCTTTTTACCGTGAAATCCTCTACAATGAGATATACCGAAGATTTCTGAATGCTTGGGGGAACATAATTACATGCTGCACAAATTTAAAAAGATAGATTATTCTATCGTGTTTATACTGGTTATTCTGATGGTTATCAGTATTTTGTCGATTTACAGTACAACGTTTGGTCGTCCGAGGCTGGAGGGACTCCCGAAAGATGCGGTGTTTTATTACATTGTGGGATTCATAGTATTTTTTGGGATGTCCATGATTAACTATAAATTTATAATCAAAAATTATTTATATATCTATGGCGTGGGTATGCTGCTGCTCATTTTCGTGATGTTCTTTGGTAAAGAGTATTACGGTGCAAAAGGTTGGCTGTCCATCTTCGGGGTCAGTTTGCAGCCTGCTGAATTGTTCAAGCTATGTCTGATTGTGTTTTTATCGGCCCTTTTGGCCCGAAAGAAGAATCGTCCGCTTTATTTCGGACGTGATGTTATTCCGATCTCACTCTGTGTTCTGCCACCGTTACTACTCGTATTGCTGCAAAATGACTTGGGAAATGCGCTAAGCTATGTGATCATTCTTGTGGGCCTGTTATGGATTGGCAACATTAAATTCACACATGCCCTCATTGGCTTTATGATTGCTGTGGCTGCTTTTATCGGTGGTACGCAGGCGTATATTCATTATCATGATGAGATTGTAAAATTCCTGAATGACATTGGACGTTCGCACTGGGCGGATCGTTTTGACCCCTGGCTTGTACCAGAGCTGACCTCAAGAGATGTACTCTGGCAGACGTATAATGCGAAGCTTGCGATAGGTTCTGGCGGTATTACGGGCAAAGGATATCTGGAAGGCACAACGATTCAGTCGAATCGGGTGCCGCTGGCCTATGCAGACTCGATCTTTGTACAGATCGGGGAGGAATTTGGCTTCATCGGTGCCTCAGTATTGCTTCTCCTATACTTTATCCTGATTCACAGGCTGGTGCTGATTGCACTGGAGTGTAAGGATCGCGCCGGACCTTATCTTATTGTAGGTATTATAGCGATGCTGCTCTACCAGATCTTTGTCAATATTGGTCCGTTCATTGGTCTGATGCCATTGACAGGGATTACGCTGCCGTTTATCAGTTCGGGTGGTACCTCCATTATGATCAACATGATCAGTATGGGGATTGTGATGAGTATCAAGGTTCACACGGAAGAAAACGAGGATATTCTTGGCTCTGCGGAACAACCGAGTATTACCGATTTGGTGATGAAATTGCTAAGACGCAAGCCATCCCAGCAGGAACAATAACGTTCTCGGAATTAAAAAAATCTGGGGATAACAGCGATTGGTCATCGTAGTGTCAGTGTAAATAATCCTTAGTTTAACTTATATATATAACTACAGAACCCTGGAACAGATCAGCCCTATTGACTTAGGGAGGAATGTTTTGGGGTTTTATTGTTTTTACGGTGGGAGACAGGCCATTGAATGGTTTAATTGTCATCCTGAAGCAATCCTGATTTCCATTTTATTATCCAATTATATACAATGGTAATATTGAGTTCAATTGGAAATCATAGAATGTTAGATTCAGGGGGATGGACGGAGTCATGGTGAGAATGTTGAAAAAGATGGACGGTGTGATTCTCTTCATCATGCTGTTGCTCATGATTATTAGTGTATTTGCAATTTACAGCGGAACGCAAACAGATGCTCACCTGGCGAGTCACCATGTCAAAACGATTTATTTCTATGTGGCTGGATTCATTGCGGTGCTTGTCATCGGGCTTGTGAATTACAAGTTATACGTGAAATATGCGTTTTATTTGTATGGGTTGGGAATTATACTATTGATCCTGGCCAATGTACTGGGCAGTTCGATCAATAATGCCAACGGCTGGCTGAAGCTGGGCGACAACTTTTCTTTTCAACCGGCAGAGCTGTTCAAGATGATTCTGATTCTTTTCCTTGCCCATTTGATTGTGAAGAGACAACGAGGCACGCTGAAATTTTGGAGAGATATTGTGCCGATTGGCTGCTGGGCGTTTATTCCATTTGCTCTGGTTATGGCTCAGAATGATCTGGGAAATGCGCTGGGGTACGTGGTGATTCTGGCTGCGGTATTCTGGATCGGCAATATGAGGCTGAAGCACGCATTGATTGCACTGGCGATTGTGGGAGTGACCTTCTTTGGCTTTGTTAAAGCCTATACGTTCTATCATGATGAAGTGTTCACCTTTCTTGAAAAGATAAAAAGGGAACATTGGGCGGAACGGATTGATCCTTGGTTGGTACCAGAAAAGGCTACCTCCAAAGCTTCCTGGCATACGAAAAATGCAGGTTTAGCCATCGGATCAGGGGGCATCATCGGCAAGGGTTATTTGCAAGGAACATCCGTTCAGAGTGGACGAGTTCCCTATACGTATTCGGATTCCATTTTTGTCGTGATCGCAGAGGAGTTTGGCTTTGTCGGTGCATCCGTACTGATTCTGTTGTACTTTATTCTGATTCAACGGATGGTGTGGATTGCTCTGAGTTGCAGAGATCGCGCGGGACCCGTCATCATTGTAGGTATTATCGGAATGTTGTTGTATCAGGTGTTTGAGAATGTGGGGGCGTTCCTCGGGCTGATGCCGCTCACAGGCATTACGTTGCCATTCATCAGTTACGGGGGCACCTCCCTGCTCATCAACATGGCTTGTATTGGTGTGGTCATGAGCATTAAGTTGTATGGTCAGGAGGAAGAGGATGAACTTCTCATGGGGGAGCAGCAACCTCGGTTATCGGAACGTTTATGGAATATGCTCAAGAAAGAGAAAAGTGCTGTGTAACTGTTGAGTTGGTGTAGTGAAAAGAAAAGCTGTGGAGCGTATAACGTAATTGTTCATTGTTCGTAAGAATGAAGAGGTTGATTTGCCCTGTAACCAGGTGCGGATCAGCCTTTTTAACATGACTGGTGAGCGAATGTATATCCTAGAATCGATCGCTCTAAAGCGTGTCTTCAAGCCTGCTGTAAGCCGAAGTATATGATGCGTATCTAGGAGTCAACATCAGAGTGTTGGTATGGTGTGGATCTTCAGGTGCCTGCTACTAGAAGTTAAGAGTTAAGAGTTAGGAGCTAGCGAACCTGACACATCTTATTCGGGGATTTGGAGCGCTTGGAGAAAGCTAAGGAATCAGAGACACGTTATATCAGCATAAACAGCCTTTTGTAGCATGTTGGTCAGATGATTTTGGGAAATAACGTGTCGCGTGTTCCTTACAATTTCAAAAGAAGACCTGAAGGCCGAATAAGACGTCCTCGGTTCCTTAGAACATCGACTGGTCCTTCGCGAGAATCGTTCGCCAGAGTCATTCGTCAGGGTTAGCTAGTACAGTCTTCAAGGCTATTTGAAAGCTGACATTCGTCATCGCATAACTTGCCTGAGTTTAAACACAGATACTAGTAGTACATGCTCAAAAAAAATGTTTTTTAGTAACGTTTGAGTATAGTTCCAGTAACGAGAAGATGAGATGAAGCAAGAAATGGAGTAGTGGAGTGGAGGATAAACTACGTGAGCAACTGGAATGTTTCCGGGGAAAACAACCTTAATAAGGCCCGCTTATTTCGGCTGAGAATTTCATATCCAACGTTGATGATGCAGCTAGGCATCCTTCGTAATTAAAAGCAAACTTTTTGAATAAACTCTAGTAGATTTATTGCAAATGATAGGTTTATTTCCGTCTCTTCCGGACATACTGATAGACATGAGAGAGTTGCAGGTCGCGTGATCAGAGAGCCGAGGGGGAGAACGGAATGAACAGACGAATTGTAAAGCAAATTGGACTTATTATTGTATGTCTTATGATGATGATCATGATGTGGGAAGGTCAGAAAACGGATGCAGCTGTGGCGGCCACAGCGATTCCTGAACAATCGATCCGCTTGCGTATTCTAGCAAACTCGGATGCACCGGGAGATCAATTGGTGAAACGCGAGATTCGGGATGCTGTCGTTGCTCAGATGGGCGAGTGGGTAGGCGAACTGGAGAATCCGCAAAGTCTGGATGAAGCGCGCCATGTCATTCGTGAGCATTTGTCCGAGATTGAAAATAGAGTAGGAGAAGAGCTGGCCAGTCGCGGTTTGAAGTATGAGTATCAGGTGGAATTGGGTTCTGTTCCGTTCCCAACCAAGCTATATGGAGGCACCGTGTATCCTGCCGGGGATTATGAAGCGGTTCGAATCACGCTGGGCGAAGGCAAAGGTCAGAACTGGTGGTGTGTGTTGTTCCCGCCGCTGTGCTTCATTGATGCAGGAACCGGGGATGCACTGGCGAAACCTTCAAACGTATCAGCCGCAGCGGCTGAACCTGGAGATGTAGATGCATCTGTGCAGGGAGAGACACCGGAGGCGAGATTCTTTCTGTGGGATATGGCTGTGAAACTGTGGAGTTGGGTCACTGGATTATTCGCATAACAACACATTTATACTATACATAAGGGTGGCTTCAATTCAGGGAGCTGCCCTTTTGATATGAATTGGCGTTGAAGCTACAGTAAGACTCATGCGTGGAGCGAAGTATGAAGGGCATCCGAGGCGGGACAGGTATGTTATAATTACTTATATTGAATATGGAGTATGAAGCGAAGTGAACAAAGATGTGTATGGAGTGTGAGGTGTTTTTCTCACGTGCACAAGTAACCTATTATGATGTTTAGGAATGATGGATATATGAATAGAGAGAATGAGCAAGTGCAATCCACCTCAGAAATGGGAAATGACATGGAGGTTCATGACAAGGGAACTCCAGCAGAGATGGTCACAGTCAATTGGGATGTGCGCGTTTTATTGAACAATGAGGATGATCATGGATTGGGTAATATTGAATTAACGGATGTGAAAAAGGGGAGCGCCCATCAAAGGGCGCTCGACGACTTGCAGGCTGCCGCAGCCTGCCTTCGTCAAGGTCAGACGGTGGCCTTTCCGACCGAAACGGTCTACGGCCTGGGTGCGGATGCGCGTAGCACGGCAGCCGTGGAGGCTGTATTTGTCGCCAAAGGCCGACCTTCCGACAATCCACTGATTGTGCATATCGCGCATCGGGACCAGTTGGACGCTCTGGTCACGGAAGTGAATGAGACAGCCGAAGCGCTGATGGCGGCCTTCTGGCCGGGACCGCTGACGCTGGTGCTGCCGGTTAGGCCGGGGGCGGTGTCTCCGCGTGTCACCGCTGGTCTGGACACGGTGGCCGTGCGCATGCCGGACCATCCGGTGGCCTTGCAGTTGATCGCGGCGGCGGCATGCCCTGTGGCTGCGCCAAGCGCCAACCGCTCCGGGCGGCCAAGTCCGACACTCGCGTCTCATGTGCGCGAGGATCTGGATGGCCGCATCGGCGGCATCGTGGACGGCGGCCCCACCGGGGTGGGCGTCGAGTCCACGGTGGTGCAGGTCGGTGACGACGGTACCGTCACCATCCTGCGCCCTGGCGGCATTACGGCGGAACAACTGTCCGCCGTTGCCGCCCGTGTCGCCACGGACCCCGCGCTACTCGCGGAGGGGGCCGATGGCGTGGGAAGCCCGGCGCCGCGCTCGCCGGGCATGAAGTACACGCACTACGCACCCGCAGGGGCGCTGTGCGTGGTGGAGGGGCCGCCCACAGCGGTGGCGGCCTGGACCAGCGCCGCCCTCGCAGAGGCGGCGCAGCGCGGAGAGCGCACCGCCGTGCTGGCGTTCGCCGAGCACGCGGAGCAGTACCGCGCCGATGCCGTGTTCTCGCTGGGTGACGCCAGCGAGCTGGAAGAAGCGGCGCGCCGGCTATACGCCGCGCTGCGCAGTTGCGATGAGCAAGGCGCCACATATATTGTGGCTGAAGCCTGCTCACGCGAAGGGCTGGGAGCAGCCGTCATGAATCGGCTGCTCAAGGCCGCGGGTAACCAACTCATCCAAGTTGGCGACCCACAGCCCTTCTAATCTCTCCTGATCATACAGTCAGGAGAGCCACTTAACTTTTTTCCATAACAAAATCAATTAAAACATCGTATCCACCTGCCCTTATGCATCATGGATATGGAGTAGATACGCAACGTTTACCTTTCATCGGTCATGTTTAGGTCCTTGTCCGCATATCGTGTACAAGAACCTTTACGTGACTTGGGGGTATGGGGATGTGGGATGTGTCTGCCCATGTAGGGCAGTTGGTAACCATTTTGATCATGGCTGTTGCGCTTGGCCTCGATGCGTTTTCGCTCGGAATCGGAATTGGCATGAAGGGCATTCGGCTGAGGGATGTATTGCGGATCAGTACAGTAACGGCGCTATTTCATATCATCATGCCGCTCATCGGCATGTATATGGGCAAATACGTCAGCTCGCTGCTCGGTGACATTACGACGTATGCAGCAGGTGGATTACTTATTCTGCTGGGTGGTCATATGATTCTGAATGCATTCCGTGAAGGTGATACCAAGCTGGTGGACCACCGTTCCCTGCTCGGCGTTATTTTGTTCTCCCTCAGCGTAAGTGTGGATTCGTTCTCCGTTGGCGTTTCCTTAGGGATGTTTAGCAGTAATCTAATCTTGACCGTACTTGCCTTTGGTGTATGTGGCGGGGTGATGTCGGTTATGGGTCTGCTATTAGGCCGTCGGGTGAGTCAGAATCTTGGGGATTACGGTGAGGCCATTGGTGGCGCAATCTTGCTTGCGTTTGGACTTTTGTTTATATTTTAAAATAAAACGTGAGACATCATATCATTCGCATCATATGTAAAATGGGGAGGCTAACACAATGAAACATATTTTATTCGTATGTACAGGCAATACGTGCCGCAGCCCCATGGCAGAGGGGCTTTTGCGAAAGTTGGCATCGGAGCGCGGCATTCAGGTAGAAGTCCGTTCCGCAGGTGTAGCAGCTACGTCGGGTATGCCGATCTCCCGTCATGCGGAAGCGGTTTTAAGAGATCATAACGTTGAAGGTCCGCCTCATTCCACACAGCTTAGCGCTAACCTGGTCGGTTGGGCCGATCTGGTTCTTACACTAACGCGGAGTCATAAGCAGCATGTCATGCAGGTATTTCCCGACTCCGTTCACAAAACCTATACATTAAAAGAGTATGTGGAGGACGACAAGCAGGTATTAAGAGATGTTCAGGAGTTGGACAGCCTGTTTGCAACGCTGGAGATGAAACGTGCCCTTGGTCAAGAGATTCTGGCATCAGAGCGCGAGCGAGCCATTGAGATCAGACAACGCATTCCAAGTTTCGACATCTCCGATCCTTTTGGAGGCAGTCGTGATGATTATAATATCGCTGCGGCCGAGATTCGGACGGCATTGGACCGGCTTTTGGATAAGCTGGGATAATTCTGATCCTACGGGGCAGGTTATAGAAACAGGACGCGTGATGTAAATTAACCGTTGATTTTAGCCGCGGGTTGTTTTATGATGAAGGGGAAAACAGGGATCCGGTGTAACTGGCGACGAAGTGGGCATAACCACGATGGAGCACCGGAACAAACGGCCGGTCGCCTGGGCAAAAGAGCAATTCTGCGTTACCCGCAGACTGCTCTTTTTTTCGTCTTTCATCTGATTATTCGCTATAATAGTACCTGAGATGCCGTGCAAGAATACGAAGGACAGCCAAGAGACAGCGGGCATGATTTTATCGGGAGGCGATGATAGGATGACTATAGAGTTAGATTCAGAACAAGCCGGATTGCAGGAACAGACCGCATCCATTCTGCATGAACTGGCGCTTGCCGGACAGCTTGGGCCTGGACAGATCGTTGTGATCGGTACAAGCACAAGTGAAGTTGCAGGTGCGCGGATTGGTACGAGCGGTGCCATTGAAGTGGCGCAGCAGCTTCTTGCGGGGATACGCGAGGTGCAGGAGGAATTCGGTTTTGACACGGTATTCCAGTGTTGTGAGCATCTGAACCGTGCGTTGGTCATGGAACGTTCTGTGCTTACTCGACTTGGATTGACCGAGGTTGGTGCAGTACCCGTGCCCAAGGCCGGAGGTTCAATGGCATCCGCAGCATATCGTTCGCTGACCGATCCATGCCTGGCTGAATATGTGCAGGCCCATGCGGGAATGGACATTGGGGAAACGATGATTGGCATGCATCTCCGGCATGTAGCCGTACCCTTTCGTACAGCGCTCCGCTATGTTGGAGATGCCCGCGTGACCACGGCGCTTACTCGTCCGAAGTTGATTGGCGGCGAACGAGCGGTGTATCGTATGGAAGAACAACCAGATTCATCATTTTGTGACTGATATCTTCAACCAATATAAAGCTAAATTATACTTTACACGAAAACGGAGAGTGCAACACCAATCTGAAGAAGCGAAGCGTTCGCCTGAAAGCTTTCCGAAGGAAAGCTACATCGGAAGCATACGCTATCCCCGGATTTTCCCCTTATTATAAGTGAGTTCAGAAAAATCCGGGGATAACAGCGATCGGAAGATGGTGATGCAATCGAAGTCAGGAATGTAACCACTGTAGTTTCGCTTTATAACTTCACTTATACCTGGGAGGAATTTAATCATGGAACAATTGCGCAAGAATGACCCGGCAGTACTGGAAGCGATGAATCTTGAACTGAAACGTCAACAGAACAACATCGAACTGATTGCATCCGAAAACATTGTAAGTGAAGCAGTAATCGAAGCATTGGGATCTGTTCTGACCAATAAGTACGCTGAAGGATATCCAGGCAAACGTTACTATGGTGGTTGTGAGCATGTGGACGTTGTTGAAGACATTGCGCGTGATCGTGCCAAAGAATTGTTCGGAGCAGAACACGTGAATGTTCAACCTCACTCCGGAGCACAAGCGAACATGGCAGTATATCTTGCAGCGTTGAAACCTGGTGATACTGTACTTGGTATGAACCTTGCCCATGGTGGACACCTCACGCACGGTAGCCCGGTTAATGCTTCCGGTTTGCTGTACAACTTTGTAGCATACGGCGTACAGGAAGATACATTCCTGATTGATTATGATGAAGTACGCAAAGCGGCTTTCAAACACCGCCCTCGTCTGATCGTTGCAGGTGCAAGTGCATATCCGCGTACCATTGATTTTGAAAAGCTGGCTTCCATCGCCAATGATGTAGGTGCTTTGTTCATGGTGGATATGGCTCACATCGCGGGACTCGTTGCTGCTGGTCTGCATCCAAACCCGGTTCCACATGCGCATTTCGTAACAACAACAACACACAAAACGCTGCGTGGACCTCGTGGTGGTATGATTCTGTGCCGCAAAGCGTGGGCAGCAGCGATTGATAAAGCGGTATTCCCGGGTTCCCAAGGTGGCCCTCTGATGCACGTGATTGCTTCCAAAGCGGTAGCATTCGGAGAAGCTTTGCAACCAGAATTCAAAACATATGCACAGAACGTTGTGAAAAACGCACAGGTTCTGGCTGAAACACTGATCGCTGAAGGCTTGAACATCGTATCCGGTGGTACAGATAACCACTTGATGCTGATCGACACACGCAGTGTGAACATCACAGGTAAAGAAGCTGAGCATGTACTTGATTCCATTGGTATTACCGTGAACAAAAATGCAATTCCATTCGACCCTACAAGTCCGTTTGTAACGAGTGGTATTCGAATCGGTACACCTGCTGCAACTTCCCGTGGGATGAACGAAGAAGCGATGGTAGCGATCGGTAAGATCATTGCCAAAACATTGAAAAATCCTAAAGATACGGCGAAGCTGGATGAAGCCCGTGCAGAAGTGACTGCACTGACAGACCAATTCCCGCTCTATACCGACCTTAAATACTAAAAAACTTTGCTCATGGTGTTTGTATTTGAGTTTCTCTAAAATGGAATACAAAATAACGAAGCAGACAGAATGAGGCCGTAGAAGCGAAGCGCTCGCCTTTATCCCCTGATTTTCTCCTTTTATAGAAGATCAAAAAAATCAGGGAATAACAGCGATCGAAGGAGCATTCTGGTGGCGGAGTGCAATTGTATTTAACATTTTCCTTATCTCAATGACATAACAGCAGGAGCAAAACAGGACCGGATGGATCATTTTCCGGTCCTGTTTTTTATAGGATTCGGTATTCTGTAATGATTGGGTGCCCTTTGATGGTGTAATTCGTTGTTGGTGATGATATAATATACAGGATTTATCGAGCCCATGAATGGTGGCTAGGTATATTTGGAAATGCTGAACATGAAGAACTTACCGGAGGGACAAAATTAATGGGAAAATTAGTAATATGTGATCACCCTTTGATTCAACACAAACTGACGTTTATACGCGACATGCGTACGAATACGAAAGATTTTCGTGAATTGGTGGATGAAGTAGCAACGTTGATGGCTTATGAGATTACAAGAGATGTTGAACTGGAAACGATTGATGTACAGACACCTGTAGCTGCAACACAAGGTAAAGTCATCTCTGGACGTATGCTCGGACTGGTGCCGATTCTGCGTGCAGGACTCGGAATGCTGGATGGCGTTGTGAAATTGTTGCCAGCGGCAAAAGTTGGACATGTTGGTCTGTTCCGTGACCCGGAAACACTGCAACCGGTAGAATACTACACCAAACTGCCTACAGACGTGACAGAGCGTCAATTGATCGTAATTGATCCGATGCTTGCAACTGGCGGTTCGGCGATTGCAGCTATTGACGTGCTCAAAAAACGTGGCTGTACCCAAATCAAGATGATGAACCTGGTTGCAGCACCGGAAGGCGTTAAAGCTGTGCAGGATGCACATCCCGATGTGGATATCTATGTAGCAGCATTGGACGACCGTCTGGATGATCATGGTTATATCGTTCCAGGGCTTGGAGATGCAGGAGACCGTCTATACGGCACTAAATAAGCATATCGCATGCTTGTAATCGGAACTTATAGAAAAGGGGCTTTGCTCGAATGTCCAAGAAAATTAAAGTCATGACGATCTTCGGGGTGCGTCCAGAAGCCATCAAGATGGCTCCGCTTATTTTAGAATTGCAAAAACACCCTGAGTCTATTGAATCTATTGTTTGCGTAACTGCGCAGCATCGCCAGATGTTGGATCAGGTACTTGAAGTTTTCGACATTCATCCCGATTATGATCTGGATGTAATGAAAGACCGCCAGACATTGAATGAGATTACAATTCGTGTTCTCGGTGGTTTGGAGCCGGTGTTAGCTGAAGCCAAACCTGATATTGTACTGGTTCACGGAGATACATTAACTACCTTTGTAGCGAGCTATGCAGCATTCCTGCAACAGATTCAGGTAGGGCATGTAGAAGCGGGGCTGCGGACGTGGAACAAGCTGTCTCCATATCCCGAAGAGATGAACCGTCAGCTGACGGGAGTACTGGCTGATCTACACTTTGCGCCTACGGATTGGTCTTCTTCCAATCTTGCCAAAGAAAATAAATCGGAGTCTAGTACGTACGTCACAGGCAACACGGTAACAGATGTGTTTCAATATACAGTACGGGAGGACTACACACACCCGGTACTTGATTGGGCCCAAGGCAAACGCCTTGTGCTGATGACAGCTCATCGCCGTGAATCTCAAGGCGAGCCTCACCGCAACATTTTCCAGGCCGTCAAACGGATTGCCGACGAATTCGAAGATATTGCCATCGTGTACCCGGTGCATCCAAGTCCTGCTGTGAAGGAGCCGGCTCACGCGATTTTGGGGAATCATCCCCGTATTCAATTAATTGATCCGCTAGACGTGGTGGATTTGCATAACTTTTACCCGCACACTCACTTGATTTTGACCGATTCAGGCGGTTTGCAGGAAGAAGCACCTTCGTTTGGTGTGCCTGTGCTCGTATTGCGCGATACGACAGAGCGCCCGGAAGGTATTGAAGCTGGAACGTTGGAACTGGTAGGTACCGAAGAGGAACGTGTGTATGAACGGACCAAAGCTCTGCTTACAGACAAAACCCTGTATGCAAGCATGAGCCAGGCTGCTAATCCATACGGTGATGGACATGCTTCGGAAAGAATTGTCAATGCGATTCTGCACCATTTTGGTGTAAATAGTGAGCGTCCGGAATCATTTCACAGAAAATTCAAAAAATAATACAATTTTTCTGACGGATTTATAAAGGGCATAGCATACAGTTAAACTGTACGGTTTACGCGGGTTTATGGGCTTTGAGGGTCTGTATTCCCGTCGTTTTCCCCTTTAAAACGCTAAAA
Source organism: Paenibacillus sp. 1781tsa1 (assembly GCF_024159265.1). Taxonomy (NCBI): domain Bacteria; kingdom Bacillati; phylum Bacillota; class Bacilli; order Caryophanales; family Paenibacillaceae; genus Paenibacillus; species Paenibacillus sp. 1781tsa1. Next base: position 6,383,625 of record NZ_JAMYWY010000001.1, on the reverse strand, counting down.
TCATTCAATTGACAAAGGCTCTCATCATTCAGTAAAATTAACTGGGATTGCAAGGGTGGCGTGGAAAATGGCCGATTCGAACAAACCAAATTCATCCCGTAACCATGACGATAATGTATGGAAAGCGATGGGGCTCGTGACAGCTTTTGGGATCGAGATTGCCATTCTCGCTGTTGCCGGATATTACGCTGGCTCCTGGTTGGACAAGACCATCGGAGGTAACGGAATATGGATCGCCGTAAGCGTTCTCTTTTTTCTTGCGGCAGGCGGTGTAAGCATCTACTTTATCGCGAAAAAATTCATGGGGGAAAGTGATGAGTGAACTAACCAGATACCGCAGATCGATGACTGTTTTCATCATGTACTTTCTTATGATTTGTTTTCTCGCAGCGGCCTTTATGCCACGTGTGGAGACAATTGCTTTGGGACTAGCCCTGGGTACAGGAATTAGCTGGATCAATGCATTTTACTTGGGCTACAAAGTAAGGAAAATGTCTGATGATGCGGCAGAAGGTAACTTGAAGCGTGTGAACCTGGGATTTTTGACAAGAGCGGCACTCGCTGTGCTCGGTATATTCATATCGATGCGCTTTCCGCAGTACTTCAATACATATGCGGTTGCAGGCGGTCTCGTCATTGCACAATTTTCCTTACTGATTATAGGGATTGTCCATTCCCGCAGAGCAGAGTGATGTTAAGGGCTGCAGCTTTCAAGTCGAGAAAGGGGTGAGAAAAATATGCATGAAGCTCCAATTATTATGCTTGGCGGATTTCGACTGGATCTATCTGTTCTGTTGATGCTGGTAGTTACAGGTGCAATTGTTTTTATTTTTGCTGTACTGGCAACACGGAGATTATCCGTTGAAAATCCCGGCAAGCTGCAAAATTTTATGGAGTGGGCAGTAGAATTCGTCCGCAATCTGATTTCCAGCACAATGGATATGAAGAAAGGTAAACATTTTATCTCTCTCGCTCTTTCCATGATTATGTTCATTTTTGTAGGGAATATGCTCGGCCTTCCGCTCGTGGCTGTATCTGAGGTAACAGATGTTAATCAGGCACAGGTATTCGGTAAGCCGATTGTTACAGCGGTGGAGGCGTTTGAAGAAGCGCATGCCAAGGACCCTGAAGCACACCCACACGTTGAACTGGCTTGGTGGAAATCACCGACAGCCGACTTGTCTGTGACGATGGGACTTGCTCTCGTAGCGTTCCTTGTATCTCATGGACTAGGATTGTTCCGCAACACAAAAGGGTATCTCCAGCATTACCTTAAGCCATTCGCCTTGTTCTTGCCAATCAACTTGATTGAGACGGCATCCAAGCTGTTGACACACGGTATGCGTCTATTCGCGAATATCTTCGCGGGTGAGGTACTGATCGCAACGATCCTGAAACTGACCACATTCAAAGTGTTTGGTGCTATTGCAGCAATTCCGCTACTCATGGTGTGGCAAGGATTCAGTATCTTTATCGGCGCGATCCAGGCATTTGTGTTTGTTATCTTGATGATGGTGTACATTTCACAGAGCATCGAGACGCACGACGAGCATTAAGTTTCAAGCCCTACGAAGATTTCTTCATCAGGCTGAACAATAAAAAATTCGATTTATCATTTTAAGGAGGATATACAAATGGGAGCAATGGCATTAATCGCAGCAGCAATTGTTGCAGGACTGGGCGCGTTTGGCGCAGGTATTGGTAACGGTATGGTAATCAGCAAAACGGTGGAAGGTATTGCCCGTCAACCGGAAGCAAAATCCACTCTTCAAACAACAATGTTTATCGGTGTAGGTTTGATCGAGGTATTGCCGATCATCGGTGTGGTACTCGCGTTCATGTTCTACGGTATGGCTTAATTAAATTTTAAAGGTTTGGCGGGGAAGGCCATAGCCATCCGCGCCTTCTTTTTAGGTAATGTCCGTTCTAACGGATGACGTTTCAAGGATACCTCCAGGAAGGAGTGAACAGATTGAGTTTCATATGGGAAAATACGCTTCTTGCGATTGTTGCATTTGCAATTTTATACTGGCTGCTTAGCCGTTATGCCTTCGGGCCTTTGTTCTCCATTATGGAAAAACGTCGTGAACTCGTGATGACGCAGATGAATGAGGCTGCACAGACTCGGGAACAGGCCATTGCCTATGTGGAGGAACAAAAACAAGCTCTTGAGCAAGCACGTCAAGATGCTTACGACATCATTGAACAGTCCAAACAAACGGGTGGCAAACAAGCTGAATCGATTTTGGCTGATGCAAAAGCTGAAGCTAATCGTCTCAAAGACGATGCAGTACGCGAAATCGAGAGCGAGAAGAACAAAGCAGTCGCAGCACTTCGCAGCGAACTGGGTACAGCTTCCGTTCAGATTGCATCCAAGTTGATTAAAAAAGAAGTTGAGAACGGTCCTGCACAAGAAGAGCTTGTGAACCAATACCTCAATGAGGTAGGAGGCCGACAATGAGCCGCGATACGATTGTTGCCAAGCGTTATGCGAAAGCATTGTTCGAAGTTGCTCTTCAGCAACAGCAGGTGCTTGAGGTTGAACAGGAACTGGTTGCAGTAGTCAGTGCATTGACCGGAGATGCAGATATCGAGAAATTTATCGTATCCCCTAATATTTCTGATGAAGCCAAACAGAACGTGATTCACTCAAGTCTTGATGGCAAGGTATCCGAATCAGTCCTTCGCACAGTCTTGTTGTTGATTGAACGCGGACGCGTTGAATTGCTGGGAGACTTGTTGAATGATTATCGGAAGATCCAAGGTGAGTCGCTGGGCATCGCTGATGCACGTGTCTACTCGACTTATGCGTTGAATGATGAAGAAAAAGAAGCGGTAGCCCGTGAATTCGGTGGCCGTGTGAATAAAAAGATTCGTATCGAGAACATTGTTGATCCGACTCTGCTGGGCGGATTGAAAGTCGCCATTGGCGATACGATCTATGACGGCAGCTTGGCTGGCAAGCTCGAACGTCTTGAGCAGTCTTTTAACAGACGAGTACAGTAGATTGGGGTGAGGACACTTGAGTATCAAACCAGAAGAAATCAGTACATTAATTAAGAGCCAAATCGAACAATACAAGACCGATATCGATGTAGTCGAAGTCGGAACGGTAATCGAGGTTGGTGATGGTATCGCTCGTGTTTACGGACTTGAGAACGTCATGTCCAACGAGTTGGTTGAATTCCCAAGCGGTGTTATGGGACTCGCCATGAACGTGGAAGAAAGCAATGTCGGTGTCGTTATCCTGGGACCTTACTACGATATTCGTGAAGGTGACCAAGTGAAACGTACGGGCCAAATCATGCAAGTGCCTGTAGGCGAAGCATTGATTGGACGCGTTGTGAACCCGCTCGGTATTCCAGTGGATGGCAAAGGGCCAATCGCTACAACGGAATTCCGTCCGGTTGAAGGTAAAGCACCAGGCGTAATGGATCGTAAATCGGTTCATGAGCCGATGCAAACAGGGATCAAAGCCATTGATGCCATGGTTCCAATCGGTCGTGGACAACGTGAGTTGATCATCGGTGACCGTCAAACAGGTAAAACATCCATCGCGATTGATGCGATCCTGAACCAAAAAGGTAGCGGCATGAAGTGTATCTATGTGGCTATTGGTCAGAAACAGTCTACGGTTGCTCAAGTTGTGGAAACTCTTCGTCGTAAAGGCGCAATGGAGTACACAATCGTTGTAACTGCAGCAGCTTCCGATCCATCACCACTCTTGTACATCGCACCGTATTCCGGTTGTTCGATGGGTGAGTACTTCATGTACAAAGGCGAGCACGTTCTGGTTATCTATGATGACTTGACTAAACAAGCCTCTGCATACCGTGAACTTTCCTTGTTGCTTCGTCGTCCACCGGGCCGTGAGGCATATCCGGGTGACGTCTTCTACCTGCACTCCCGTTTGCTGGAGCGTGCTGCGAAGCTGAATGATGAACTTGGTGGTGGTTCTTTAACCGCACTGCCGTTCATTGAAACACAGGCTTCCGACGTATCTGCATACATCCCAACGAACGTAATCTCCATCACGGACGGACAAATCTTCCTGGAAGCTGACTTGTTCAATGCTGGACAACGCCCGGCGATCAACGTAGGTATTTCCGTATCCCGTGTCGGTGGTTCTGCTCAGATCAAAGCGATGAAAAAGGTTGCAGGTTCCCTGCGTCTCGACCTCGCTCAATATCGTGAGCTTCAAGCGTTCTCCCAGTTCGGTTCCGATCTGGATAAAGCGACTCAGGCCCGCCTGAATCGTGGTGCGCGTATGATGGAAATCCTGAAGCAAGGTGTTAACCAGCCTCTGCCTGTAGAACAACAGGTTGTAAGCTTGTACACTGCAGTTAAAGGATTCCTGGATGAGATTCCAACAGGTGATGTTACTCGTTTCGAGCGTGAGTTCCTCGCGTTCATGGAGAGCAGCCATCCGGAGATTCTTGCATCCATCCGTGATACTAAAGAATTGACTGCAGACAACGAAAATGCACTGAAAGGTGCAATCGAGAAGTTCAGAAAGAGCTTTGCTGTCTCTGTCTAAATAAATGATTGCAGGTGCGGAGTTGTCTAACCGATTCCGCATGTCTGCATGTAATACGTTGACTCTGTCAAAACAGGGTTGTGTTTACGATGTAGTTTTGACAGAGTCAAAACTAGTGAATGCTTACGAAGTAACTTTGGCTTTGCCAAAGTAGGGTTGTGCTTACGATGTAGTTTTGACTTTGTCAAAACTTTAAGGTGGTGAAATCATGGCAAAAGGCATGCGCGAAATTAAGCGGCAAATTAAAAGCGTACAAAGCACCAAGCAGATCACCAAAGCAATGGAGATGGTAGCTGCTGCAAAACTGCGTAAAGCGCAGGAAAAAGCGGAAGCAGCCCGTCCTTATTCGGAGAAACTGAAAGAAGTTGTAGCTAGTATTGCATCAAGCACGCAAGGCATACAGCATCCGATGCTGGAGAGCCGTCCGGTCAAAAAGACAGCTTACCTGATCATTACATCGGACCGTGGTCTTGCAGGTGGGTACAATGCGAACGTTTTGCGTCAGGTTAATCAGACGCTCAAAGAGCGCCACAACTCCCAGGATGACTACGAGTTGTTCGTCATTGGACGTAAAGGACGCGATTACTTCAGACGTCGTGAAATGGCGATGGCATCCACAACAACGGATCTGTCGGATTCGCCTTCATTTGCAGATATCAAATCCATTGCACACGAAGCTGTTCATGGGTTTGAACTGGCTGAATTTGATGAATTGTACATTTGTTATAACCGCTTTGTGAATGCGTTGACCCAGATTCCTACGGTAGAAAAACTTCTTCCAATGGAAACACCTGAGGTAACTGCTGCGGAAGGACCAACGGCAAGCTACGAATACGAGCCGTCTGCTGAAGCTGTACTTGAAGTTTTGCTTCCGCGTTATGCGGAAACACTGATCTATGGTGCACTTCTGAACGGTAAGGCGAGTGAGCTGGGTGCGAAAATGACGGCAATGGGTAATGCAACCAAAAATGCATCTAAACTCATTAATGACTTGTCATTGACATACAACCGTGCCCGCCAAGCGGCGATTACGCAGGAGATTACGGAAATTGTGGCAGGTGCCAACGCAGCACAAGGCTAACCGTTTTTTTATTAATGAAGGCTTGCAGAGCAAAGATAAACGAACGGTACATTATTTTTGCAAAAGTAGCAGGCTTGTAGGAGGGGAACGTTAAGATGAACAAAGGACGCGTTGTGAGCATCATGGGTCCGGTTGTTGACGTCGAGTTTGATCGCGGCGGTCTGCCGGAAATCCTCAATGCCATTACGATCACGACAGTAAGTGAGAGCGGCGTTAGTGTAAACCTTACACTCGAAGCTTCGAAACATCTGGGTGACAACCGAGTACGTTGTATTGCGATGTCCTCCACGGATGGACTTGTTCGTGGTATGGAAGCTTTAGATACAGGAGCACCAATCTCTGTACCTGTCGGTGAAGCAACACTGGGTCGTGTATTTAACGTACTCGGCGAAGCAATTGATACTGGCGGTGCCGTAGCTGTTGAGCACAAGAACCCGATTCACCGTTCAGCACCTGCATTTGATGAACTGACTACCCAAGCAGAGATGCTGGAGACAGGAATCAAAGTTATCGACTTGCTTGCTCCTTATGCTAAAGGTGGTAAAATCGGTCTCTTTGGTGGTGCCGGTGTAGGTAAAACGGTAACCATTCAAGAATTGATCAACAACATCGCACAAGAGCACGGCGGTATCTCCGTATTTGCGGGTGTTGGTGAGCGTACACGTGAAGGTAATGACTTGTATCACGAGATGAGTGATTCCGGCGTTATCAACAAAACAGCAATGGTCTTCGGACAAATGAACGAGCCTCCAGGCGCACGTCTTCGTGTAGCCCTCACAGGTCTGACCATGGCGGAATACTTCCGTGATGAAGAAGGCCGTGACGTGTTGCTCTTTATCGATAATATCTTCCGTTTCACCCAAGCGGGTTCAGAAGTATCTGCCTTGCTTGGACGTATGCCTTCCGCGGTAGGTTACCAACCTACGCTGGCAACAGAAATGGGTCAACTGCAAGAACGTATCACTTCAACGAAAAAAGGTTCTGTAACATCCATCCAGGCCATCTACGTGCCTGCGGATGACTACACTGATCCGGCTCCTGCAACGACGTTTGCCCACTTGGATGCAACGACGAACCTGGAGCGTAAAATTTCCGAGATGGGTATCTACCCTGCGGTAGATCCGCTGGCATCCAGCTCCCGGATTTTGTCCCCTGAAGTTGTAGGTGAAGAACACTACAGCGTAGCTCAAGGCGTTAAACGTATCTTGGCGCGTTACAATGAATTGCAAGATATCATTGCGATCTTGGGTATGGACGAGTTGAGTGAGGAAGACAGAGCGCTTGTATACCGTGCTCGTAAAATCCAACGTTTCTTGTCCCAGCCTTTCCACGTTGCTGAAGCATTTAACGGTATTCCGGGTAAATACGTTCCGGTTAAAGAAACGGTGCGCAGCTTTAAAGAGATTCTCGAAGGTAAGTATGATGATCTTCCGGAAGCAGCTTTCCTCTTTGTTGGTACAATTGAAGAGGCAGTGGAGAAAGCCAAAACACTGGTTTAGTCTGAATCCAGGATTGTCCTTATGTGGGCTATCCTTCGGATAGTTTCAGGAGGGATGGAATTGAGCACCTTTTTGTTGGAGATTGTAACACCTGAGCGTCTGGTGTATTCAGAACAAGTGGATAGCATCACGGCTCGTGGTATTGAAGGGGAACTGGGCATTCTGCCTGGTCATATTCCTATGGTTACACCTTTGCAGATTTCACCAATCTATATTCGTAACGGAAAAGAAAATAAACAAGTTGCTATCGGTGGCGGGTTTATCGAAGTACGTAAAGATAAGGTTGTTGTACTCGCAGAGAGTGCTGAATTCCCGGAAAACATTGATGTGGATCGTGCGCGTGCGGCGAAAGAGCGGGCAGAACGTCGGCTTGCAAGCCAAAGCAATCAGGACCACTTTGATCACCGTCGTGCAGAGATTGCGCTGCAAAAAGCGGTTAACCGGATTAACGTTTTTGGCAAATAAACGATTCTTGGAAGCCCGGCGGCTTAGTCTGCCGGGCTTTTTTGAGTTTGTCTGATAGAATTGTTTTATCGAATATATCAAAATCGCTGACCACAAAACCCCATCATATTCCTTCAGTAAACAGAAGTATTTTAAGCAAATTATTCACCTATGATGAGGATTTGAATAGAATATAGGACTAAAGTAGTGGGCGTATTTACCACTAAGAGAACCATTTTTTTCATGAGAAAATTAAAATTATTTCCGAGGAAATGACAGAATCGATATCGAAATAGCGCTCTTTTATGTCGTTTTAGTCACAAAATCCCGGCATTTTAAAATTAAAATATTTGAGAAGTGGAAATCAATGTAATTGACAATGTATGATGAAAGAGCCTATATTCCATAGAGTCAGCAGAAGCAGGAAGCTGCGTAGTAGATTCCATAGTCTTGCACAGCCGGATTGTTGCTGCTCGCTCTTTGGGCATCAGGAGATTCCTGCCTGGCAGGAGTAAATCTGACAGTACGCTCAGTATGTTGTGCTTAAGACATTCCAGTGTACTAACAAGTTATGGGTGTCGGGCATATGATATGCTGATCGCTGCAACAAATGTGGAGGTAAAGAATATATGGATACTGATCTGACGAATCAGGTGAATCAGGCGTTAAGCACCAATGGCTTGGTCTCAATCATCGTCTCCCTTTTATGTATTGCGTTGTCTTGGTGGGCTTTGCAAAATCTCAAGCTGGATTTAATCATCAGACAACCACGAGGTGCTCAGGGAAGACTGTTACATTTGTTGCTCGCCATCATTCTGGGGCATGCCGTTGCTGGTTTTGTCATTGACTACTTGTCATGGACTCAAATGTTGCGTAATTTGTTTTAATGTTGAGATGGTTGGTTAATCATCTGTTAGGCCCTTGAAGGAGCTCATTGTCGAATAACATCGATTAATTGTGTTAACAATTAGAGTATGAGTTGTCGGTAAAGAAATTAAGAAAAAAATGTGACGTAAAATTGGATGAATTTGAGATGTTTTATGTAAAAATGCTTGTATCGTACAATTCAACAATGTTATGATGGAAGTTAGGGAATTCACAATTGTTCACTTATTTTGTAGTTATAAACGGGATATCCGGTTCATACCGGCTAATAACCATCCCACTCTGTCTGTTCTGATGCTCTGCTGGCTTGTAAGACACTAATTTTACATGCTGATTAGCAAGACGCACGGCACATGGTATCATTGATATGGATTATAAAAACCAATTCTTTTCTGAACAGACATCTGTGGCAATATGCCAGAATATGTCGAAATTCCACACACAGCAACAGTCCTTTCTACACACAGTGGGGCTTACGTATTCCGGAATGAAGAAAAGGGAATAAAAGCGCGGAGGGAACCATGATGAGCAAATTTATCGTCCGCGGTGGCAAAAGGTTGACCGGAAGTGTCAAAGTTAGCGGCGCTAAAAATTCTGTTCTTCCGATCATCGCTGCCTCTCTCTTAGGGGAAGAAGGACAAAGCGTTATTATTGACGCGCCTCCTCTAGACGATGTGATGACGATTAACAAGGTGTTGGAATCGCTGGGAGCGGGAGTTACATACCGGGACGAAGTGATTACCGTAAATGCGGAGAAGCTTACTTCCTGTGAAGCCCCGTACGAATGGGTAAGTAAAATGCGGGCGTCTTTCCTGGTCATGGGGCCTTTGTTGACTCGAATGGGTCATACAAGAATCTCACTTCCTGGTGGATGTGCCATCGGTACACGGCCTATTGATCAGCATTTGAAAGGTTTTGAAGCCATGGGCGCAGAGATCAGCTTGGGCCAAGGTTATATCGAAGCTCGTAGCCAAGGACGGTTGCGTGGCGCGAAAATTTATCTGGATGTGGCTTCCGTAGGTGCCACTCAAAATATTATGATGGCTGCAACATTGGCCGAGGGCGTAACTGTTCTGGAGAATGCGGCGAAAGAACCTGAGATTGTGGATCTTGCCAACTTCCTGAACGGAATGGGTGCCATCGTACGTGGTGCTGGTACTGGAGTGATCCGTATCGAAGGTGTGGAGAAACTGACAGGTGTTACACACACCGTTATTCCGGATCGGGTAGAAGCGGGTACGTATATGGCTGCTGCTGCAATCTCTGGTGGTGACGTGTACATTGAAGGTGCAATCTCTGATCATTTAGGCTCCGTTATCGCGAAGCTTGAAGAGATGGGTGTAACCATCCAACCGGATGAGAATGGCGTGCGTGTAATCGCAGATCGTCCTCTTAAGGCTGTGGATGTGAAAACATTACCTTACCCAGGATTCCCGACAGATATGCAATCCCAGATGATGGCACTCTTGCTCGCATCTGAAGGAACAAGTGTTGTGACAGAGACTGTTTTTGAAAACCGATTCATGCATGTGGATGAGTTCCAACTGATGAATGCGGAGATCAAAGTTGAAGGACGTTCGTCCATCATCACAGGTAATGCCAAACTGAAGGGTGCCAAAGTAACGGCTACCGATTTGCGTGCGGGTGCCGCACTCATAATTGCAGGTCTTGTTGCTGAAGGTACAACGGAAGTGGGCGGTGTTCATCACATCGACCGTGGCTATGTACATCTCGCTGAGAAGCTTAACGGACTTGGAGCTGACATCTATCGAATCTCGGTTGATGAGCCTAAGCTGGAAGCAACCAAAGCACCTAGTGAAAAAGTGGAGAAAGAAGTACCGATGTTTAAGGTGCAACCAACTCTTGCTTAACATTGGATTGAATAAATAAAAATAGGGTCCCTCTATTTTGAATCACACGCTTGCGTGGATTATGAATGCGATGGAACGTATATTGTAAAAAAATGATAAAGCTAAGCCATCTGGCTTGGCTTTTTTTGTGTTTACTTTTAAGCAGATGACAAGGAATTTGATACCTGATTCTATTAATAGCTGGTCTTAATTTATATAACATAACATCGTATTCTGTACCAATTCTGAACAAAATGAAAGAGCGCCTTTTTTAGGGATTTGGTTTCGCATAAACACCTATTTTGGGCGACAGATCAGCATTTGTAAGAGATGCAAGGCAAAACAAAGCAGGTGAGTGAATGGAAGGAAAAGGGCCTCGTTTCTCTTAAATCAGGTTCTATCAGATCGAGCTAGCTCATAACCTAAACTATGGATTTGAACAACACGACCGGCACATGACCGGCCATAGATAACGGAGGGTTATAGTCGAATGAAAGAAGCTCGTGTACAGGTAAAGGTACCCCTTGTCCCTCGTCCAGGTATGCAAGAGCCGGAGAAGAATACCGTTTCTGGAGTGGAAAGAGACAAGCCTACCCCATTGAATCTGAGGACTGTTCCATCACAGCCTGCAAAATGTTCAAACCCAGGACGGATGTCGACAGATGAGCTGAACCGGCAGGCAACTGAGCATATTCATATACCTGTTATTGAGCTGGACCAATTCCGCCGTGTGAAGCGTCGCCGAATGCGGACATTCGGACGAAAACCCCGATGGGGACGCAACGCTACACGATGGCAACCTGCAGCTGGCGTATCTGCTTTATTGGCAATGGCATTACTGATTCCGGTCATTCTGGTATGGCCGCGGACAACCGAATCACCCAAGCCGATCCCTGCTCCAACAGATGCCAGCAGTACAAGAACTCCAGCTCCTGTGCCAGCAGTTCCTGTTACCTACCCTGAACCTAAAGTGCGCGTATACCTGTCTGCCACAGGCACAATGATGAATCTGCCACTGGAAGACTATGTTACCGGGGTTGTGGCTGCTGAGATGCCAGCGGAATTCAGGCTGGAGGCGTTAAAGGCGCAGGCAATAGCAGCTCGCACATTTATCGTGCGAAGGCTTGCTGCTAGTGATACAAGCGGTGTTCCATCAGGTGCGGCGGATGTGACGGATACGGTCAGCCATCAGGTGTTTATTCCGCCAGATCAGGTAAAAGCGGATTGGACTCGCCTAGGGAAGGCGAAGGAATGGGAGAAGCTGCAACAGGCTGTGCGCGAAAGTCGAGATACGGTGATGACATATCAGGGCAAGGCGATCACCGCATCCTTTTTTTCCACAAGTAATGGGTATACCGAGAATGCGGAGGATGTATGGGGTAACGCTGTACCGTATCTGCAAAGTGTGGACAGTCCATGGGACAAAACCCTGGCGCCAGGCTACAAGCAGACCGTTACCATGAAGCGTAACGAAATTCTGCAGAAACTGAACCTGGATGCCATTCCGGTTACCACCCAGAAGAGTGGAACGTGGATGGAAGTATTGTCTACAACCAAAGGTCATCGGATTAAGGAAATGCAGATCGCAGGTGAAACATTCAGCGGCCCCGAGGTGCGCAAGCTGCTTGGATTAAGATCCAGCCAGTTCAGTTGGAAGACCACAGGTGACGAGGTCCAGATTACAACGTACGGATACGGGCATGGTGTTGGCATGAGCCAGTGGGGAGCAAACGGCATGGCGCAGGAGGGACACACGGCCACCCAGATTCTCAAACACTACTATACTGGCATCTCATTCGGACAGGCATCCAAGATGCTGGCCTCGAAGTAGGAGAGATGAATGCGGATGGATAAAGCGAAATAATTCGAATGGGTAGGAATATGTGAGAATGTGTGCAAAAGTATGTGAAGGACAGCAGTTTAAGTTTGTTTGGAACTGTTCTAAGCTTCCCATAACCCATTGGTGCCCTAACGAATCTGAGAGGCCTTATCAGAGGATATCAGGACGAATGGAAATTCTAACGAATCTCAGACACGTTATATCACGACATACTACGGTAATGGAGCGATCATAGGGCCAAAAAGAGTATTTAGGGTGTCTACGGTTCGTTAGGATTCTTAAGCAGCGATTTCCTCGCCAATAAGGCCGCCTGAGTTCGTTAGAAATATTTTATATCTATTCATTAGCAAAATTGAGGGTGCTGTCATTGACTACATGCTATTCGTAATAAGCAGCCAAACCAAAACCAAAACCAAAACCAAAACCAGAACGTTGAAATCAAGTTTCCAAGTTATAAGCTTACAAATTTGATTTATGTCCCCAATCTACAAAGGAATTTCAAACTATACTGTGACCAATCAAGATCCAGCTTTTTTCTAAATTAGTATGTTAGAAGCATCAGTCATTAGTGTATCACCAATCTCTAATCTCACATCACACTTCAACGAACCTAGAGCATCTTAAATCTGTATTATCCAGTCACAACTTATATCATTTCGCTCTCACCGATAAATGCACTTCATAAAAGGATTGGTCTCTACAGCCAATCCAGACCAGTCTACCAACACCCATTCCGGAGCTTTCGAGATTCGGCTATATATGCGGAGAGTGCTAGTGTATGGAGAGCGCAGGGGACAGAAAAGACCTGTAGAAACAAAGTTAAAAGCTTTCTGAAAGAAAGCTGCATCGGAAGCGTAAACTTGCCTTTACTACCGGATTTCACTTTTGTAGAAGGCGATAGAAGAAATCTGGTAGTAACCAGCGGTCGAAAGGTTTTCTGGCCCCGAAGCGGCGCACCAACTAGCTGCACACACTCCATATATAGCACTCTTTGAAACCTCCGTGAAAATAATTAGAGTCGCGCGTGTATAAAAGAGTTGCACCCGGTAACACTTGTTACTGAGGTGATCAAGATGAATGAACAAAACAAAAAAACAGTCCAAGAAGAAACTCCTAAAACAACTCAAGGAGTACCGGCTAGCCAGCCCTCTTCATGGAAAAGAGCAATGTCCAAACGCTGGGTCTTCCCGGCAGCCTACATCGCAGCAGCAGGCATTATACTAACCTTAGTGTGGGTCTATCAGGGAACAGGCGACAAAGCTATGAACCCGGACTCTGCTAGCGGGGTAGTAGAAACAGGCGCATCGGCGGGTACAGAAGGAACAGCAGCAGGCGGAGAAGAAGAAAGTGTGGAAGTTGTTGCAAAGTCGGAGAATTTTGTATGGCCGGTAGCGGTACCGTCCGAAATTTCGGTAGTGAAACCTTTCTATGATAGCGAAGCTTCAACCGAGGAACATGAAGCGGCAATGGTGCAGTACAATGATACATTCATCCCGAACACGGGTGTGGATCTGGCACGTGGGGATAACAAAACGTTTGAAGTCAAAGCAGCACTTGCCGGTAAAGTTACCCGGGTTGAGCAAAATCCGCTCACAGGTCAAGTTGTGGAAATCACACACAGCGATAACCTGAAGACGGTATACCAAAGCTTGGCAGACGTCAAAGTGAAACAAGACGATGAAGTGAAACAGGGAGATGCGATTGCATCTGCTGGTGTCAATGAATTGGGTAAAACGCTTGGCAACCACCTTCACTTTGAAGTGTACGAAGACGGACAGCCGGTTAACCCGCAAGGATATCTTCCGGAAAAATAAATGATTTTTACCGCAGCAACATGATGGGCAGAGGGGTTGAACCTCTGCTCTTTTTGTGCTTTTCAGAAAATAATGGGACCTTCGAAGCTTGTCACACCTCTAAACCGCGAATATATAGGCATGCTCCTCATATAATGTACCAAACTATCCACACAGTAGGGAGGCGGGAGCGTGCACGATTACATCAAGGAACGGACCATCAAAATTGGTCGCTGCATTGTTGAGACGAGGAATACGGTCCGTACCATAGCCAAAGAATTCGGCGTGTCAAAGAGTACTGTGCATAAGGATCTGACGGAGCGTCTGCCGGAAATCAACCCTGATCTTGCTGACCAGGTGAAACACATTTTGGAGTATCACAAGTCAATCCGCCATTTGCGGGGCGGTGAAGCGACCAAAATTAAATACAAAAAAACGAGTGGCAAGAAACGTGAGGTGTTGGCTTCCGCCAAATCGTAAGCATCTTCACAAAGACGTAGGCCAAAAAGCTCACACATGCATTGAATCCCTCCCCTGAAGTATGATATGTTAAAAGCTGGTACAGGATCGAATTATGACATCTTATCAGCCCGATTTTTACATATATATGTTGCACTTTGTCGAACGAGCGGTGACGTGATAAGGGACTCTTTTTCACAGGATACGCTGACCAAATAATATCACTTTGGGGGCTCTTTTATGTTTAGCAAGGATATCGGTATTGATCTTGGCACGGCCAACGTGCTTATTCACGTGAAAGGAAGTGGGGTTGTCCTCGATGAACCTTCCGTCGTGACCATTGAAAGAGATACGAAACGTGTCCTTGCTGTTGGGGAAGAAGCGCGTCGTATGGTGGGGCGTACTCCAGGTAACATTGTTGCCATTAGACCGCTGCGTGACGGCGTTATTGCGGACTTCGAGATTACGGAAGCGATGCTCAGACATTTCATTAATCGTGTGGGTGCAAGAAGCTGGTACAGCCACCCTCGAATTTTGATCTGTGCACCAACGAACATTACATCCGTGGAACAGAAGGCCATCCGCGAGGCGGCAGAACGCAGCGGTGCCAAAGAAGTGTTTCTGGAAGAAGAGCCGAAAGCGGCAGCGATCGGTGCGGGAATGGATATTTTTCAGCCGAGCGGCAATATGGTCGTGGATATCGGCGGCGGTACGACTGACGTTGCAGTCCTGTCTATGGGCGACGTGGTCACCGCCTCTTCTATTAAGGTCGCAGGGGACAAGTTCGACGAAGCCATTATCAAGTTTATCAAAGCCAAGTACAAGCTTATGATCGGTGAACGGACCGCAGAAGATATCAAGATTGCGATTGGTTCCGTACATCCGGGTGGACGTCAAACCGAGATGGACATACGCGGACGTGATATGGTATCCGGTCTGCCTGTTACCGTAACGGTATCGGGAAATGAAGTACAGGAAGCACTCTGGGATTCTGTGCAATCCATCATCGTAGCAGCGAAGTCAGTATTGGAACGTACACCGCCTGAATTGTCAGCGGACATTATCGACCGTGGTGTTGTATTGACAGGTGGAGGTGCATTGCTGAACGGACTGGACGAGCTTTTGTCCAATGAATTGCATGTACCGGTATGGGTTGCGGAAGATCCAATGCACTGTGTCGTGAAGGGGACAGGCATTATGCTTAATAATTTGGATCAGGTGGTTAAGAAAAAGTTCTAATCTGCCGATATAAAAAGCAAAGGTTCGCCATGCTCGGAAAGCAGAACGGACAAGCAGCCAACCTGCGATGCAGGACAAGCGCTTGAGGAGAGGGGTTAATTCATGTTAAGAGGTCTGTACACCGCTACTGCGGGAATGATTACGCAACAACGCCGCCATGACACAGCAACACAGAATATCGTAAATATGAACACCACGGGATACAAACAGGTGAACAGCGTAAGCCGTTCCTTCCCGGAAATGCTCATTACTTTGGTAGGCGGAGATGCAAATCTTCCAACAAAGCGGCTGGGCAAGCTGAACACGGGGGTGTTCGCGGAAGAGAGTTTGTCCATGAATTTGCAGGGGACTATTATGGAGACTGGGCAGAAAAATGATTTTTCCATTTCATCCAATATGTCGGTCAACGATCCGCAGACTGGACAACCTGTCCCGTTTGACGCATCAGGCAAATTTGTACGGGCCGATGGCACGGTAACTTATCAGCCTCAGGCGTATTTTACAGTTCAAGATGCAGAAGGTAACACCGGATATACACGCGATGGACACTTCGAGATTACAGGAACGGGACAATTGCTGAGCTCAACAGGTTCACAGGTGTTGGATAATAATGGACAACCTATAGTGTTGACAGGTTCCGTAGAGCAATTTAAAGTGGATGAGCAAGGCCGTTTGGTGGATGCAGCAAGCGGTGCACCGACAGGGGTTACTCTCGGGATTAGTGTCATTGACCA
Source organism: Paenibacillus sp. 1781tsa1 (assembly GCF_024159265.1). Classification (NCBI taxonomy): domain Bacteria; kingdom Bacillati; phylum Bacillota; class Bacilli; order Caryophanales; family Paenibacillaceae; genus Paenibacillus; species Paenibacillus sp. 1781tsa1. The sequence goes on along the minus strand of NZ_JAMYWY010000001.1, from coordinate 6,367,264 downwards.
GCCGAATCAACTGGTTCGTCAAGGTGATGGCAATTTCAGTCTCAGCGATGCAAACGGGGCAACAGCCCGGATGATGGCTGCAGGAGATAATGTGCAGATCCGTCAGGGATACTTGGAAGGCTCGAATGTCGATGCCTCACAGGCAACGGTTGATATGAACGCCGCATTCCGTGCGTATGAAGCAAACCAGAAGGTCGTACAATTCTACGACCGCAGTCTGGATAAAGCCGTCAATGAAGTCGGGCGTGTATAACGCCGACGTTTAAATATAACCGCGCAGCGGAGAGCCAAACGCCCTTTGCGCAGCAAAGCAGAGAGGCTCACGCGGAGCGAAGAGCTTAGACGCAGTCGAGCTTATGCGAGGAATGCGTGGCAGTACCTGAGCGCAGCGACGGTCTCGACAGTCCCTTGCGAAGCAAAGCAGGGAAGAGACCACGCGGAGCGCAAGAGCCTAGACGCAGCCGAGCCTATGCGAGGAATGCGTAGAAGTACCTGAGCGAAGCGACGGTCCCGACAGCCCTTTGCGAAGCAAAGCAGGGAGAGACCACGCGAAGCGCAAGAGCCTAGACGCAGCCGAGCCTATGCGAGGAATGCGTAGAAGTACCTGAGCGAAGCGACGGTCTCGACAGTCCTTTGCGAAGCAAAGCAGGGAAGAGACCACGCGTAGCTACTCGCCGCACAAAGAGCGTGCCCAACTGATATTTAGCCATGTGAAACCATGGCGTAAATATTAGTTGGGCAGTCGCGGCGCACACACACCACCGTCACTTAGCAAGATCGTACCCCACGCACCCTCTCCGCCTGTTTCGGGAGTCCAGAGGGCAGCGCCATCTGGGGCCCTCCCTACCAGGGAGGGTTTGGGAGGGTAGAACCAGGGGAGGGTAAACCACCGATGAATAATTCCATGATTAGTGCCAAGGTTTCCATGACTGCCATCCAGCAACGACTGGATGTCATTGCCGATAATATTGCCAACGTGAATACGGCAGGCTATAAGAGCAAGCAAGCAGCCTTCGAGGATGTGCTGACCCGGGTGCAACAACAACCGGACAAGTATAAACTGGATGGACGCTCCACACCGATGGGATATAACCTCGGTTTTGGTGCTCGTTTGGCGGATGTGACAAAGGATATGTCTCAAGGCCCTTTGAACGAGACCGGCCTTCCGACCGATCTGGCCATTGAGGGGAATGCCATGTTTGCAGTTGAAGCGAACGGGGAGAAAATGTGGACACGTCAGGGTGCATTTCATTTTGTACCGGATACAAGACCAAAAGCTAATCCAAATGCACCAGATATGATGGTGATGGTCAATGGTGAAGGCCACTTTGCCCTGGATCGTCAAGGTAATCGTATTACGGCACCGAATAATAGCAAAGTTGCTTTTGATGAAAATGGCAACCTGTTAATCCGACGCGGTAATGAGGCAAACGCAACCATTGGGGCACAACTGCAAGTGGTAGACATTGAACGCCCTGAAGGTCTGGTACAATATGAGGATAACCTCTTTGGCCTGGATGCGGGATTAACCGAGGATGATGTATTTGGCGCTAATGCAGCTACACGTCAAGCAGCTGCCTTGATCCGTCCAGGATATCTGGAGCAATCCAATGTGGATATGACACAGGAGATGTCTTTGCTTATGCAAGGACAGCGGACATATCAACTGGCGGCCAAGGCGCTAACTTCAAGTGATTCCATGTTGGGTCTTGCCAACAATATGAGAGCGTAAAAGGTGAATGTGATGACAGAAACACAGCAGCAGAACAGTAAGCCAGAGAAAAAGGAAGTCAAGAAGAAGAAGAGTGGATGGCGCATCGCTAGATGGTTCCTAGTCCCGGCCCTGCTTGTTCTTGCCCTCGCTGGCGGAATGGTAGCTGGATATGTGGTACTGGGCAAACAAGATATCGGTTCCGTATGGCAATGGAGTACATGGGAACATGTATATAATCTGGTGTTCGCGCCATAATGTAACGAGTTAAGCGAAAACTCCTGCGCAGGCAGGAGTTTTCTTTTTGACGTTGAAAACAGTATAATGATGGATGACGTTTGACGTCACAAAAGAGGCCTCCCCTGCGAAAGACATTCGTTATCGCGAAGAGAGACCCCTTATCTTAACCTTCACTACTGCAGTCATGAAGGATATAACTAGTGTTAACCGAAAATATGCTTTCCATACAAAATTTAAAAATTAAAAACCCATTTATATGAGCTTTTGATTTTGTCATGTGGGGGTTGACCTTTCAGCACCGAAGTAAGTGGAGGGAACGGAATCGTTCAGAAGAAGCGAAGCGCTCGCCTTTGTCACCGAATTTTGACCTCTATGAGGTTGATCAAAAAAATTCGGAGACAACAGCGATCAGAAGGACGACCCGTAACCGTAACGACCACCGTAGCGCTAAGAGTCAATCCATGATGAAGAACGCTCATATAAACATCCCGAGAGGAGATTACACTGTGCTCGATATCAAACAGATTCAAGAAATCATCCCGCACCGTCCGCCGTTCCTTTTGGTGGACAGAATTTTGGAGATGGAAGATGGCAAACGTGCCGTTGGTTTGAAAAATGTAACGATTAATGAACCATTCTTTATTGGTCATTTCCCTGAGTATCCGGTAATGCCGGGTGTTTTGATCACCGAAGCATTGGCTCAGGTTGGTGCAGCGGCTATGTTGAACCTGGAAGCGAATAAAGGCAAAATCGGCTTCTTGGCGGGACTGGACAACTTCCGATTCCGTGGACAAGTTGTGCCCGGAGATACGTTGATTCTGGAAGTGGAGATTACACGTCTGAAGGGTTCCATTGGTAAAGGTAAAGCAACCGCCCGGGTAGACGACAAAGTGGTCGCTGAAGGCGAGATTATGTTTGCACTGTCTGACCCAAGCTGATTACATACGTGAGCATTGACATCATGCCGGAACGTGGACGAACCGAATGATGCAAGATGCTGAAGTAACTCAGCACACCTGAATTTATATAGACGGAAGGGGTTTATCGGAATGGAACAGTTAAGCACAGCAGCAGCAGAGACGTTGCAGCAATGGTTGGAGGATGCTTCGATTGATGAAGCAACGAAACAAGAGCTTCGTGACTTGCAGGATCAGCCGAAAGAGCTGGAGGAACGTTTTTACAGAAACCTGGAGTTTGGTACAGGAGGATTGCGCGGGGTCATTGGTGCAGGAAGCAACCGGATGAACCGTTACACCGTAGGTCGGGCAACGCAAGGATTTGCGCGTTATTTGCTTGAGCAGCATGGTGACCAAGAAGGCAAACCTTCTGTGGTCATTGCTCATGATTCCCGTCATTTCTCACCTGAATTCACACTGGATGCTGCGCTTGTACTGGCTGGAAACGGCATTGTAGCCAAGCTGTTCCCATCCCTGCGTTCAACTCCAGAGTTGTCATTTGCAGTGCGTAATCAGAAGGCTACTGGAGGAATCGTTGTAACAGCGAGCCATAACCCACCGGAATACAACGGATACAAAGTGTACAATCATGAGGGCGGTCAATTGGTACCGGATGAAGCGGAAAAAGTCATTCAGTACATCCAGGAAGTACCTTCCCTTGCTGACGTGAAGAAGCTGACGCAAGAAGAAGCAGAAGCGCAGGGGCTCCTGATCTGGTTGGGTGAAGACCAAGACCAGGCGTTTGTGGATATCGTAGCAAGTCGCAGTCTGAGCCGCGAATTGATCCAATCCGGCATAGGCCGTGATTTCAAAATCGTATACACACCGCTGCACGGAACAGGCAACATCCCGGTACGTCGCGTGTTGGAGCAGATCGGTTTTGAGCAAGTGCACATTGTAGCTGAACAGGAACAGCCTGATGCTGAGTTTTCTACCGTGAAATCCCCTAACCCGGAAGAACGCGAGGCGTTTACGCTTGCAATGAAGCTGGGGGAATCCGTGGGCGCTGACATTTTGATCGGAACAGATCCGGATGCAGACCGTATGGGTGCAGTCGTGAAAGACAACGATGGCAGATATTTCGTCTTGTCCGGTAACCAATCTGGTGCCATTATGGTACATTACCTGCTCAGTCGCCTGCAAGAGACAGGAACACTGCCAAGCAATGGCGCAGTTGTCAAAACGATCGTAACCAGTGAGATGGGTGCTGTTATTGCTGAACATTACGGTGCAGAAGTGATGAACACACTGACAGGCTTCAAATATATCGGTGAAAAAATGAACCAGTTCGAAGCAACAGGCAGTCATACCTTCTTGTTCGGATATGAAGAGAGTTATGGATACCTTTCCGGCAACTATGCCCGTGACAAGGATGCTGTCCTTGCCTCGATGCTGATTGCTGAAGCAGCTGCTTACTATAAGAGTCAAGGTAAGACGTTGTATGATGTCTTGCAAGAGCTGTACAACCAATTCGGATACTTCTTGGAGAAGCTGGAATCCCGTACGCTGAAAGGTAAAGACGGCGTAGCTCAGATTCAGGCCAAAATGACGGATTGGCGTTCCAATCCGCCACAAGAAGTAGCGGGAATTGCGGTACAAGATGTACTGGACTACTCCCTTGGTCTGGACGGTCTTCCGAAGGAAAACGTACTGAAGTTCATTTTGGCAGATGGATCGTGGTTCTGCTTGCGTCCTTCAGGAACAGAACCGAAGATCAAAGTATACTTCGCCGTTCGTGGAGAGAGTTTGGAAGATGCGGAAAGCCGGATCGAGCGTCTGGTGACCAATGTAATGTCGCGTGTAGACGCACAATAATACGAATGCAACAATGAGCAAGAACATGAGAAGGCCTCTCCGCACCGTAAGGTTGGTTGGCGGAGGGGTTTTTCTTTGAAATAAAAGTGTAGATAGACTGGCATATATCAGGGCTTGTTGACACAAGCTGTTTGTAACCTATTGTATGAATGTTAAATGAACGAATTACTTGAGCTGAACGTGCATTTGGTTCCAACACTTGAGGAGGTACATGTAGTGCGTCAAAAATGGCTTTATTGGAATAACGCTTCTCGGAAGTGGTTGTGGCTCGTTGTTATTATCGGTCTGGTTGCGTCCATCCCTGTAATCAGTGATCGGGTGCAGACAGAATCTTCTGCCAAAAAGGTAGAACTTGTTTTCAACTATCGGGGTCTGCTGGATATCTCCGCGTATCAGGCACATCCGCAAGATTTCATGAATGAACAATTGACTCGTCTAAAAGACGCAGGCGTTACAACGATGGCTGTGTTCGAAAGTACATTGGACGAGCTGAGAAAGACACGCCGACTGATGGTATACAACGGCCAGGATCTCGCGAACCTGACCAAAGATGTGATTCCTTCTAACGCAAATTACACGTATGTGTTATTTACATCAGAGGAAAACGCACAGACGTATACCCCTATTATTGAACAAACGTTCGCTGATCGGCAGATTCCGGTGCAACCATGGGAATATGAAGGTCGTAGCGGCTTAATATTGCAGACTCCTCCGGAGAATGCCAACATGCAGCCTTTGCAGCCCGATCCGGTTGCCGTGAAGATGCTACGTGATAAAGGTTTTTACATTTTGCCGCGGATCTCGGACAGTGTGCCCTACAGCCAGGAATCGATGGAGCGCTTGCTTACCTTCTTCGAGGAGAATGGCGTAAAGCGCATCTTGTTTGATGGTGATGCTGTGAAAGGGTACAATGATAATGCAGAGATGAAAAGTCTCGACCAATTCGCACAGTTGCTGAACAAGCACAATATTGGTCTTGCAGCCATTGAGAACTTAAAGAAACCGCAGTCTGGATTCCAGACCCTTGCATATAAAACGGATTACAACGTTACGCGTCTGTACTCGCTTAGTGATGGCGATGCCAATCTGGACGTAGACACGATTGCTGACCGTTTTGTACTGGCAACCAAAGACCGCAACATTCGTATGCTCTATATGAATGCATCGCCAAGTCGGAATACAGCCAAGGCCATGATTACAGATCCAATTGAGAATCTGATCAACAGCCTGGGTGAGCCGGGCCATGCGATAGAACGTATGGCTAAACATGGCTTCGAACTTGGACAAGCTGAAGCATTTACAGTGAAGGATTCATCGATTCAGCGTTATGCCAAGCTGGTTGCTCTTGTTGGTGCAATTGCCATGATTGCACTTATGGTTTCTTATTTTATCCCACTACTGACCTTGGTCGCATTTGTGGTTGCTTTGGTGGGCAGTGCAGGATTGTTCCTCTTGAAACCAACGCTGCTGGAGCAAGGAATTGCCTTGCTTGTTGCAATCGCCGCGCCGACCATAGCCATGGTGCTGGCTGTTCGAACAGTGAACTATCAGCAACAGCGTCAACCCGACGCATCTGCAGGTCGTCGTTTGAAACAGACTGTAGTTTTATATGTAAGAACGTCAATTATTTCGTTCCTGGCCGTACCATTTGTCATTGCGTTGCTTAACAGCATTACGTACAGTCTGGTGATTAACCAGTTCCGCGGCGTAAGTCTGTTGCACTTTGCACCTATGGCGTTGGTAGCGATCTACATTGTGTTTTACCGGGGTTCGGGTTCGTTCTCTATCAAGAAAATTAAAGAAATGCTTCGTATGCCAATTAATGTGTTAATGGTTGTTTTGGCACTCGTTGCTGCCGTTGTTGGATACTATTACTTGAGCCGTACAGGCAACTCGGGATCAGTAACACCATTCGAGATGTTCCTGCGTACCACGTTGGAAGATACGTTCGGTGTACGTCCGAGATTCAAAGAATTTATGCTGGGACACCCGCTGTTTATCGTTGGCGTGTTCGCCGCTTTAAAATATCGTAAAGTCATCTTTGTGCTCATTATTGCAGCGATTGGACAGTTGTCCATGGTGGATACGTTCGCGCATATCCATACGCCGGCTGTATTGTCACTCATTCGTGGAGTGATGGGATTGGGACTTGGCTTAATCTTCGGTATCATTGCTGTGGGTGTGTGGCAAGTAGCGGAAGGATGTTGGAAAAAATGGTCACCACTTCTCAAAAGTTAGTCATCTCGGGGTATTACGGATTCCACAATAGCGGAGACGAAGCGGTGCTAAAGTCGATTTTGACAGCACTGGAAGAGGAAAGCCAAAGGTCGAATGTCACCATTGAACCGATTGTTCTCTCGGGTGATCCCGAGTGGACAACCTCCATGTACGGTGTGCGCTCCGTGAATCGTATGAAATTGAAGGAGGTCCGTGAAGCACTCAAGGAGAGTGACGGATTAATCAGTGGCGGAGGAAGTCTATTGCAGGATGCAACTGGACTGAAATCCATTCCTTATTATCTGGGTGTAATCAAGCTGGCTCAGATGCTGAAAAAACCAACGTTTATCTATGCGCAGGGGATTGGCCCTGTGAATCGTAAAATTTTTAATCCGATGATCAAATCAGTCTTTAAGGGCTGCACCTATGTATCCGTTCGGGATGAACAATCTGCAGATTACCTGCGTGGGCTCGGGCTACAGTGGAATCAGATCCATGTTGTACCCGACCCCGTAATGGGCTTGCCATTACCTGAGACAAAAGTTAAGAGTGGGGCAGGTGCAGTTTCAGCAAATGATACTTTTCAAGCGAATCGAGTGGAAGCTGCATCTGGAGCACACACCAAGCTTCCTGTGATAGGCATATCGGTACGGTTCTGGGAATCAGACCGCAAGGAACTAACTGCTATTGCTGCCGGATTGAAAAAGCTGTGCTCCAAACGAGCTGTGCACTTGCGTTTTCTGCCATTTCATTTGCCAGTGGATGAACAGGCATCACGATTCCTTATGGAAATGCTCGGTGATGTGACCAGTAAAGGTAGTGAGATCAGCATCGCACAGGATCTGACCGACCCTCAGCTTATGCTGGAGGAAGTCAGCAAGTGTGATCTTGTCATCGGTATGCGTCTGCACAGTCTGATCTATGCAGCTTCGCAATATGTGCCACCGGTGGGTATCTCGTATGATCCGAAAATCGATCAATTCTTGCTTCGACTGGATAGTGAACCAGCAGGGGATACGAGCTCACTAGATGGCGACAAACTCGCCAAGACTGTCGTCGGATTGCTGGATCAACGATCACAGTGGCTGAAGGAACATGAAGATGGCATCACCGAATTGAAGCAGGAAGCCAGAGTGCCTGCACAGCAGATTATTAACTATTTAGGCCGCAAAGGATGAGATAAAGATGAGTCAGACCGGATCCATACCTACCGTTTCAATCTACGGCATTCCTTTTTCTAAACTGACGATGAAAGAAACGGTAAAGGTTCTCCAGGAAGCTGTGCTGTCCAAGCAACCACATCAAGTCATTACAGCCAACCCGATTATGGTTATGGCTGCACTGGAAAATCCCGCAATCATGGAAGTCATGCAATCTGCGGAATTAATTGTTCCTGATGGAACAGGTGTCGTATGGGCGGCAAACTATTGTGGAGATCCAGTAGCTGAGCGAGTGCCGGGATTTGAGCTTTTACATGAATTGCTGCGTGTTGGAGAAAACTATCGATGGGGTGTATATTTACTCGGTTCCACCCCTGAGGTGATTCAAGAAACGGCAGTTCGGTTACAACAGCAATATCCGGCGATTCGTATTGTGGGTTATCGCGACGGTTATTTTGGTCCGGCTGAGGATGAACAGGTTGTTGCTTCCATACGGGAAGCAGCACCTGATCTGTTGTTTGTAGCACGTGGGGCCGACACACAAGAACCGTGGATTCACAAACACAAAGATGCACTGCAAGTTCCCGTAACCATGGGCGTTGGCGGTAGCTTTGATGTGATTTCGGGCAAAACCAAACGTGCGCCTATGCTGTTCCAAAAGTTAAGGCTGGAGTGGTTTTATCGCTTATTGCGTGAACCAAGCCGGGCTGGCCGGATGCTTGCGCTTCCGAAATTCGCTGTTAAGGTGATGCGGGACAAAGAAAACGTGACGAAAGTCCGTTAAAAACAGGTAATTGCGAGATAAATGCGTGTTTTTGCT